>CALRXG020000164.1:0-13010 GCA_943372075.1 Bordetella parapertussis | reverse complement strand
GGAGGAGATGCCGATGACCGCGACCGGCAAGCTGCGCAAGGTCGAGCTGCGACAGCAGTACGGCGAGCATTTTGTGGAGCGCGCCTAGTGGCTATCATCGAGAACACGATTTCCACCGGCAGCGCCGGGTTCCAGGGCAATCGCGATGGCATGCTGGCGCTGATCGCCCGGATGCGCGGGTTGGAGGAGCGCACGCGCGCGGCCTCCGCCGCTGCCAAGGATCGCTTCCACAAGCGTGGCCAATTGCTGCCGCGCGAGCGCGTCGCGCTGGTGCTCGATCCGGGCTCACCGTTCCTCGAACTGTCGACGCTCGCCGGCTACATGTTCGACGTGCCGGACGTGGACAAGAGCGTGCCCGGCGGCGGACTGGTCGCGGGAATCGGCTTCGTCTCGGGGATCCGCTGCATGGTCAGCGCCAATGATGCCGGCATCGATGCGGGCGCGCTGCAACCTTACGGTCTCGACAAGACGCTGCGGGTCCAGGAGCTCGCGTTGGAGAACAAGCTGCCTTACGTGCAACTGGTCGAGAGCGCCGGAGCCAATCTGCTGCGTTACCGCGTCGAGGATTTCGTCCGCGGCGGCAACATCTTCCGCAATCTGGCGCGGCTGTCCGCGGCCGGGCTTCCTGTCGTCACCGTCACTCACGGCTCCTCGACCGCGGGCGGCGCCTACCAGACCGGCCTGTCCGACTACATCGTGATGGTGCGCGGCCGCACCCGCGCCTTCCTCGCCGGGCCGCCTCTGCTCAAGGCCGCCACCGGCGAGATCGCGACCGAGGAGGAGCTCGGTGGTGCCGAGATGCACACCCAGGTCTCGGGCCTTGGCGACTATCTCGCCGAGGACGACCGCGATGCGCTGCGCATCGCGCGCGAGATCATGGCCAAACTCCCCTGGGATCGTCCGAGCCCAGAACCTGCTGCATTCAAGCCGCCGCGCTATGACGCGGAGGAGCTGCTCGGCATCATGCCGATGGATCACAAGCGACCCGTCGACATGCGTCAGGCAATCGCGCGCTTCATCGATGATTCCGATTTCACCGAGTTTGGTTCCAATTACGGACCGGCTACGGTCTGCGGTCATGCCCGGATCGAAGGGCAGGCAATCGGCATCATCACCAATAATGGCCCGCTTGATGTGCCCGGCGCCAACAAGGCGACGCATTTCATCCAGGCCTGCTGCCAGTCGCGCACGCCGATCCTCTATATGAACAACACCACCGGCTACATGGTCGGCCGCGCCTATGAAGAGGCCGGCATGATCAAGCACGGCTCGAAGATGATCCAGGCCGTGACCTCGGCGACGGTGCCGCAGATCACGCTGTATTGCGGGGCCTCGTTCGGCGCCGGCAATTACGGCATGTGCGGCCGGGGCTTCCATCCGCGCTTTTGTTTCTCCTGGCCGAACGCCAAGACCGCGGTGATGGGCGGCGAACAGGCCGCCGAAACAATGGCGATCGTCACTGAAGCGGCCGCGGCGCGGCGCGGCAAGCCGATCGAGAAGGAGAAGCTGGAGGCGATGAAGGCGCAGATCACCGGCGTGTTCGACAGCCAGATGGACGTGTTCTCGACCAGCGCCCGGGTGCTCGACGACGGCGTGATCGATCCGCGCGATACGCGAACGGTGCTGTCAGAGGTGCTTTCGATCTGCCGCGAGGCCGAGGCACGAACCCCGCAACGGATGCAGTTCTCGGTGGCGCGGCCATGAGCGGGGCTATCGTGACGCGGACGCCGTTCTTCAAGATCCTGATCGCCAATCGTGGCGAGATCGCGCTGCGCATTATGCGCACGGCGCGGCGGCTCGGCTATGGCGTGGTCGCGGTGTATTCGGACGCCGACCGCGACGCGCTGCATGTGCGCGAGGCCGACCAGGCGGTACGGATCGGCGAAGCGCTGCCGGCGCAGTCCTATCTGAAGATCGACGCGATCATCGCGGCTGCCAAGGCAAGCGGCGCCAGCGCGGTGCATCCCGGCTACGGCTTCCTCGCCGAGAATGAGGACCTTGCGCAGGCCTGCCGCGATGCGGGTCTGGTGTTCATCGGCCCGTCGCCGGAAGCGATCCTCGCGATGGGTAACAAGGCCGGCGCCAAGGACATCATGCAAAACGCCGGCGTTCCCTGCGTGCCCGGCTATCAGGGCGCTGACCAGAGCGATGCCGGGATGCTGGCAGCGGCGAAGAGCATCGGCTTTCCCGTGATGATCAAGGCTGTCGCCGGCGGTGGCGGCCGTGGCATGCGGCTGGTTGCCGACGCCGCGGCGTTTCCGAACGCGCTGCGCAGTGCGCGGTCGGAAGCGCAGGGCGCGTTCGGCGATCCCACCGTCATCCTCGAGCGCGCGATCGTCGATCCGCGCCACATCGAGATCCAGGTGTTCGGCGACCGCCATGGCAGCGCTATCCATCTCGGCGAGCGGGACTGCTCGGTGCAGCGTCGGCATCAGAAGCTGATCGAGGAGGCGCCGTCGCCGGCGGTCACGCCGGAGTTGCGCGCGCGGATGGGCGCGGTTGCCGTGCAGGCGGTCAAGGCGATCGGTTACGAGGGCGCCGGCACGCTGGAATTCCTGCTTGATCGCGCCGGCAATTTCTACTTCATGGAGATGAACACGCGGCTCCAGGTCGAGCACCCCGTCACCGAGGCGATCACCGGGCTCGATCTGGTCGAATTGCAACTCCGTGTCGCGCGGGGCGAACCGCTCGGCTTGAGGCAGGAGGATATCAATTTCTCCGGTCACGCCATCGAGGTGCGGCTGTGCTCGGAGGACGCCGGGCACGACTTCATGCCGCAATCAGGCACGATGGCGCGCTGGCAGATGCCCGACGGCATCCGCGTCGAGCACGCCCTTAAATCCGGCTCGGAGATCCCGCCGTTCTATGATTCGATGATCGCCAAGGTCATCAGCCATGGCGCGACTCGCGACGAGGCGCGCGGCAAATTGATTTGCGCGCTGGAGCAGGTCACGGCGTTGGGCGTCACCACCAATCAGGGTTTCCTGATCGACTGCCTGCGTCATCCGGTCTTCGCCAAGGGCGAGGCGACCACGGCCTTTATCGGTGACAACCGCGTGGCGCTGCTGGCTCCTCGGGCCGATCGCGGCAGCGACCTCGCGCTCGCGGCCCTGCTGCTCTACGTCACAAATCCGCATGCGCCGCCATGGCAGCGCGGTCGGTCTCTGTCCGCAACATTCCCGCTCGGCTTGCGGATCGATCTCGGTCGCGGCGTGCAGGAGATCGAGATTGTCCGCGAGCGCGACGGCAGCTATCGTGCGACCCGCAACGGCGATCGCTTTAGCTTCGTGATCGACGATCTGGATCAGGACGGCATCCGCTTCCACCACGATGGCCTGATGGAGCAGGCCACATTCCTGCGTGATGGCGACCGGCTCTTATTCCTGCACCGTGGCGTCACGCTGTCAGTCCGCGATCTGACGCTCGCGCCGCCGGAGAGTGCGTCAGCCGCCGGTGGCGACGGCAAGGTCCGCGCCGCCATGAACGGCCGGGTTGTCGCGGTGCTGGTGAAGGCCGGCGACAAGGTCGCGGCCGGCCAGCCGGTGATGACGCTGGAGGCGATGAAGATGGAGCATGTCCACACCGCCGGCGTCGCCGGCACGGTGTCGTCGATCGACGTCGCCGAGGGCGAGCAGGTGACAACGGGGAAGATCGTGGTGGAGATAGAGGCCGCCGCATAGCATGCATGGTCCCGGCCTTCGCCGGGACGACAGCTTTACTCGTCGCGCCCTGTCCCGTCGTTCAGCCAGCACGCGACCTGGTGCCCGCTGCCCGCCGTCTGTAACGCCGGGCGTTCCGTCTTGCAGCGATCGATGGCGTAGCGGCAGCGGGTGTGGAAGGCGCAGCCTGGCGGCGGGTTGATCGGGCTCGGCACGTCGCCGTCGATCAGCGGTGCGGAGCGCTTGGCCTTGGGATCGGCGATCGGCACCGAGGCGAGCAGGGCCTGCGTATAAGGGTGCCGCGGATTGGCGAACAACTCGTGCTTGTCGGCGATCTCGACGATGCGCCCGAGATACATCACGGCGACGCGGTGGCTGATATGGGCGACAACAGCGAGATCATGCGCGATGAACAAATAGGAAAAGTTTTGCTTGCGTTGCAGGTCGATCAAGAGATTGATCACCTGCGCCTGGATCGAGACGTCGAGCGCGGAGACCGGCTCGTCGCAGACGATCAGCCGCGGCCCGAGCGACAGCGCGCGCGCGATGCAGATGCGCTGGCGCTGGCCTCCGGAGAACTGGTGCGGGAAGTTCTTCATCTGGTCGGCGCGCAAGCCGACCTGCTGGAACAGCTCCGCGACCCGCTCCTGCTTCTTCGTCCCACTCGCCAGTCCATGCACGGTGAGAGGCTCGCCGACGATGTCGCCGGCCGTCATGCGCGGGTTGAGCGAGGCGAACGGGTCCTGGAACACGATCTGCATCGAGCGGCGGTACGGCCGCAGCGCGGTCTTGCTCAGCGGCGCGATGTCCTCGCCGTCGAGCTTGATCGCACCGCTGGTCGGCTCGACCAGCCGCAGCACGGTGCGCGCCACCGTCGACTTGCCACAGCCGGATTCGCCGACCAGGCCGAGCGTCTCGCCGGCGCCGAGCGAGAAGCTGACGCCGTCGACCGCATGCACGGTGCCGACATGGCGACGCAGCACGCCGCCGCGCACCGCGTAGTGCTTGACGAGATCAGTGACCTCGAGGAGCGGACGTTGCTCGGTCACGAGGCCTCCGCCATCTCGCCGGCGCGCCAACACGCGGCCCAGTGATCGCGTTTGACCTCGTCGAGCGGCGGATATTCCTGCCGGCAGCGCTCGACCGCGAGCTTGCAGCGCGGCGCGAAAGCGCAGCCGGGCGGCAGCTTGGTCAGCGACGGCACCATGCCGGGGATTTCGACCAGCCGCACGTCGGCTTTGGCGTCGGGCAAGGGCACCGCGGGGATCGAGGCCATCAAGCCGCGTGTGTAGGGATGCAGCGGCGTCTCGAACAGCTCTTCGACCGTCGCCTCCTCGACCTTCTTGCCGGCATACATCACGATTACGCGCTGCGCGGTCTGGGCGACGACGCCGAGATCATGGGTGATCAGGATCAGGCCGGTGCCGAGCCGTTGCTGCAAATCGACGATCAGGGCGAGGATCTGCGCCTGGATGGTGACGTCGAGCGCGGTGGTCGGCTCATCTGCGATCAGCAGCGCCGGCCTGCATGCCAGCGCCATCGCGATCATCGCGCGCTGGCGCATGCCGCCGGAGAGCTGATGCGGATACTCGTGAGCGCGGCGCTCTGGTTCCGGAATGCGCACCAGCCGCAGCATGTCGACGGCCTGTTTCCAGGCCTCCTTGCTGCTCACCTTCTGATGCAGGCGGACCGCCTCGATGATCTGGTCGCCGATCCGCATCACCGGATTGAGCGAGGTCATCGGTTCCTGGAAGATCATCGAGATGCGGTTGCCCCTGATGCCGCGCATCGCGGCATCGTCGAGCTTCAGCAGGTCGGTGCCCTCGAGCATGACCGAGCCGCCGACGATGCGGCCGGGCGGATCGGGCACCAGGCGCATGATTGAGAGCGCGCTGACACTCTTGCCGCAGCCGGATTCACCGACGATCGCCAAGGTCTCGCCGCGGCGAACAGCGAACGAGACGTCGTCGACCGCGCGGAACAGGCCGGAATTGGTGAAGAACACCGTTTGCAGGTTCTTCACGTCGAGAACCGTCTCTGCCGGAAGTGCCTCGCTCATCAGCCGCGCTGCCTCGGATCGAGGATGTCGCGCAGCGCGTCGCCGAACAGATTGGTGCCGAACACCGCGAGGCTGATCGCGATGCCGGGGAAGATCACCAGCCAGGGCGCGGTGCGGACATACTCGGCGGCGGATTCCGACAGCATGCGGCCCCAGGACGGATAGGGTTCGGGAATTCCGAGGCCGAGGAAGGACAGCGACGCCTCGGTCAGGATGGTCGAGCCGAGCTGCGCTGTGGCCAGCACGATCAGCGGCGCGATGGTGTTCGGCAGCACGTGGCGCAGCGCAATCCGCGTCTCGCTCATGCCGATCGACTTGGCGGCCTCGACGAACGGCTGCTCGCGCAGCGCCAGCGTGTTGGCGCGGATCACGCGGGCAACCGTCGGGATCAGCGGAATGGCGATCGCGAGGATCACGTTCGGCAGCGACGGGCCGAGCGCCGCAGTCATGACCAGCGCGAGCACCAGCAGCGGCAACGATTGCAGGATGTCGGTCACCCGCTGAAACACGAGGTCGACCCAGCCGGAGAGATAGCCGGAGGCGAGCCCCACCATCACGCCGAGCGTGGCGCCGAGCGTCGTCGAGCCGATCCCGACCGCAAGCGAGATCCGCGCGCCGTGGATGATGCGGCTCCAGACATCGCGACCGAAGGAATCGGTGCCGAACCAGTGCAGCGCGGAGGGCGCGGCCAGGCGGTGCGCGGAATCGACGCTGAGCGGATCGAAACGGCAGATCAGGTCCGCCGATATCGCGGTCAGTACGAACAACAGCATGATGATCAGGCCGACAGTGCCGAGCACATGGCGCTGCGCAAGGAAGGCCAGCCGCCCCCAGCCGCCGGTGGCGTTGGCCCCGGCGCGTCGCAGCTCGCTGTCGAAATTGATCGTCGCCATCGGGTCAGTCTCCGAACCGGATGCGCGGATCGATCGCCGCATAGAGCATGTCGACGATGAAATTCACGACCACGACGACGATGGCGATGAGCATCACGAGGTTCTGCACGATCGGGTAGTCGCGCCAGCGCAGCGCCTCGACCAGGAAGCGGGCGATGCCGGGAATGTTGAACACGGTCTCGGTCACGATCAGCCCGCCGATCAGGAACGCGGCCTCGATGCCGATCACGGTGATGACCGGCAGTACCGCGTTCTTCAGCGCGTGGTGATAGTTCACCGAGGCCTCAGAGGCGCCCTTGGCGCGCGCGGTGCGGATGTAGTCCTGGCGCAGGATCTCCAGCATCGAGGAGCGGGTGATGCGCATGGTCAGCGCCGCGCTGCGGAAGCCGACCGCCATCGCCGGCACCGCGTAGATGGTCAACGCCTCGAGCCAGGTCTTCGGGTTCGGATTGAAGATCGGCATGGTGCCGAACAGCGAGACCGAAGCCATCAGGATCAACAGGCCGAGCCAGAACGACGGCAGCGAGAGGCCGCTGAGGCTGACGACGCGCAGCGCATAATCGAGCTTCGAGCCCTGGTGCACGGCGCTGATCACGCCGAGCGGGATGCCGATCGAGGCGGAGAACAGCAGCGCCAGGCCCGCGAGCCGCGCCGTAATCGGAATCCGCGGCAGGATCTCCTCCAGCGCCGGCTTCTCCGAGACGTAGGAATAGCCGAGATCGCCATGCAGCAGGCCGCCGATCCAGTGCAGATATTGGATCACGATCGGCTGGCTCAGGCCAAGCTCACGCTCCAGATTGGCCTTGTCGGCGGGATCGACGAAGCCCGCGGCGTCGAACAGGATGTCGACGATGTTTCCGGGCACGACGCGCAGCAGCACGAAGATGATGACCGAGATCCCGAACAGGGTCACGAGCATCAGGAACAGCCGCCGCACGATATAGGCAAACACCCTGGCTCTCTCCCTGATCTCTGGCCTGTGGTTTTCTTTTTGACGCGTTTTCTTGACGCGAACCGGTATCCGCTACGCTTGAAAACGCTATGCCCTATTTATCCAGCCAGACGTCTTCGTAGCGATAGCCGTTATAGGAGCTGTTCGACATGATCGTGACATTCTTCACGTAGGGCTTCCAGCAGGTGCCGGTGCGGGCATGGAAGATGATTGGACGGGCGACATCCTCCTGCAGCTTCTTGTCGATCTCCCAGACCAGTTTCTTGCGCTTCTCGACGTTGGTCTCTTCCGACTGCTGGTCGAATAGCTTCTCGATCTCCTTGTTGCAGTAATTGGTATAGTTCCGCTCCGAGCCGCAGGCATAATTCTCATAGAAGGACTGATCGGGCTCGTCGACGGCGTTGCCGGTCAAGTTGAGGCCGAGCGAATAGTCCTTGCGTGCGATCTTCGGGAACCATTGCGCGGTATCGACGACGTCGAGCTCGGCGTCGATATAGATGCTTTTGATCTGGTCGATCAGGATGATCGCAGGATCGCGATAGACCGCGATGTTGCGGGTCGACACCTTGATCTGCAGATGCTTGTCCGGGCCATAGCCTGCCTTCTGCATCAGCTTGCGGGCTTCCTCGCGGTTCTTCTCGACGTCGGGACCGTAGCCGGGGATCTGCTCCAGCATCTCCTTGGGCATCGCCCACAGCCCGGCGGGCGCCGGCTCCATGGTGCCGCCGATGTCGCCCTGGCCTTCGAACATGATCTGGATGAACGCCTTGCGGTCAAGCGCGAGTGCCAGGGCGCGGCGGATGTCGAGATTGTCGAACGGCGGTGCGGTCGAATTGATGATGATGTTGGTGGACACGTTGTTCGGCTCTACCACGCAGACCGCCGTCGGGTCCTGCGATTTGACGTCCTTGAGCAGAGGTATCGAGACCTCGGTCGGGAACGTCATGTCGAACTTGCCCGAGACGAAGCCGAGAATTGCGGTCGAGCGGTTCGGGATGATGGTGAACTCGATGCCGTCGAGATAGGGCAGGCCCTTCTTGAAGTAATCGGGGTTCTTGGTGAGCTTGATCGATTCGTTGGCCTTGAATTCGACGAACTTGAACGGGCCGGTGCCGACGGGCTTGGTGCGCATTTCCGCCGGCGAGACGTGGCAGGGATAGACCGGCGAGTAGCCCGAGGCGAGCAGCGACAGCAGCGCCGGCTGCGGCCGCTTCAGCTTGAATGACGCCTCATAGTCGCCGTTGGTCGTGACCTCGTCGACCTGCTCGTACCAGGATTTGCGTGGGTTCTGCCGGAACTTCTGCGGCGACTTGCCCATCAGCATGTCGAAGGTGCATTTGACGTCGGCCGACGTGAACGGCTTGCCGTCGTG
This sequence comes from Bordetella parapertussis, assembly GCA_943372075.1. GTDB lineage: Bacteria > Pseudomonadota > Alphaproteobacteria > Rhizobiales > Xanthobacteraceae > Bradyrhizobium. Next base: position 4,075 of record CALRXG020000164.1, on the reverse strand, counting down.
CCATTTCACGTCCTTGCGCAGCTTGAAGGTCAGCGTCTTGTTGTCGCCGCTCCAGGCCCAGCTCTCGGCAAGCTCGGGCCGGATCGTGCTGACGCTGTTCTGCGCGATGTGCTGATCGAAGATGACGAGATTGTTGAAGATCGGCATGAACGGAATGTTCACCGAATAGGTCGCGCCCTCGTGGATCGAGGCGCTGCCGGGACTGTCGCGGTGATAGATTCTGAAAATGCCGCCGGATTTCGGCTCGGCTGCGTGTGAAACGTCGCTGATGGTCAGCACAGACAACACCGCGACGGCCAGCGCTTGCACGCTCCGCATGGTCCCCTCCCACATTCCGGTCTCAATGGCCGATTGGCATCGACGATACCACGGTGAGGCGATCGGGCAACCGGCGTGGGTCGTGCGCGGATTGGCAATTCGGATGACACGAGGACATTAAAATTTCCGGGGACCGGGAATATTGACTGTGATCGCGGGGAACTCGGCTTGTTTTGCTATGCAATGACCGATCTCTGTTCGATTTCGAATGCACGCGTCGATGTGCGCTGCGTGCAGCGGTCTGCAATCAGCGACAGTTTGTCGCCGACATTCGCTAAGCAGCGTCGAGGTTCGTTCCGTCATCCTGATAAGCGCGAAGCGCGTCTCGAAGGATGCGCGGCCCGAGCGGGGTGGCCGATTGCCGATTCATCCTTCAAGGCTCGCTACGCTCGCGCCTCCAGTGACAACGGCTCCGCCGTTGCGCGGGGATGACGGGGAAACATATCACCTCACTCCGCCGCCTGCGGCGAGGGCAGGCGCATGGTCGCAACACCATCGGCGTCGGTCGCCGAGATGGTGGTGCGGATCATCAGACGGCCCTCATGTGCCGGCCAGGGGCGGCCGCGATGCATGGTGGCGCGGTTGTCCCACATCACGACGTCGCCCTGCTTCCACTGATGCAGATAGCTGACGCCGGGCGCGGTCGCGGCCTCGGTCAATTGCTCGATCAGCGCCTTGCCGGCCTCGGCATCCATGCCCTCGACGCTATAGGCATGGGAGGCTAGATACAGCGCGCCACGGCCGTTGACCGGATTGCGCCACACCATGCGCCAGCACACCGGTGGCAGCGAATCGACTTCCTCCGTCGTTGCGAGGCCCTTGGCCACCTTGCTGCGCGAATGCGCATAGGAGTGCCAGGCAAACGAATTCTCCAGCCGCTTCCCCAAGTCCTTGTCGAGCCGCTCGAAGGCAAGCCGCATCGAGACGAATTCGGTCTCGCCGCCATGCTCCGGGATGATGCGCGCGGACAGGATCGAGGTCAGCGCCGGCACGCGTTTGAAGGAGGAGTCGGTGTGCCAGAGCTGGTTGGCCTTGGCGCGGAGCTGTTGCCGATGGTCAGACGGAACCACCTTGCCGTCGGGTCCGAAGGTCGAGAGGATCACGAAATGCGAGCCGGTGCCCATCGAGCCGACCTTGGTCGTCTCGGGCGGGCCGAAGCGGCGTGAGAAGGCGAGCTGGATGTCGTCGCTGACCTCCTGGCCGCGGAACACCAGCACTGAATGCTCCTCGAACGCCGCGCGCACCGCCGCATAAGCGGCGTCGCTGGCGGCGACGTCCGACAGCGTGACGCCGCGCAATTCGGCGCCAAACCCTTCGCGCAGTGGGATCACGTCCATCGGCAGTTCCTCCCTGAGTTTTCTTGTTGGTGTGAGGTTAGGGGAAAAGCCCGCCACCGGCAACGCGACCTGCGGCACCTCACCCCATGGCGATCAGCTTGTGCCCCGTGCGCCGGTCGACCACCTCGATGCGATGGGTGACGAAGGCGAACAGCGCCCAGCTGGAATGAAAGGCGACGCCGGCCAGCACCACGACGGTTCCGGGAATTGGGCCGATCGAGGCGCGGTCCCAGATCGCGCTCAACGTGGCCAGCGGCAGTGGATGGATCGCGAGCTTGCCGTAATAGGCGATGGCCTGGATCGCGAAGATCCAGCCATAGGTGCGGCGCAACCGCCGGCCGACCGCGCGCGAGAAGCTGATGTGGTAGCTCGGCTTGCGGTAATCGTTGGCGAGCAGCTCGGTCCAGGGCGCGTCCGGCAAGGGCCCTTCGCCGCGGATCATCGGCGCGTAGAAATCGGTCTCGAGCAGCCGGGCGCGAGCGCGCCAGACATTGAAGTAGCGGTAGCGCCGCGCCTCGAACAGCAGGAAGACCGTGACCAGAAGCCCGACCAGCACCATCGGCAACGGCGATGCCTCGGCGTTGCTGTAGGTCGCGGACAGCGCGATCCCGGTCGTGACCACAGCCCAATTGGTCGAGCTGTCGAGGCGGGTGCGCCAGACCGTGCTGCGATAGACCTCGCCGCGATAGAGATGGGCGAGCGCGCCGATCTCGGCGGCGGTGAATTCGAGCCGTCCGGCCGGTGCCGGCTCCGGCTCGCGCGGCTGGGGCGACGGCATGGCGGCCTCCGGCGAAGCTGGCTTGCGATCGCGGACCATAGCGCGAAATTCGCGCGGCGGGCGAGTCTGTTGCGCTGCGGCGCTGGCCCGACCGGTTCAGCGCCGTCAGCCGCACCGTCCGTTCACACGATCCGTGAGGTCTTGTTGCCCCAATAGCGGTCGCGCAGCAGGCGCTTGTAGAGCTTTCCGGTCGGCAGCCGCGGCAGCTCGGCCTCGAAATCCACCGAGCGCGGCACCTTCTGGCGCGACAGTGAACCTGCGCAGAACGCGATCAACTCGTCGGCGAGCTCCGGCCCCGGTGCGATGCCCTCGGCCGGCTGCACCACCGCCTTCACCTCCTCGCCGAGATCGACATTGGGCACGCCGAACACCGCGGCGTCGGCGACCTTGGGATGGGTGATCAGCAGGTTCTCGCATTCCTGCGGATAGATGTTCACGCCACCGGAGATGATCATGAAGGTGGCGCGGTCGGTGAGATAGAGGAAGTTGTCGTCATCGACATAGCCGACGTCGCCGACCGTGCTCATGCTGCCGTCGGCCGAGCGCGCTTCGCTGGTCTTGGCGGGATCGTTGAAATATTCGAATGGCGATCCGGTCTTGAACCACACGGTGCCGGGCGTACCCTTGGGGCAGGGCTGCATGTTCTCGTCGAGGATATGCAGGTCGCCGAGCAAGACCCTGCCGACGGTGCCGCGATGTGCGAGCCATTCCTCGCTGTTGCAGGCGGTGAAGCCGAGGCCTTCGGTCGCGCCGTAATATTCGTGGATGATCGGTCCCCACCATTTGATCATCTCGTCCTTGACCAGCGCCGGGCAGGGCGCGGCGGCATGAACGGCGATCTCGAGCGTCGACAGATCGTAACGGGTGCGAATCTCTTCGGGCAGCTTCAACATGCGCGAGAACATGGTCGGCACCAGCTGGCTGTGGGTGATGCCCCATTGCTCGACCAGCGCGAGATAGCGCTCGGGATCGAAGCTCTCCATGATGACGACGGTGCCGCCCATCCGGATGGTGAGATTGACCGCGGCCTGCGGCGCCGAGTGATAGAGCGGCGCCGGCGACAGATAGACCATGCCCTCGCGGTAGTGCCACAGCTTGGTCAGGAAATCGAACAGCGGCAGGTTCTGCGACGGCGGCTGCTCCGGCAGCGGCCGCACGATGCCCTTGGGCCGGCCCGTGGTGCCGGACGAATACAGCATCGCGGTGCCGGCATATTCGTCCGCGATCGGCGTTGCCGGCAAGCCCGCGGTCGCCTGTTGCAGCCCGACGATCCGCTCACTTTCGCTGTCGCCGTCGACCACGATGCAGAGCTCGACCTGCGGACACTCCTTCAGCGCTTCGCGCGCGATGTCGAGCTTGAGCTTCGAGGTGATCAGGATCCGCGACTGGCTGTTGGTCAGGATGTAGGCGAGTTCGCCCGCGGTGAGGTACGAATTCACGCAAGTGTAGTAAAGCCCCGCACGTTCGCCGGCGCCGCACGCTTCGAGGTAGCGGTTGTTGTTCTCCATGAAGATCGAATAGTGATCGAGCCGCTTCATGCCGCGGTTGCGGAACAGGTGCGCGAGGCGGTTGTTGCGCGCCTCGAGCTCGCGATAGGTGACGATCTCGCCGGTCCCGGCCATGATGAAAGCTGGTTGTAGCG
>CALRXG020000163.1:0-13059 GCA_943372075.1 Bordetella parapertussis | reverse complement strand
TTGCGTCCCGCGCACGTGGAATCCGTCGCCGCCATGGTAGGGAAACACCATGGCGCGCTTCCGAACGACGCGCTCGGGAGCAGAAATGTCCGATCTCGGCCTCGCCGAAATACCCGTCGACGAACAAGAGCGGCCGCTGCCGCCGCCGGTGACGAAGCCGGCGCGCAACGCGCTGCTCGACGGGCCGATCCTGCGCACGCTGGTGTGGCTGGCGTGGCCGAACGTGATCGCGCTTTCCGCCGGCACCTGCGTCGTGATCGCGGAGACCTCCTATATCGGCCGGCTCGGCGTCGAGTCGCTCGCGGCGATGGCGCTGGTGTTTCCCTGCGTGATCCTGACCATGACGATGTCGGGCGGCGCGATGGGCGGCGGCGTCGCATCCGCGATCGCGCGTGCACTCGGCGCCGGCGAGATCGAGCGCGCCTCGACTTTGGCGATGCATGCGCTGCTGATCGGGCTGACGTTTGGCGTGACCTTCATGCTCGGCATGCTGATCTTCGGCCCGCGTCTGCTCGAACTGCTCGGCGGCCGCGGCAATGTGCTGGCGCAGGCGATCGCCTATTCCCAGATCTTCTTCGGCGGCGCGATCCTGCCCTGGCTGATGAACACGATGGCCGGCATCCTGCGCGGCACCGGCAACATGAAGCTGCCCTCGACCATGATCCTGTCCTCGGCGGTGTGGCAGATCATGCTGGGCGGCACGCTCGGGCTCGGCCTCGGTCCGGTGCCGCAATTCGGCATGCGCGGCGTCGCCGCGGGCTCGTTGATCGCCTATTCGATCAGCATCAGCGTGATGGGCTGGTACCTGTTCTCCGGCCGCGCCCGCGTCAAGCCGAAGTTGAAGGGGCTGCGCGTGCAATGGGCGATGTTCATCGACATCCTCAGGGTCGGTGCGGTCTCCTGCTTCTCGCCGCTGCAATCGGTGCTGACGATCTCGATCTTCACCCACATGCTGGCGCAGTTCGGCACCGCGGTGCTCGCCGGCTATGGCATCGGCGCGCGGCTCGAATTCATGCTGACCTCGGTTGCGTTCGCGGTCGGCATCGCCTCGGTGCCGATGATCGGCATGGCGGTCGGCGCCGAGCGCGTCGCGCGCGCAAGGCGCATCGCCTGGACCGCGGGCACGGTGTCGTTCCTTTCGGTCGGCGTGGTCGGCAGCTTCATCGCCGTGTTCCCCGACCTCTGGGTCAATCTGTTCACCAGCGATCCGCATGTGCGGGCGACCAGCCACCAATATCTCTCGACCGCCGCGCCGATGTACGCCTTCATCGGCCTTGCGATGTCGATGTATTTCTCCTCGCAGGGCGCCGCCAAGGTGCTAGGGCCGGTGCTGGCGCAGACCGCGCGGCTGATCTTCATCGGCACCGGCGGCTGGTGGCTGTCGACGCATGACGCCAGTGCGCAGGACTTCTTCACACTCGCCGCCGCCTCGATGGGCGTGCTCGGCGTGCTCTCCTGCCTCAGCGTGATCCTGACGCGCTGGGGCAAGTCAGCGCCGCTCGCCGAAGCGCAGCCGGCGTTGTCTTGAAGGCTTTCAGCCCGTCATCCTGAGGAGCGCCAACGGGTCCGCGCGAAGCGCGGCCCGATGACAGGCTCCGCGCGTCTCGAAGGATCGACGACCCGGATGCTTCAGCGTGCACTCGCGGATGCAGCGGGGCCGTTGCCCTTCGAGACGGCCGCTTCGCGTCACGCCGCGTTCCTCTCCTTGCTTGATCGAGCTAGCGCCGTCTGCATCGCGGCCGCGCCGAGATCCATCTGCGCTGACATATAGGGCGCGACCTCGTGCGGCAGCACGTCGGCGATCCACACCACCCGGCAGCGCGCATCGCCTTCGGCAATCACCTGCACCGAGGCGGAGTGCTGCTGCAGCCGCTCGCTCGTGATCGCATAGACCAGCCGCTGCCGCGTGTCGTCGCAATCGACCAGCGTCTCGCGCGCCACGGTGCCGTTGGCGAACGTGACGGTGCGGACGTCGCCGTCGAGCCGTGTATCGGTGACGAAGCCCGGCACCAGCCTTGTGTGCAGCGCGCCGAAATCGCGCAGCGCGTCCCAGACGTGATCGGCCGGCGCGTCGATCGGGATGTCTTTTTGGATGGAAGCCATGGGATGTAATCCTCTGATTGGAAACTGTCATTGCGAGGAGCGAAGCGACGAAGCAATCCATGCTTCCTCATATGCGGCGCGATGGATTGCTTCGCTCCGCTCGCAATGACGGCGGAGTAGTGGTGCTTACGTGCTCACCGCCTCGACATTGTTGCCGTCAGGGTCGAGCAGGAAGGCCGCGTAATAGGTCGGGCTGTAGTCCTTGCGATGGCCGGCCGCGCCGTTGTCCTTGCCGCCGGCCTTCAGGCCCTCGGTGTGGAAAGCCTTGATCGCCTCGTGGCTCGGCGCGCGGAACGCAATGTGCGCGCCGCCCTGCGCCTTGCCCTTGTGCAGATGCAGCCAGAGCGCCGGCTCGCCCTTCGGGCCGAAGCCGGCGCCGCTGTCGTCGCGCGAGCACAGCACGAAGCCGAGCGGCGCCAGCACCGCGGTGTAGAAGCGCACGCTGGCGTCGAGGTCGGCAACGCGCAATCCGATGTGGTCGTACATGGTGGGGTCTCCAGTCGTTGGGCGCGTCGGTGACGCGCGGACCGGAGCAACCCTGCTATTGCAGCGCAAGCCGTTCTTGGAGAATCTTGCGGTCGCCGCGGGAGGCCTGCCGGAACTTGAGCGGCGAGGCGCCGGCGGCGCGGTGGAAGCTGCGCACGAAGTTGGAGAGGTCGCCGAAGCCGACATCATAGGCGATGTCGGTGACCGGGCTGTCGTCGTCGACCAGCCGTCGCGCCGCATGGCGCAGCCGCGAGCGCACCAGATATTGATGCGGGGTCACGCCGAGCACGGCGGAGAACAGCCGCAGGAAGTGGAACGTGCTTAAGCCCACCTGCTCGGCGGCATCGTCGAGATCGATCTGATGCTGCGAATGGGCGTCGATCCACAGCGCGGCTTCGACGGCGCGGCGGCGATCGCGCAAGCCTGCGGTGAGGGGCTTTGCCTTGCGGTCGGACACCAGCTCGACAAGGCGGCTGGCGAGGATGTGACCGATCTCGTCGAGGCCGACATCGCTGTTGCCAGCTGCCGCCGTCTGGGCGAGCTCGCCGATCACCATCAATTCCGGCAGCGGCGGCACCGAGCCGACCTGCCAGACGTCCGCGCGGTCGCCGATCGCCTCGACCAGCTCGGGGTCGAGGAAGAACGACAGGCATTCGTCGCCGACCACGTGGTCGTGCGTGCAGGTGTATTCGTCGCCGGGATGGCCGACCAGGATCGAGCCCGCCACCAGCTCATGGAAGCGACCGCGGCAATGGCAGCCGAAGCTGCCGCTGCGCACATAGGAGACCGAATGGCAGGCGAATTGCTCGGCGAACGGCCTGTCGCCGGGCTCCGCCGTGCAGCGAAACTCGTTCACCGTGATGCGATCGCGCTGCAGCAGCGTGGTCCGGTTCATGCCCCAGATCTAGGCTTGCGGCCGGGGCCGTGCAACCGGCAGCAGCACGTCGAACAGCGTCTTGCTGGTGGTCGGCTGGCCGCCTTCGATCGAGAGCAGCCGCCGCTTCGAGACGCTGCCGCCATTCGGCGAAATTCGGTCGGCATAATGGCCCGTCTCCAGCACGCGGTGGCAGGGGACGATGATCATGAACGGATTGCGGCCCAGCGCCTGCGCCACCGAATACACCGCGCCGGCGGCGCGCAGCGCACGCGCGACCTCGTCATAGGTCCACGTCTCGCCGCGGGGAACGGCGCGGACGGTCTGGTAGACGCGCTGGTTGAACGCCGGAATGCCGGTCATGTCGAGCGCAACGCCGGCAAGGTCGCCATCGCCGCCGCGCAGGGTCGTTGCGATCCCCTCGATCGCGAAAGCGATCTCCTCTGGCGGCCGCATCTCGCGCGCATCGGGATAGAGCTGGAACAGGCGCTTGCGGGTGTCGATCTCGCGCAGTTCGGGGAGTTGGACGCCGGCAACGCCAAACTCGCCCCATGCGATGCCGCATCGGCCGATTGCCGTGTCGAAAATGGTGTACCCACGCCCCGCCATGACGCCACCAACCCCCACGCGATCATAACATTCCCGCGGTTCCGCGCATCCGGAATCTTGACGTTCGGTTAAGCATGTCGTGGCGGGGCTGAGTGCGGTCCGGCCAGGCCGCGGTCACCCATCTTAAAGGCTTTGCCCGCTATCTGGTCGCCAGCATGCTGCTCCACGATACGATCGGCGGAACGATGACGAGCACGAGCGCCAGGGCCGCGCCCGGCAGTGCTGGCACGGTCGGCAGGGCGACCGGGTGGTCTCATCCGCTGTTCGCATTGCTGCTGCTGGCGCTGGTCGTCCGCGTTGCCGCCGCCGTCTGGCCCAATGTGATGTATCCCGACGAGATCTTTCAGTATCTCGAGCCGGCGCGGCGGATGCTCGGTCACGACAGCATTCTGACGTGGGAATGGCGCACGGGCATTCGCGGCTGGTTGTTGCCGACATTGCTGGCCGGGCCGGTCGCGATCGGTGATGCGATTGCGCCCGGTGGCACCGGCGCCTTCCTGGCGGCGCGGCTGGTGGTCGCATCCGCGTCATTGTCGATCGTGGTCAGCGCCTGGTTCCTCGGCGCGCGGATATCGCGCGTCCATGCCATTGTCGCGGCCTTCGCCGCCGCGGTCTGGTTCGAGCTGATCCTGCTCGCGCCGCACACATTGGGCGAGCCGCTGGCGACGGCGCTGGTCGTGCCGGCGGCGCTGCTGGTGACCAACGGTCCATCGCCGCGGCGTCTCGCGATCGGCGGCGCGTTGCTCGCCTTCGCCTTTGTCTGCCGCTTTCAGTATGCGCCGGCGATCGCCGTGCTCGCGCTCGGGGCCTGCTGGCCGCGCTGGCGAAACCTGTTGCCGCTGGTCGCCGGCGGGCTCGCCGCGCTGTTGCTGGCGGCCGTGATCGACCTCGCGCATGGCGCGGTGCCGTTTGCCTGGCTGGTCGGGAATATCGAGGAGAACCTGCTGCACGATCGCGCTGCCGACTTCGGTGTGACGCCGCCATCGGCCTATCTCGGCAACTTCCTGGCGGTCTGGTCGGCGGCAATCATACTGCCGATCGCCGCGATCTGGCGCGGCTGGCGGCACGCGCCGCTGCTGCTGGCCGTGGCGCTGGTGAACCTCGCCTTCCACAGCCTGATCGCGCATAAGGAATACCGCTTCGTCTTCCTCTCGGTGGTGCTGCTCATTCTGGTCGCCGCGCTGGGGTCTGCCGATTGGGTCCAATTGCTCCGTGCAAGACCTGGATGGCGCCGCTGGGCGCTGCCGGTCGTCACGGCCGGCTGGGCCTTGCTCTCGGTGGCGCTCGCCGGCGCCACCGAAGCGATGCGCGACTACTGGACCCGTGGCGTCGGCGCGGCGCAACTCGCCGCCGAGCTGCGCCATGATCCGCAGATGTGCGGCCTCGCGCTCTACAACGTGCGCTTTCAGCTGCTGCCGGGGCGCGACCGGTTGGTCGGATCGGTGCCGCTCTATGTGCTCTCGGCCATCGACCCGCTCGCCGAACTGATGCTGCCGCCGCTGGCGCAGGCGACCGGCCCGGCCTTCAACCGCATCATCGCCCGACCCGAGGCAGCCGGCGACCTGCCGGCGGATTTCTCACGGCAGAGCTGTGCCTTTGTCGGAACCGCCGATGCCTGCATCTATGCGCGCGGAGGCAGCTGCGACGCATCTGCCGGTGCGTCCTTTGTGATCACCGACGTGCTCGTGCGCATGGGGCACTAGGATGCAAGGCGTGCGGCGGGGTCGTCGTCGCGCCAGAGAGACGCATGTCTTGATCCCCCAGCGGCATTCGCTATGGTGTGCAGGATTGTCGGCCTGGCAATCAAAATGGTACCGCGGTGGATCGCGGAAATGAGGCCGAAATCGCGACTAAAATACTGATTTATTTCATAGATCAGGCGGGCGTAGTTCAATGGTAGAACGGCAGCTTCCCAAGCTGCATACGAGGGTTCGATTCCCTTCGCCCGCTCCAATCCTCAGGCACATTCGCGAGGCAGTTTTGTCGGCGAGACGACCGCTCCACGAATCGGAGCGCCATAGGCGACGCAGGAGACCCGACGTGACGTGGCTCGACGTGAAGTGGCTTGGAGTGTTGTGGCTTGCGCTCGGCGCGCTCTGGATGACGAGCCCGGCATCTGCACAGACGTATGACCCGCGCTACCCGGTCTGCATGCATGTCTACGGTGCGCTGATCGGCGAGCGGATGGATTGCAACTTCATGTCGATCAATCAGTGCCAGGCCGGAGCTGCGGGGCTTCCGGCGAGCTGTGTGGTCAATCCCTATTTTGCGCCGGACGCGCCGCGTCGTTACAGGCGGGAACGCTGATCGTTTCCGCGCTCCCGTTTGGGATCGATGCATGGAATAGCGGACGGTGCGCTTGCGCACAGTTCCGTCGATCGGCTTGCGCCATCGCTCCGGGAGACTACGGCGATTTGTTCACGCAACGTCCGCGCCTGACCACCAGTACCCGACCTGTTCTTCACATAACGCGCAGTTGTGTTTCCGTAGTTCTCCGCGTTTGCGAACAAAGTTCCGGCGGAACGGTTGCACGGGCTCTGGTGTCTAAAGCATGATCCGGAAAAGCGCGAAGCGGTTTTCCGAAAAGATCATGCGCAGACGAGAAGCTAAAGCGAGATGACGATTCGATCTCATCTCGCTTTAGTCAGCGCCAACCCATCGCGGGCGCGACGTGCGTCAAGATGCTCTCGATCACATGCGCGTTGTAGGCGACGCCGAGCTGATTGGGGACCGTCAGCAGCAGCGTGTCGGCTTCCGCGATCGCCTCGTCGGTCTTGAGCTGCTCGATCAGTTTGTCGGGTTCGGCGGCGTAGCCGCGGCCGAAGATCGCGCGCGTCCGCTCGTCGATGAAGCCGATCTGGTCTTCCTCCTGCCCGCTGCCGAAATAGGCGCGGTCGCGATCGTCGACCAGCGCGAAGATGCTGCGGCTCACCGAGACGCGCGGCTCGCGGCTGTGGCCGGCCTCCTTCCAGGCATCGCGGTAGGCCCGGATCTGCGCGGCTTGCTGGATGTGAAAGGCTTCGCCGGTCTCGTCGCTCTTCAGCGTCGAGCTCTGTAAATTCATCCCGAGCTTCGCCGCCCAGACCGCGGTGGCGTTCGATCCGGCGCCCCACCAGATCCGCTCGCGCAGGCTTTCCGACAGCGGTTCGAGCCGCAGCAGGCCCGGCGGATTGGGAAACATCGGCCGCGGATTCGGCTGCGCGAAACCCTGCCCGCGCAACATGTCGAGGAAGATCTGGGCATGACGCCGGCCCATGTCGGCATCGGTCTCGCCTTCGCCCGGCTGATAACCGAAATAGCGCCAGCCATCGATCACCTGCTCGGGCGAGCCGCGGCTGATGCCGAGTTGCAGGCGACCGCCCGCGATCAGGTCGGCCGCGCCGGCATCCTCGATCATGTACAGCGGGTTCTCGTAGCGCATGTCGATCACGGCGGTACCGATCTCGATGCGGCTGGTCCTGGCGCCGACCGCCGCCAGCAGCGGGAAGGGCGAAGCGAGCTGCCGGGCGAAGTGATGGACCCGGAAATACGCGCCGTCGGCGCCGAGCTCCTCGGCGGCTACCGCGAGGTCGATCGATTGCAACAGCACATCGGCGGCCGAGCGGGCCTGCGATTGCGGCGAGGGCGTCCAGTGCCCGAAGGAGAGGAATCCGATCTTTTTCATGATCTGCAATGTAGGCATGTCCGCGACGAATTGCGATTGGCCGCGCGACCCGGCCATGACGGAAAGTGTTTACCAACCGGGAAAAATTTCTTCGGCAGACGCTGCGGGTTACGCGGAGCGCGCCATCGCATATCGGCGGCATGCGCGCAGGTCTTGCGACCTGCGCCACAGCGCCGCTTGCGATCATGGGGCGCGCCGCATAGCTTTCCCGCCGCCATCTCGCTCCGCCACCACGCTCGCACAGGTTCCGATGTCGCAGCCGCTTCTGTTTCAGCCGATCACGCTTCGCGGCGTGACCTCCCGAAACCGTATCCTGATTTCACCGATGTGCCAGTATTCGGCAACCGATGGCCTCGCCAATGACTGGCACCTTGTTCATCTGGGCAAGTTTGCCCAGGGCGGCGCCGGGCTCGTGATGGTCGAGGCCGCGGCGGTGGCCGCCGAGGGCCGCATCACCCATGGCGATGTCGGCATCTGGAACGACGAGCAGATCGCACCGCTCGAGCGCATCGCCGCCTTCCTGAAGGACAACGGCGCGGTGCCCGCGATCCAGCTTGCGCATGCCGGCCGCAAGGCCAGCATGCAGCGTCCCTGGTATGGCAACGCTGCGCTTGACGATGCAGACCACGCCCGCGGCGATCTGCCGTGGCGGACGGTGGCGCCGAGTGCGATCGCGATGGAGCAGGGCTGGCTGATGCCGCACGCGCTCGATGTCGAGGAGCTCGCCGCGTTGCGCGAGCAATGGCGGCGCGCAACCTTGCGTGCGGTGGAAGCCGGCTTCGAGTTCGTCGAGGTGCATTGCGCGCACGGCTATCTGCTGCACCAATTCCTCTCGCCGCTGTCGAACAGCCGCCGCGACGCCTATGGCGGCGACCGTGCCGGGCGGATGCGCTATCCGCTCGAGATCATCGAGACCGTGCGCGCCGCATGGCCCGCGGAGCGGCCGCTGGCGGTGCGGATCTCCTCGGTCGACGGTGTCGATGGCGGCCTGACGCTCGAGGATCAGATCGCGTTCGCCAGCGAAGCCAAGGCGCGCGGCGTCGATCTGATCGATTGCTCGTCGGGCGGACTGCTCGGCTCGGCGACCGCGGCGCGGATTCCGCGCGGCTACGGCTTCCAGGTGCCCTATGCGGACGAAATCCGCCGTTCCGCCGAGATCGCCACCATCGCGGTCGGCCTGATCCTGCATCCGCAGCAGGCCGAAGACGTGCTGGCCAATGGCCATGCCGATCTGGTCGCGATCGGCCGCGAGGCGCTGTTCGATCCGAACTGGCCGCTGCATGCCGAGCTTGCGCTGGGCGGCGGAGGCGGCGAGGTGTTCGCATCCTGGCCCAGGCAGTATGGTTGGTGGCTGGAGCGCCGCGAGCCCGGCCTGCGCCGGCTCGAAGGTCCGCCGCTGCCGTTCCGCAACGCGTGACCGAACAAGCCGCGACGGATCATGAGGGAGGATTTGAGATGACGAGTTCAGCACAGCGTTCCTATCGCGGCGTCTTCCCGGTCGCGCCGACCATCTTCGACGCCAATGGCAATCTCGATCTCGACGGACAGCGACGCTGCATCGATTTCATGATCGATGCAGGCTCGCACGGCATCTGCATCCTCGCCAACTTCTCCGAGCAGTTCGTGCTGACCGATGCCGAGCGCGAGACCGTGATGCATGCGGTGCTGGAGCACGTCGCGGGCCGCATCCCCGTCATCGTCACCACGACGCATTTCTCCTCGGCGGTGTGCGCCGAACGCAGCCGGCAGGCCGAGGCCGCCGGTGCCGCGATGGTGATGATCATGCCGCCCTATCACGGCGCGACCTTCCGCGTCGGCGAGCCGGCGATCCATGAGTTCTATCGCGTGGTCTCGGACGCGATCGGCATCCCGATCATGATCCAGGACGCGCCGGTTGCCGGCACGCCGCTGTCGGTCGATTTCCTGGCGCGGATGGCGAAGGAACTCGCCAATGTCAGGTACTTCAAGATCGAGGTGCCGATGGCCGCGAGCAAGCTGCGCGGCCTGATCGAGAAGGGCGGCAGCGTGATCGAGGGGCCGTGGGACGGCGAGGAGGCGATCACGCTGATGGCCGATCTCGATGCCGGTGCCACCGGCGCGATGACCGGCGGCGGCTATCCCGACGGCATCCGCCAGATCATGGATCCGTTCTTCGCCGGCCGCCGCGACGAGGCGATGCAGGCCTATGCGCGCTGGCTGCCGCTGATCAATTACGAGAACCGGCAATGCGGGCTGAGCGCCTGCAAGGTGCTGATGCGCGAAGGCGGCGTCATCAAGTCGGACATGGTCCGCCACCCGTTGCAGCCGTTGCATCCGGCGACGCGCGCCGGGCTGATCGAGATCGCGCGCACGCTCGATCCGGTCGTGCTGCGCTGGGGGCGCTGAGCGCGTGACCCGGCAAGGCGCGCGCCGGCCTGCATTCACATAACCGTCAACAACGGCCTCTACCGTTCCCCGGCGGTACGAGGAGCGGGCCCGTTGTCTCGCGGACTTCATGGATATGTCGGACCGGTCAGGTAGCGGCGGATGATCGAAACCTTCCGGGTTGGCCGTTTTGCCATGCGCTACGGCCATTTCGTTCCGCGACTTTACAACTATTGCCGTTCTCTCGGCTTCCAGCGCCAGCACATGCTGCCATCGCGGGCGTTCTGCTCCGACGAGAGCCAGGGCTATCCGGTCATGCTGCTGGCCCAGCATTTCGGAACGTTTCCGTTCGACCACGGGCGGGTCGGCGGCAAGGTCGCGATCAACCGCCACGGGCCCTATGCCCATCATGGCGAGGACCTGGTGCTGATCCAGGCCAGCCATGTCGGCTACAATCCCGATGACGGCCGCTTCGGTGTCTATCAGCGCCACCGCACCGACGGCTGCCGGTTCGGCGATTGCTGCGGGAAGCTCTGCGGCGTGTTGCGCTGGTATCAGGACGAACACGCTCATGCCTGCCGGCAGGTGCAATGCGTCCGGATCGATGGCGAGCCGGCGTTCCAGATCGACAATCAATATCTGGATGACAGCCGTGGCGAAGGGCTCTTCCTCCGGCTCGACCGGATGGTCGAGATGCCGCTTCAGCCGCTCAAGGTGCTCAGCACATCGAAGCTGTTTCGTGCCGGTCCGGCGATCCGCGAGCGGATTGGCGAGAGCTGTTTCCGCGACACGCCTGCGCCGATCGGCGCTGCGCTGTCGCCGGATCTGTTTCACTTCCGCCGCGCGCCGGCGGAGGGGCCCGAGGGCCATGACATTCTCGAAGCGGCGCTCGGCCCGGTGATGCCGGCGCTGGTGACGTCGCCGCACCCGGCATTGGATGCCGCGCGCTACGTCACCCAGGCCGAGTTCGACCGCACCTATCGCAGTATCCGGCGTGAGCCGGCGTTCCAGGGCAAGAACGTGCTGTTCATCTCCGGCCTCAACATCGACGTCTCGCCGCGCGAGGGATTTCCGTTCCCGTTCACCAAATTCGTCCCCTGGGCCGGCTATGCGCGGCTGCGCGACGGCCGCTCGTTCCTGCTCGAGCAGGAGCAACTGGCCGAGACGCTGCGCGGAATGCCGGGCGACAATCCGGATTGCCTGTCGTTCGACGGGACGATCGAGCAGATGACCGCCGCGCCGGAAATCCGCATTCCGATCGGCTGATGCACATGACGACGCTTCCCGCCCTGCGCCTGCCCACTGCTCTCGAGCCACGCCTCGAGCGTCTCGAATTCGCGGACCGTGAGCGCGGTCTGACCCGCCGTCACTTCATCCTCGCCTGCCTCGGTCTGGCGGCAAGCCAGGTGGTCCGCCTGCTCGACCGGCTTGAACAATTGCCGCTGCTGCGCATTCGGTTTCCCTGATCCAGAGCGCTTTCGAGCGAAATGGATACCGGTTCGCGTGAAGAAAACGTGTCAATGCAAGAATCCCAAGGCGCTACAGCCAGCGCGACACGGAGAAGATCAGCAGGCCGACGAGACCGCCGACGACGGTGCCGTTGATCCGGATGAACTGCAAATCGCGCCCGACCTGCAATTCGATCCGCATGATCAGCGTCTCGGTGTCCCAGTTCTCCACCACCTTGCGGATGAAGGCCGCGATCTCCTGCCGCCGCGATGCGACGGCGCGCAGCGCGGCGACGCGAAGCCAGCGGTTGATGCGATCGCGCATCTCGGCATCGTCGCGGACCCGCGCGGCGACCGACATCAGGGCGGTCTCGATCGCGTCGGCAATCGCCGCCGAGGTCGCCGCGGAATTCAGCCGCACCTCGATGGCGTGCCACATCGCGTCGATCTGTCCGATCACGGCGGGATTGTCGAGCATCTGCTGCTTCAGCTCCTCGCCTTTGGCGAGGTATTCCGGATCGGTGGCGAGCCGGTCGATCAGGCGCTCGATCTCGGCCTTGAGCTCGACGCGCCACGGATGATCCGGCTCGCGCATCTCGTCGAGCGTCTGGCTGACGCCCGATATGACGCGGTCGGCCACCATGCCGTCGACCCATTTCGGCACGAACCGGTAGGAGCGCTGCGAGACCTTCTTGCGGATCGTCTCCTTGTTGTTGGCGAGCGCCACGCTTGCCGAATTGATCAGGCGCTCGACCAGCGCCTGCGCGTTGCCATGCGCCCACAACAACGCCAGCACGCGGGAGGCGAGCGGGGCGGCGGGAATGGCCGCGATGCCCTGCCGGGTGCGGCGGGTCAGAAAGGCGTTGAGGTCGGCGCTCGACGTGGTCTGCATCGCCTGATGGACTGCCGAGACCGTGCGCTGCGCCGCGCTGCGCGCATGCGACGGCCGCTCGATCCATTGCGCCGCCCAGCCCGCAATGTCGACGTCGCGGATGCGATCGCCGACCACGCGGGGCGACAGGAAATTGTTGGCGATGAAGCGACCCAGCGCGACGGCGATGCGTTGCTTGCTCTGCGGAACGATCGCGGTGTGCGGAATTGGAATCCCGAGCGGATGACGGAACAGCGCCACGACGGCGAACCAGTCGGCGCAGGCGCCGATCATCCCGGCCTCGGCGAAGGCGCGCGGATAGGCCAGCCACGGCCAGTGCGGCTGCGCCATCGAGGTCGCCAGGAACACCAGCAGCATGACCACGAGCAGACCCGTGGCCAGCGCGCGCATCCGGCGGAGGTCGCGCAGCCTGGTGTCCTCAGGCGGAAGCACGGCGCCGATGTCCAATTGCTGCCAATCGCCTCATGCCGTCGCGACGCCGCGCTGCGGCGCCAGCCCGGCCGCGATCGCCGCATAATGTTGCCGAACGCCGGCGCTGCCATGGAGCCGCTCCAGCCGGCGAACGGTGAAGTGCCCCTTCGCGATCCTCTGGAAATGGTCCATGAAGATGACGTTGACG
>CALRXG020000162.1:0-13102 GCA_943372075.1 Bordetella parapertussis | reverse complement strand
CAACGCGTCGCAAGGACACATGGAAAAGCAGCACATGGTGCGCGGTCAGATCGCGTTGCGGTCGATGGGGATCGGGCAGATCCCGGTCGTCAACATCGAGAACGCGTGCGCGAGCGGCAGCTCGGCGCTGAACCTGGCCGTCACCTTCCTGAAAGCAGGCGACGGAGACGTCGCGCTTGCGGTTGGTGCCGAGAAGATGTTCTCGAGGGATCGCGAGCTTATGTTCGGGTCATTCGACAGCGCCTGGGACATCAGCCGCAAGGACGAAATCGGCGAGCGGCTCATGAAGCTTGGCGAAGGCATCGATCCGCCGCCCGGCACAACGTCCGACAAGCCCTACAGCGTATTCATGGATGTTTATGCGGCGTTCTCCCGCTTTCACATGGCGCGTTTCGGAACGACGCAGCGCCAGATCGCCGCAGTCGCGGCGAAGAATCACCGACACTCCGTTGAAAATCCGCTGTCACAGTTTCGTACGCCCTATTCCATTGACGAGGTGCTGAGCGCGCCGCCGATCACTTATCCGTTGACGCTGCCGATGTGTTCGCCGGTATCGGACGGCGCCGCGGCGGTTGTGGTGACAACTGCAGCGGGACTGAAGCGCTATGGCATCGATCGGTCGCGCGCGATCCGGGTGCTGGCATCCGTGGTCCAGACCGGCAGCGACCGTGACCCTTCGGACGTCGAAAACCATTGCACCGCACGCGCCGCCAGGCGCGCTTACGAAAAGGCGGGCGTCGGTCCGGGCGATATCTCAGTTGCCGAAGTGCATGATGCCACCGCCATGGGCGAGATCATCCAGATCGAAAATCTCGGCCTGTGCGCCTTTGGCGACGGCGGCGCCATCAGCGAACGCGGCGAAACCGCCATCGGCGGGCGCGTCCCGGTCAATCCGTCGGGAGGGCTGGAGTCGAAGGGGCATCCGGTCGGCGCCACCGGCCTCGCGCAGGTCCACGAACTTGTCGCGCAACTGCGTCATGAGGCCGGGGCCCGCCAGGTCGACGGCGCGCGGATCGCGATCGCCGAAAATGGCGGCGGACTGCACGGTATCGAAGAAGCGGTGGCGTGCGTGACCATCCTGAGCAAATAGAAGACAACGAGGATATTTCATGGAGCTTCATGGCAAGATTGCCGTAGTGACGGGTGCCGCTTCTGGACTGGGGCTTGCGACCTGCAAGGTGCTCGCCGCGGCCGGCGTGCGTATCGCCGGTTTCGATCGCGACGAGAAAAAATTGCAGGCACTAAAGTCGAACCTCGGCGATGCGTGCCTGGCGCGCGTCGTCGATGTCGCCGAAGAGAGCAGCGTGAAAGACGGGATCGCGGCGGTCGTCGCCGCGTTCGGCGGCGTTCATGTCGCAGTGAATTGCGCGGGGGTCGCCGATGCCGCCAAGACCGTATCAAAAGGCGAGCCGTTCCCGATCGCGACGTGGAACAAGGTGATCGCGATCAACCTGACCGGTACCTTCAATGTCATCAGATTCGCTGCGCTCGCGATGACCAGGAACACCCCTGACGCCGAGGGTGGCGAGCGCGGCGTCATCGTCAACACGGCATCGGGCGCTGCATCCCAAGGGCAGGTCGGTCAAGCGGCCTACAGCGCCAGCAAGGCGGGCGTAATCGGCCTGACGCTTCCAGTTGCCCGCGACTTGGCGCCACACGGTATCCGCATAGTCTCGATCGCGCCGGGGCTGTTCGATACCGCAATGGTCGCAGGCATTCCGGACAATGTCTCTCAGTCGATCGTCGATCGCATGATCCTGTATCCGAACCGGATGGGACAACCGCGGGAATTTGCCCGGCTGGTGCAACATATCGTCGAGAACTCGTACCTGAACGCGACCACGCTCGATCTGGATGCAGGCGCCCGCATGCAGTCGCGTTGACCACGTTTCCTCTGGCAATCGGCATCCGATATGCTACCTGATCGACTGCGATGGCATCTCAAAATTCCGGTGATGGCAGCGCCGATGTTTCTCGGGACCGGATCTGGTCGTTGAGACCTGTCAAGCTGGCGTGATCGGCACCTTTCCGGTGCTCAACCAGCGCACGACGGACGGTTTCGAAGCGTGGCTGGCCGACATACGCGGCCGGCTCGCCGGGCAACATTGCGCGCCCTTTGGTGCGCAATTCGTCGTTCACTCCACCAATCCTCGGCACGCGGCAGACTTCGCCGCGGCCATCCGTCATGAAATTCCCATCGTCATCACGACCCTCGGAATTACGCGAGAACTGACCGACGCCATACATACCTATGGCGGGCTGGTGTTCCACGACGCGACCACGATGAAGCATGCCAAGAAGGCGCTCGACGCCAACGCCGACGGGATCATTGCCGTCTGTGCCGGTGCGGGTGGCCGGCGCCAGCTTTCTCGCCCAGACGCTGAACCGCCCGTACGACAACCCGAAGGACCACAGCAGCTTCAACGTCGCGCGCGAGATCAGCCCGAAACTGTGGAAGGATATCTGGACCGCGGGACAGGGAGTCGGCGGCGTCAACGACATCATTCCGGTCGCAGAACTCTGCGCGCGGCTACAGCGGGAATGGCGCGATGGTATTCGGCGCCTCTCTGCCGCGGTCGGATGAGGCAGCCCGTCGTGGCGGGTTACCTTTACCGCTACGTCTGCCGTGCGCTGATTTAACAGCAGCCCGATCGAGGTCGCCCCCGCAGTCCTCGGAAGTTTATCGACCAACACAACGTGCTTCGGCCGTTTGTAGCGAGCGATTTGTCCGTTCACGAAGTCGATGATTTCGCCGGCCGGATTCGCGCGGTCATCGCCATCGACGACCGCGATGCTGCGCCAAAACAGCGGCCGGCCCGCGGATTTCGGACGGTCGCGGTACGGCGAAAGCATCGCCAAGCCCGAGGCTTCGGATTGACCGAACGTCGCCCAGAAAGTTGCATTCGGATACTCGGTCTCGAAACGCTCTATGGTTGCGGGGGTATCCAGTCCTGTAAGAGCACGCAGCGATCCAAGCAGTTCGCGATCCGGTCCTGACTCGGAGATGCGGTGGGTTTCCATCAAGTAGCCGCGTTCCCCCCAAGAAACGCCTCGACGACACTCGGATCATTCAAGAGATCTGCGCCTGCGCCGCGCAGAGTGATCTGCCCCAGAGACAGCACGCAGGCGCGGTCTGCGATACGCAGCGCTGCTTTGGCATTTTGCTCAACCAGAAGTATCCCAAGTCCCAATTCGTGTCGCATGCGCAAGATCAGGCGGAATATTTCAGCAACGACCTGAGGTGCGAGCCCCATCGATGGCTCATCAAGCATCAGCACCCTTGGTTTAGCCGCCAGGGCCCTGCCAATGGCCAACATCTGCTGCTCGCCGCCGGACATAGTGCCCGCCGCCTGCGTCCGCCGCTCTACGAGGCGCGGAAACAGCTCGTAAATCCGGTCGATCCGATCGGCGACTTCAGCATGCGGCTGGCCATAGCCGCCGAGAGACAGGTTTTCTTCCACCGTCATCTCGGCAAAAACGCGTCGTCCTTCCGGCACATGACGTAGGCCAGCGCGCGCGATCATTGCTGGAGCGGTTCCAGCAATCGGTCGTCCGTCAAACACGATGGCGCCGGAGCGGATCGGGTTGAAGCCTGAAATCGTATTGAGAAGCGTCGATTTCCCGGCGCCGTTGGCGCCGACGATGGAGAAGATTTCACCTTTTCGAATGGCGATGGAAATGCCGTGAAGCACTTCGACCGGGCCGTAGCCAGCCTTCAAATCGGCAATAGAGAGAAGCTCGGTCATTTCAGGCCACCGCCTCATCCGCGCCGAGGTAGGCAGCAATCACGTCCTTGTTCGATGCGATGTCTTTCGGCGTACCCTCTGCAAGCTTGCGACCGAAATTCACCACAACGATATGCGAGGAAATCGACATCACCATGCCCATGTCGTGTTCGACAAGCAGGACGGCGCGGCCATCTGCGGCGATCTCAGAAAGCAGACGCGACAGGTCCGCCGTTTCGCTTGGATTGAGGCCCGCGGCGGGCTCGTCCAGCAACAGCAGCTTGGGATCTTGCGCCAATGAGCGGGCGATTTCGACGCGGCGCTGAAGCCCATAGGGCAGATCCGTCGCCAGACGCTGCCACCACTGCTCGGCGACGCCCGCACGCGTAAGACACTGCGCGGCGCGAGCAGCCATTTCGTCATTTTCTTTCATGACCACCCAGGGTCGGAACACGGAACTCAACAGGCCATGCTGGCCGAACCGGTAAGCGCCCGCCATTACGTTGGTCAGAACACTCATGCCATGCGCTATCTGCGGGGTCTGATACGTTCGCGCGATGCCGGCCGTGCCGCGCTGATGCGTCGGCCGAGCGGTGATGTCCTCTCCTTCGAGGCTGATTGTGCCACCGTCGCAGGCGAGAACACCCGTAACGAGATTGATCAGCGTGGTCTTGCCTGCGCCATTCGGACCTATCAGCGCCGTGACTTCCCCGGCGACCAGGTCGAACGACACGTCAGACACGGCCGCAATGCCGCCGAATCGCTTCGACAGGCCCTTGATCGAAGCCAGAGGCGTGCTGCTCATGCGACGCTTCTCTTGCGGGTGACAAGGCGGAACAACGTTTCTCCAAGACCCCGGGGAGCGAACATCATGATGCCTACCATGACAAGACCATAGATTAGGTGTTTGGCGTGATCGAAGCCTTCGAGTAGGTTGGGCAGGACTATGATGGCGAAGGCGCCGAAGATCGCGCCCCAGACGGTCGAAAGCGACCCGAGGATGACCATCATCAAAAGCTCGATGGAGAGCCCGACACCGAAGGCGCTGGCGTTGAATGAGCGTAGATAAAGCGCCAGAAGAGCGCCAGACAGGCCGGACAAAGCGGCGGCGATGGCGAAGACCATAGACTTGGCCCGAACCGTATCGACGCCCATGCAAGCGGCAACGAGTTCGGATGTTCTTAGCACCATCAGGCCGCGCCCGAACCGCCCGTCTACGAGTGATACGGCGACGGCGATCGCCGACAGCAACGAGATGCCCGCCAGAATGTAGAGTATACGCTCGTGGCTGAAACCCGCGATCGCCAGACTCGGCAGATCGACGATACCGGGGTCGAGGCCACCGGTAACGCTGCGCCATTGCGCCGCCACGACGAAAAACACGGCGCCGAGCGCCAATGTGCCCAGCGCGAGATTGTGGCCCGACAGGCGCAGGATCGGTCGGGCGATCAAGAAGCCGAGCAGCCCCGGCAATAGCACCGCAGCCACCAGCGCCACGGGCGCTGGCAGCGCCAGCTTCTGCAGGGCAAAGGCCGCCGCATAAGCGCCAATGCCCATGAAGGCGCCTTGGCCGAGCGAGACCTGCCCTGCGTAGCCCAGCAGCAACGTAAGGCCAATGGCCGCGATAGCGTGGATCATCGACAGGATCAGAATCGAGCGATGGAACTGGCTGGTCAGCGCTAGTTCTGCGAGCGTAAGAACCACAGCAAGGCCTGCGAGGATAACCGCGTCATGCCGGAGGTTGGAATTCGATGTCGAAGTGGTCATGGCTCAGACCCGTGTAACGATGGCGCGACCGACGAGGCCCTGCGGCCTAAGGATTAGAACGAGAATGAGAAGGATAAAACCGACGGCATCCTTGAAGCCGGAGGCGACGTATCCGGCGGACAGGCTCTCAACAACGCCGATCAACAGTCCACCGACAATAGCTCCGATGGGGTTGCCCAGCCCGCCGGCGACAGCCGCCGCGAAGCCCTTGAGACCAAGGAAGATGCCGTTTTCGTAGAACGCTGCGGATATCGGGGCGAGCATCGCGCCGGCCAAACCACCGAGCGCACCCGCCAAGGTCATGGCGATGGCGGCGGCGCGCTTCGGCTCGATGCCGCAAAGGGCGGCGGCCCTCGGTTCTTGACTCGCGGCGCGCATTGCCTTGCCGAACATGGTTTTCGAGAACATGTACCACAAAACGGTGCTGGTCAGCGCCAGGACGAAGATGATCCAGAGGCCTTGGCTCGGAATGTAGACGTTGCCTATCAACACCAGCGGCAAAAGCCCGAATTCCGGCACGAACGTGATTTCACGCCCGAAGGCGAGCGCGGCTGCCCCGCGCAAGGCGAGCGCCACGCCGATGGTCAGCATCACCAGCGTCAACGGATCGGAACTGCGCGCCATCGCCATATCGAGAATGCAGCGCTGCATCAGCCAGCCGGTAAGCGCCGCACCCGCTACAGCGAGCAGGAGCGCCAGCGACATCGGCAGTTTGGCGGCCTGCGCCGCGCAGGCAAGAAGAACGCCGCCGAGCATCAGGAATTCGCCGTTGGCGAAATTGATCAGTTTGGTAGCATTGTACACAATGGTGAAACCAAGTGCCGCCATGCCGTAAATGCAGCCGACGACGAGGCCCGTGATCAGGATTTGCAGCAGGGTATCCATTTTACCTCCAGGCTTTGCTTCGGTCGCTGACGGACGGATTGCAAGACCGCCCGCCCTGCAGGTCACTTCACGGTGACGAACTTGCCGCCTTGAACCTGCAGCATCACCATCGACTGCGACTCCCGGTCGAGGCCGTTGTGGTTGGCGTCAGTGAAGCGAAACATCCCGTTGGCGCCGGGGAAGGAAATGCCACTGCGCATGGCTTCCGCCAGCTTCTCGCGATCCGGGGACCCGCCAGCCTTTTTCAGCGCTTCCTCGATGAGCAGCATCGCGTCCGAGGGATGCCCGATGAAGGTCGTGGCGTCGGCTTTGAACTTCTCCTTGTAATCGGCCGCGAGTTTGGTCACCACTGGGCGCATCGGATCGTTTGCGGCAAGGCTCTCGGGCGCGAGCAGACGCATGGACGATACGTAAGACTTCTCCGCTGCCGCGCCGGCCTGCTCGATCAGCTGCGGCGAGGCAGCACCATAGCTGTTGTAGATCGGCTTGTTGTAGCCAATGGCCGCCGCGTTCTTGAGTATGATGGTCGGACCGGGGTTGACGCTCCAGATCAGCATCGCATCGGCGCCACTCGACCGAATCTTGAGGATCTGCGGCGTCATGTCGGTATCGCGTGGGCCGAACTCTTCCGCTGCGTTGACCTTCAGTCCGAGTTGGCTGGCTACCTCTTTGACGACTGCGGCACCGGCCTGCCCAAAACCATCGGCGGAGGACAGGATGCCGACGGAGGTGGCGCCCTTGACCTTCATGAAAGAAATCAGGTGCTCGGCAACGATGCGGTCGGTCGGTGGAGTCTTGAAGACGTAAGGGGTTGGGGGCACAACAACCGCTTCCGCGCCTGCGAAGCTGACGAGCGGCACCTTGTTTTCGTTTGCGACCGCGCGGATCGCCAGGCTTTCGCCGGTCGTCGAGGGGCCGACCACAACATGCACCTTGTCTGAATCTATTAGGCGGCGGAACTGCTGGGCCGCGATTGTGCCGTTGCCTTCGGTGTCGTAGAGGAACGGCCTGATCTTGTTACCGGCCATGCCGCCGCGCGCATTGATCTGTTCGACGAGCATCTCGAAGGCGTTCTTCTGTGATGCGCCGATGAAGGCCGTTGGCCCCGAGGCTGCGATCAACGCACCAATGCGGATTTCCTTATCCTGGGCCTGCGCTGCTCCCAATAAAGCGACGGCCATAGTCAGGCCCAGACCGGCGGAAAGCAGGTTTCTGCATGTTGTCATGATGGGTTTCCTCCCTTAGAGTTTCTCGATACTGGTCTTCAGTTGCGTTCGCTGGCCGCATGGAGGCCCGCGATGTAACCAAAGGTCATGCCCGGTCCGAGCGTGATGCCGCCGCCGGAATAATTCCCGCCAAGCACGCTCGCCATGTCATTGCCGACGGCATAAAGCCCCTTGAGCGGCGTATTGTCAGGGCCGATCACACGCGCGTGTTCGTCGGTTTTGAGGCCTGCGAAAGTGCCGATATCGCCGGGGACGACCCGCACAGCGTAGAATGGACCGGTCGCGATCGGCGCGAGGCACGGGTTCGGCTTGACCTCTGGATCGCCGTGAAAACGGTTGTAGGCGGTCGAGCCTTTGCCGAAGGCAGTATCCGTGCCAGTCGGAACGTCCGCGTTCCAGCGGGCGACCGTTTCCTCGAAAGCGTTTCGTTCAATGCCCGCCACTGATGCAAGCTCGGCAAGAGTGTTGCCGCGCATCAGGTAGCCGGAGCGGATCGAAGGTTGAAGAGGTAGCGGCGCCGGTTTCACATGGCCAAGACCGTATTTGCGGATGGTGCGGTGATCGGCGATCAGGAATGCCTCCGCCGGTTGGTCCGAAGGGCACGCACATTCCATGCCCTGCACGAAATCATGATAGCTGTTGGCTTCGTTGACGAAGCGGCGTCCGGCTCGCGAGACAGCGATGACGCCCGGCTTGCCGCGGTCGATGAAGTGGGGGAACGGGCCCTTGGTACCATCCTTGCGCGGCACAAGGCTGGTCGGAGCCCAGGCACCCGCGTTGGGATAATCCTTGACGACCTCGCCGCCAACCGACTCGCCCAGACGTACGCCGTCTCCAGTGTTTCCAGGACTCGCCGCCGACCAATGCTCGCTCTCACCGGCGCAGTGATTGTAGAGGGTCTGCCGCCTGGCAAAATCAAACGGAAAGCCGCCACAGGCCAGTACGACGCCCTTGTTCGCCAGCACACGGCGCCTGCCTTTTGGTGTCAGCACTTCCGCACCGACGACATGGCCTCTGTCGTTTCGGATGAGCGTTCTCACCGGGCTGTCGAGCCAGATCGGCACGCCGAGTTCGCACGCCGACCGAAACAGTCGCGCGGCCAGCGCATTGCCGTTGGTCAACAGCATCGACCGGCCCCGCACGGAGCGGTCGAACCCGAATTTGACCAAACGTTTGGCGACGTAGAGGAAGGATTCCAGCCGCTGCGTGGCGCGATAGAAGTGCCAAAGCTCTTTACCAGAGCCGATTGCGAGGCCATAGAGCGTTAGCTCAGGCCGCGGCGGTCGCAGCTTGTCAATATCCGATCCGAGAATTGTCGCACTGACAGGTTGCGTCAGTATCGAGCGACCGCCCGGCGTGCCACCCGGCGCATCCGGATGGTAATCCGAGAATGCGGGAGCCGCTTCGAACCGCACCTGCGTATACGCATGCATGAAGGCAACCATCTCGGGACCTGCGTCGAGAAATGCATCGACCCTCGCAGCGTCGTAGTGGTTGCCCGATTCGTGCTTCATATACGCGAGCGCCGCGTCCTTGCTGTCCTTGACCCCAGCTTCGATGCTCACCGGATTGTTCGGCACCCAGAGATAGCCGCCCGATAACGCTGTTGTGCCACCGAACACCGCTTCCTTTTCGGCAACGATAACCTTCAGCCCCTTCTTCGCGGCAACGATGGCGGCAACCATGCCGCTTGCGCCGGAGCCGGCGACCAACACATCGCAATGCTGGGTTTCATTTGGAATCGCGTGCTTGGAAGAGGCAACCATGGCAGATCATCCATAATACAAGATACAAGCGGTTATGGTGGTGGCGTTCATGAAGTAAGATACCCACCCTCGACAGGTAGCATGACACCGGTCACGTAGGAGGACATGCGTGAGGCAAGAAATAGCGTCGGCCCCACGAGCTCTTCGGGCTCGCCTACGCGCCCCATCGGCGTATGATTCAGAAACCGGGCCATCACCTCGGGATTAGCGCGCGTCCCTTCGGTCATAGGCGTGGCAATGACACCTGGTGCAATCCCGTTGACGCGTACCCCGTCCGCTGCCAGATCGGCCGCCAGCGCCTTGGTCAGCTGAATGACAGCGCCCTTGGTGGCGGCGTAGCTGGCCGAATTCCGATAGGCGACGAAGGAAGCAATCGAGCCGACATTGACGACGCGTCCCTTGGTGCGCCGCAGCTGCGGCAGCAGAGCTATCGTCATGTTGGCAGTGCCGTTCAGATTGACGGCAATCTGCGCGTCGAGGTGGTTGAGAAATTCAGGGTCGTCGGGTGCGGTGCGGCGCGTGATCCCTGCATTATTGATCAGCACAGCCACATCACCGAACACCTCCCTTGCAGTGGTTGCAAAAGCAAAGCACGCAGCACGGTCCGCAACATCGAGCCCATACCCTTCGGCGTGTCCGCCCACAGCCTTGATCGCGTTGGCCGTTGCGCAGGCACCCTCGGCGTATCGATCGACGACGATTACTGAGGCTCCGGATGTGGCAAGTCCGCGGGCGATAGCGGCTCCAATGCCCTGCGCCGCCCCCGTGACGACAGCGACATCGCCGGCCAGCAGGCCAGAAATGGATCCGTCGTGCATCTGCCTCTCTCCCCTAGCATCAACTGTTGCTGCGCACAGTTACGTCTCGTATTGTTCGTACTAGCTTCGATAGTTATACAATTCGTAATAAACTTCCTATTCTGTAATGATGCTTCCTGCGAGCCAGGCTGTCAAGCCTGTCGGATTAGGCAACTTTGCCGCTGTGAAGGACACTCATGGTAGACCGCTCAACCGAACCTCTGCCGGAAAACGCGCCTGGCGCAGACAAGCCGACACAACTCGGCATCCAATCGGTAGAGGTTGCTGGCGATCTAATTCACGCACTGATCCAGGCCGATGGGCCGCTCAAATTGGCCGATCTGGCGCAGAGGGCAGGCATGCCCTCTGCCAAAGCGCACCGATATCTCGTCAGTTTGATGCGCGTCGGATTGGCGCGGCAGGATGCGGCGACGTCTCGATACGACCTCGGACCTGTAGCTTTCCAGCTTGGGCTCAAGGGGTTCAGTCGCTTCGAGCCGTTGCAAGTGGCTGAAGCGACGCTGCACACACTTGTCGATCAGGTCGGCGAGACAGCGGCGCTAGCCGTCTGGGGCGAAAAGGGCCCTACGATGATCAAGGTCGTCGAGGCCCGGCATGACCTGGCGAGTACCATGGCGCCGTCGCACCACTGCCCGCTGACCTATTCCGCGACGGGGCTCTTGTTTTGTGCCTACGAAGACCCGGTTCGTACGGCCACCGCAATCGAGCGCGAGTTGGACCAGAACCGACGGTCGGGCCGTCTCAACGTACCGAAAGAACGGGCGTCTCTGGCTGGAATGATGCGTGAAATCAAGGAGCGCGGTTATTCTTGCCTGTCAGACGGCGGTGGTGACGGCTTCGGCGCCGTAAGTGCACCGGTGTTCGATATCACCGGCAAGTTGATCATGGCCCTGACAGTGTTTGGTCGCTCAACACGCGTCGACGCGAAACCAAATGGAGCACTTGGAAAACTCGTCGCCGATACCGCAGCCGAACTATCGGCCTCGCTCGGATACCACGGCGCGCACGGGCGTTAGATTGGCCTGCCCCACGGAGCGGTACCACGGCTCATGTTAGAGTCCGGCCGTGATCGGCCAGCATTTGGCCTGGCCGGAGCGAAGCACAGGCCAGGCCAGATGCTGGCGGGAAGATCGTTTCTGGTGCCGGCGGCCGATAGCCGAGCGAGGAGCGCGGCGTAACGTTGTCGTAGTAACGCCGCCATCGCTCGAATTATGGAGCAACGGCACCAAGTTCGGGGCTGGTCGCGGCCGGCTGATTTCGGCTTCAATGCAGCATGGCCGATCAG
Source organism: Bordetella parapertussis (assembly GCA_943372075.1). Taxonomy (GTDB): domain Bacteria; phylum Pseudomonadota; class Alphaproteobacteria; order Rhizobiales; family Xanthobacteraceae; genus Bradyrhizobium. Next base: position 1,630 of record CALRXG020000162.1, on the reverse strand, counting down.
CTCATCATTCAAATGTTCAAGCAAAAGCGCGCCGAGATCAGCGGCATGATTGCTGCCTACCAAGCCAAGATCGAGCAGGCTCAGCACGAACTTGCGTACATCAATGCTGTGCTCCGTCTCGTCGAGGGTGGTGAGCAAGAGCGCGCTCAGTCTTCACTCGCGCGAAGACGGGGGCCTGTCCATCGTCCCCCGGGGGGAGAATTTGCGCCCATCAGCCTGACCACACTTAGAAGCCTTGCCCGACGCAGCTAGTCTAAAACGCGGCTGGTCATATCGTCAAGTACGCCCAGACGCACAACCTCATCGGACACCTGCGCCGAGGCAACGCCGCCGAAGGCGCTAACCACCGAAATTATCAGCACGCCCCAAATAGCCCTTCTCATCGCTTCTCAAGCAGCGGTACGTTGAAGATGTTTCATCCTGCGTATTTCGCAAAAATTGGACAGCAATTTTGCTAACTGACGGACAGCTGGGGTAAGGGCTTTTGGTTACCTGGTTGTTGAGGTCAACCGGGATTCGTTTCGCTGTTTTCGACGTCGGTCAAGGGGCGCGCGGATTTTTTCCTTCGCATGCTGTCGCCTTCAAGGGCGATACGGTGGGAGTTGTGTATGATCCTCAGGAAGCTGGGCACCTATCTCGGCCGCGTCATCCGCGACATTGGCCGCAAGATCGAAGGTGACGGCGGGCTCGAAGCGGCGTTCGCAAAGCTGCTATTGCTGGCGCGGCGTGTGCGCGAGCGCGCCTGTTCCGGCTAGGGAGGTTCGACGAGAGATACCACGCATTGTCCGTCCTCCTATGAGAGCATTGACTTGGCGATCACGTTGCGGAGGATTTCGCTGGTGCCTCCGCCTATCGTTCCGACCCTGGAATCGCGGAAATACATCTGCATTTCCGAACTCATCATCAGTCCCGCGCCGCCCATGATCTGGATGCCGGCATCGGCGCACTTGGAATTGCTTTCGGTGGCGAATATCTTCGTCACCGCCGCGGCCGTATTCGGCGCGACGCCCTTGTCCATGAGGGACGCGAGCCGGTACGTCATGACACGCGAACTCGCTGTAGTAGCGCTGCGCACTCGCAGGGTGATGGAGGGTTAAGTACGGTTTCATCCCTATCTCGCAATGCAACACGGTGCTTCAAGTTCTCTTTGTGAAAGCCTGAGCAATAAAAGTACCAGCGTCGTTAGTTTCGGGAGTGCGAGCACATTTGGGGTTGGACGCGCAAGAAGTCCTACCGGCTCGTCAGTCGACTTTGGCGCCAGACATCTCAATGATTGGCTTCCAACGACTGATTTCACTCTTGATGAACTCGCCAAGCTCGCCGGGTGTGGTGGGGGCAGTAATCGCTCCGGCTTGATCGAGAAGCTTCTTCGTCCCAGGAGACTCCATGGCCTTGCGAGAAGCGGCATTCAGCTTCTCAACTATTTGCTGTGGAGTACCGGCAGGCGCGAGCAGCGCGTACCAAGCTGTTGCAACATACCCTGGCAGGGCAGCTTCAGCCACCGTCGGAATGTTAGCGAGAGCCGGAATGCGATCCTTCGAAGTCACCGCCAGCGCGATGAGGTGACCCGACTGCACGATGGGGATGCCGGTCGCAAGACTCAAAAAGATGATCGGGACATGACCCGCAA
>CALRXG020000161.1:0-13121 GCA_943372075.1 Bordetella parapertussis | reverse complement strand
CGACGATGCCGCAGCGGATATTGGTGCCGCCGATATCGACCGCGAGCACGCCGTCATGGGCCTCGAAGATCCAGGACGGAGCCAGATGCAGCGTGCCGATCAGACCGGCATCGTCGGGATGGAAGCGGATCGGCACCAGGTCGACCTTGAAATCCTCCGCCTTCAGGATGATGTCGGTGCGCGCGATCGCCAGTTCACCGAGCCTGGAGTCGCGAAAGCCGCCGCCGACCACGATGCGCTCGGTCTTGGCCCAGGCCTTGGTGTTGAGAAAGCGCCGCGTCACGTAAGCGAGTTCCTGGGCGAACTCCTCGATCGCGCTGTGCACCACTGCGGAGGCCTCGGTGTCGTCGCCGACCAGCATCTCGTCGAGCTTCTTCTTGCTGATCTTGTCCGACGGCTCGTCGCCGAACGGATCCTCGCCGGATTTGCGCAACGGCTTGCGCCAGCGATCGAGCAGTTTGCGGAACGCGCCCTTGGAGGCGCGATCGCCGAGGAAACCCTCGTCGTCCTTCAGCTCGATGTTGAAACTGTCGATGTCGACGGAGGGCAGCCGCGCGGCACCGTGGTGCGCGATGCCCGTGGTCAGTCCTGCGTCTTCCGCCATTCGCCTTTGCCCTGCCCGCTCGAGGTTCCCCGCACTAACGGCCGGGAACTCAAAAGGTTGCGTCCCGCACTGCGGCGCTCTTGACGGGTGCGGGACGCAATTTCGCAAAGACCTCGGAATGGGTTCAGGCGGCTTTCACCCGGTACCGCGCCGCAGGCGCGCTGCGCGACAGGTTCGGCATCAGCTTCTGGCGGGCCGCCTCATAGGCCTGCCAATCCGCGGCCTCCGGCAGCGACGGCACGGTGAAGACCTCGCCCTGGTCGAGGCCGGCGAGCGCGGCATCGACCATGTCCTCGGCCTTCATCACGATCTCGCCCGGCAGATGCGCGACCGGCGTGCCGGCGATGTCCCAGAACTCGGTCGCCGTGGCGCCCGGGAGCACGGCCTGGACCCGGACGTTCTTGTCCTTCAGCTCGTGCTGCAACGAATGGGTCAGCGCCAGCACGAAGGCCTTGCTGCCGCCGTAGACGCCGTTGAGCAGCTCCGGCTGGACGCCGACGACGGACGCGATGTTGACGATGGTGCCGCGGCCGCGCGCCACGAATCCGGGCACCGCCGCGTAGGTCAGGCGCATCAAGGCGTCGACATTGAGCGCGATCATCTCGCTCATCTTGTCGACGTCGGATGCAAGCAGCGGCGCGGTGGCACCGACGCCGGCATTGTTCACCAGCACGCTGATGCCGGCATTGTCGCGCAGAATGGATTCGATCCGGGACACGTCACCGCGCTTGCTGAGGTCGGCGGCAACGATCTCGATCGATCGGCCTGTCTCCGCCACGAGACGCTTGGCGAGCCCATCGAGGCGCTCGCGGTTACGTGCGACGAGGATCAGATCGTAGCCACGCCGTGCGAGCCGGTCCGCATAGATGGCACCGATTCCGGACGACGCACCGGTAACGAGCGCCGTGCCTTTGGCTGACTTGGTCATGTTGGTCTCCTGTTTGACCTGGACGGCCGGTTTGGCCGTTGATCAGGTTCTACAGGCCCCCTTGCATGTCTCAAATGTCATATATACACCTTTTTAGGACATTGATTTCAGACCGGAGGGTTCCATGCAGGAGATCGGCTTCGTCGTTTTTCCGGAATTCCAGGTGATGGGCTTCACCGCCATCACCGCCTTCGAGGTCGCCAATCTGATCGCAGGCGAACCCTTCTATGAGGTGACGCTGCTGTCGGAGAACGGCGGCCCGGTGCGATCGTCCGCCGGCTTCAATGTCGAGACCGAGGCCTTTGGCGAGCGCAGCTTCGACACGCTGTTCATTGGCGCCGGCCATGAGCTGCATCCGGCGTCGCCGAAATTGATCGACTATATCCGCCGCGCCCTGACCGCATCGCAGCGGATCGCCGCGCCCTGCATCGGCGCCTTCTCGCTGGCCGAGGCCGGCCTGCTCGATGGCCGCCGCGTCTCCACGCACTGGCAATTCGCAGCGGAATTGCAGGCGCGATTTCCCAGCCTCAAGGTCGAGCAGGATCGCATCTACATCACCGACGGCCCGATCTGGACCTCTGCCGGCATGACCGCGACGATCGACCTGGCGCTGGCGATGATCGAGCATGATCTCGGCGTCGAGACCGCGCGCTCGGTGGCCCGCAAGCTCGTCGTCTATCACCGCCGCACCGGCGGACAGTCGCAGTTCTCGGCGCTGCTCGAGCTCGACCCGAAATCCGACCGCATCCAGAACGCGCTGCACTACGCCAAGGCGCATCTGCGCAACGAGCTCTCGGTGGAGGAATTGGCGGAGGTGGCGCGGCTCAGCCCGCGGCAGTTCAGCCGGGCCTTCCGCGCCGAAACCGGCCAGTCGCCCGCCAAGGCGATCGAGCAGCTCCGGGTCGAGGCCGCCCGCGAACTGATCGGCGACGGCCGCCATTCGATGGACGAGATTGCCGGCGAGACGGGCTTTGCCGACCGGGAGCGGATGCGGCGCGCGTTCCTGCGGGTGCTGGGGCAGCCGCCCCAGGCCATTCGCCGGCACGCGCGGGCCGCGGCCCAGGCCGCCGCCTGAGGCTTAAAGCGGGCCAAAAACACGCCAAACCCTTCATGTTTGGCCGGTTTTTGCCCTGCTTTACCTTGACTCCCCGCCGTTTGCGGCTATAAGTCCGCTCCATCCGGCGCGGGGATTTCTCGCGCCGATTGTTTTTGTGCGAACCATTTGGGAATTCATTCCCTTCGTGCAAAACACCTAACCCATAGCGACTGAACAAAAAGCCGACCCGGGCGTACCGTCCGAGGCCGGGATCGAACACGAAGGAATCAAACGATGTTCGCAGTCATCAAAACCGGCGGCCGGCAGTACCGTGTCGTTCCGAATGATGTACTCGAGATTGGCAAGATCGCCGGCGATGTCGGCACGATCGTGCAGCTAGGCGAAGTTCTGGTGCTCGGCGGTGACACGCCGGTGCTGGGGACGCCCACCGTCGCGGGCGCGACCGTTGCAGCCGAAGTGCTGCAGCACAAGCGCGGCGCCAAGGTGATCGCGTTCAAGAAGCGTCGCCGCAAGAATTCACGCCGCAAGCGCGGCTATCGCGACGAGCTCACGGTGCTTCGCATCACCGAGATCCTCGCCGATAACGCGAAGCCAACCGTCGGCCCGCGGCCGAAGAAGGAAAAGGTCGCAGCGCCCGCCGACGGCGAGGACGCAGCGCCGAAGGCGGCCAAGAAGAAGGCGCCCGCCAAGGCACCGGCCGCGAAAAAGGCTCCGGCCAAGAAGGCCGCTGCCAAGGCTTGAGAAGAAGTGATCGTCGCGCTTTCAGATTTGAAGCGTGACAAAACGTGAAATGATTCCGTCAAGGAATTGATCTAGAGATCAAAGCGAAGTCGGAGACGAGCTATGGCTCATAAAAAAGCAGGCGGTTCATCGCGCAACGGACGTGATTCCAAGGGCAAGCGCCTTGGCATCAAGGCGTTCGGCGGCGAGCGCGTGATCCCCGGAAACATCATCGCGCGTCAGCGCGGCACCACCTGGCATCCTGGCCTTAATGTCGGCATGGGCACCGATCATACTCTCTTCGCCAAGGTCGAGGGTCATGTCGAGTTCCGTGCCAAAGCCAATGGCCGCACATTCATCTCGGTCATTCCGATGGCAGAGGCGGCCGAGTAGACGGTGGACATAGACGAGTCCGCCGGGTCCTGTTGAACCGGCGGAGCGGCACAAGGGCTCCAAGGGGAGGCGGGATGACCGGCCTCCCCTTTTTGTTGCGCGCGATCCGGTTCGACCGCGCGTGACGTTCCAAGCGTTGCGTACCAATCGTCGCATCACAGGAGCTCGACATGTTGCAGGACATCCCGACGCCGACCTTGCGCGAGGCAAGAGCTTGCGTCCTCGAGACCGAACGGCTGACATTGCGCAAGCCGACGCTCGCGGACGTAAAAGCCATCGCACGCCTCGCCAATGATCGCCGCATCGCGGAGAACACCCGCCGCCTGCCGCATCCCTATACCCAGGACGACGCCATCGACTTCGTGCGTGCGATCGCCGCGGGCGGCCGCGAAACCGTTTTCCTGATCGAGAACAATCACACGCCGATCGGCATGGTCGGCATCGACTGGCGCGAGGAGAACTCGGCCGAGCTCGGCTATTGGCTCGGCGTCGACCATTGGGGCCAGGGTTTTGGCACCGAGGCCGCGCGCGCGGTGATCGATTACTTCTTCGAGGAATTCGACCTCGACCAGCTGATCTCGGGCGCCCGTGTCGTCAACCCGTCGTCGCGCAACATCCTCGAGAAGTGCGGCTTCCAGTGGAGCGGCGTCGAGCTGCACCGCTTCGACGCGCTGGGCTCGTCGAGCCCGGTCGACTGCTTCCGCCTGTCGCGCAGCGTCTGGGCGTCGCTGAAGAGCTGGAACAGCTCGAGGCGGCGGGAGAGCTAGCACCCGTCATTGCGAGGAGCAAAGCGACGAAGCAATCCATATCGCCGCTTCCGGCAACATGGATTGCTTCGCGGAGCCTGTCATCGGGCGCGCGTTCGCGCGACCCGTTGGCTCGCAATGACGGAATTTGTCGAACAGCCCTACGCCGGTGGATTGACCGCAGTTTCCGTGCGCCCAAGCTGCTGCTCGCGCACGAAGATGTAGAGGCCGGCGGCGATGATGATCGACGCGCCGATGATCGTGGCCCAGGACGGCACGTCACCGAACACTACGAAGCCGAAGATCACCGCCCAGACGATCATCGAATATTGGTAAGGCACCACCACGCTCGCCGGCGCGAGCTTGAGCGAGCGATTGACGCAAAACAACGCCGCGACCGAAATGAGACCGGCAGTGAAGAACAGCACCAGGCTGCCCGGGGTCGGCGTCACCCAGCCGAACGGCGACAGCACCAGGCCCAGGATGAAGGTGCCTCCGAATTGCGACGTCGCCAGCACGATATCGGGCGTCGCGCGCAGCGAGCGCGTGATCAGCATCAGCACCGCAAACGACAGGCTGCCGCCGAGCGCGATCATCGCCGGCCAGCTGATGGTCTGCGCCGATGGCCTGAGCGCGATCAGCACCCCGCAAAAGCCGACCAGGATCGCGCTCCAGCGCCGCCAGCCGATATGCTCGCCGAGCACGAGGCCGGACATCGCGGTGACGAAGATCGGCCCGGCCAGATAGTAGGTGATGACGTCGGCGAGCGGCAGATAGACGGTCGCCAGGAAGAACGCCGCGACCTCCACGGTCGACAGCGTGACCCGCAGCAATTGCAGCCACGGCCGCTCCAGATGCAGGAAATCGGCCCGGCGCGTCCACACCATCGGCAGCAGCACCAGCAGCGCCGCGCAGGCGCGCAGCCACAGCAATTGCCCGACCGAATAGGTGGCGACGATGAACTTGCCCATCGCGTCGCCGAACGAGAACATGAAGATCGACAGCAGCATCAAGCCGATGCCGGCGAGCCGCGCCGATCGATCGTCGTAGGAGGACAGTTTTGCGAACAGGCTCATGGAGAAATTCCCGGGTCGTCCGGTTTAAGAGCCGCGGATGCCCGGGACAAGCCCGCCCATGACGAATTGAACGGAGACGAATTGAACGGATTGCCGCACCCGCACCGCTGCGATACCGGTAGCCCATCCCGGCAACAACAAGAGCAGGAAACGCCACATGAGCGAATTCGACCCCATCCAGCATCGCATGGTGTCCGCGCAGCGCTGGTTCGAGGATTTCGTGCTCGGCGAGCGCTTCGTGATTCCGAGCCGGACCCAGACCTCGGCCGTGTTCGCCGCGTTTCAGACCGCGAGCGGCGACACCCATCCGATCCATTACGACGTCGAATATTGCCGCACCCGCGGCATGCCCGACCTGCTCGCGCACGGCTTCCAGACCCTGGTGCACACTGCGCCCGGCGCGGGCCTGTTTCCCTATGTCGTGGAGGAATCGCTGATCGGCTTCCTGGAACAGTCGAGCAAGTTCCTGAAGCCGGTCTATGCCGGCGACACGATCTACCCCGCGCTGGAGGTGATCGAGCTGTCGCCGGGCAAGACCACGGGCGTCGTGACCTTGCGCTCCACCGTGCACAACCAGCGCCGCGAGCTGGTGCTGGAGGGGATGCAGAAATTCCTGGTCCGGCGGCGGCCCGGCTAGGAGCGAGATTAGGTTGGGCTGGAACGGCCGTAGCGAGTTCACCTCTCCCTTGGGAGAGGTCGATTTGCGCAGCAAATCGGGTGAGGGGTTACGGTCTATCGAGAGCAAGAGCCCTCACCCGGATTGCTTCGCAATCCGACCTCTCCCCGACGGGGAGAGGTGAACCGAGACCGCGCCAAGCCGACTCAACCAAAACTCATCCCACTTTCGCCTCGGGCCGCAAAAAGGCCCGAAAATTAAGGCTTTTCGCTGAGGCCGGGACGCTTGCGGGTTGCCGCAGGGACCAGCCTGCCTTAGTTAGTACGGATCATGAAATTCCTCGATGAAGCCAAGGTCTATATTCGCTCGGGCGACGGCGGCAATGGCTGCGTCGCGTTCCGGCGCGAGAAGTTCATCGAGTTCGGCGGCCCCTCCGGGGGCAATGGCGGCCGCGGCGGCGACGTCATCATCGAGTCCGTCGACGGGCTGAACACGCTGATCGACTACCGCTACCAGCAGCACTTCAAGGCCCAGAAGGGCACCAATGGCATGGGCAAGGACCGCCATGGCGCCAACGGCAAGCCGATCGTGCTGAAAGTGCCGGTCGGCACCCAGGTGTTTGACGAGGACCGCGAGACGCTGCTGTACGATTTCACCGAGCTCGGCGAAAAATTCGTGCTGGCGACCGGTGGCAATGGCGGCTTCGGCAACGCGCATTTCAAATCGTCCACCAACCGCGCGCCGCGCAACGCCAATCCCGGCGCGCCGGGCGAGGAGCGCTGGATCTGGCTGCGGCTCAAGCTGATCGCCGATGCCGGCCTGGTCGGCCTGCCCAATGCCGGCAAATCGACCTTCCTCTCGGTGGTCAGCGCGGCGCGGCCGAAGATCGCCGACTATCCCTTCACCACGCTGCATCCGCAGCTCGGCGTCGTGAACTACGGCGGCCGCGAATTCGTGCTCGCCGACATTCCGGGCCTGATCGAAGGCGCCCATGAGGGCGCCGGCCTCGGCGATCGCTTCCTCGGCCATGTCGAACGCTGCCGCGTGCTGCTGCATCTGATCGATGCGACCTGCGAGCATGCCGGCAAGGCCTACAAGACGGTGCGCACCGAGCTCGAGGCCTATGAGGGCCAGCTCGCCGACAAGATCGAGATCGTCGCGCTCAACAAGATCGACGCGGTCGCACCCGACGAGCTGAAGAAGCAGAAGGACCGCCTCAAGCGGGCGGCGAAGAAGACGCCGCTGCTGCTGTCCGGCGCGACCGGCGAAGGCGTCCAGGAAGCGCTGCGCGCGCTGGTCGAGGTGATCGGCGAGGCGCCGGTGTCCAACAAGGCCAAGGGCCAGGCGGAGCCGTGGGCGACGCCGGTGCCGCAGGGCTGAGCGGCAACCAGACTTCCCATGCCACCTTGTGGCGCCACTTGCTTCCACCGTCCTGCCAGACCGAACCCATGAAACGCCCCGCGCTCAAGAACTTTCGCCGCATCGTCGTCAAGGTCGGCTCGTCGCTGCTGGTCGACTCGCAAGCCGGCGAGCTGCGCGCGTCCTGGCTCGCCGCGCTGGTCGACGATATCGCCAAGCTCCACAAGCGGGGCTGCGAGGTCATGGTGGTGTCGTCGGGCTCGATCGCGCTCGGCCGCAGCCGCCTGAAACTGCCGCGCGGTCCGCTCAAGCTGGAAGAGAGCCAGGCGGCCGCCGCGGTCGGGCAGATCGCGCTGGCGCGGATCTGGTCCGAGGTGCTCGGCCATCACGGCATCGGCGCCGGGCAGATCCTGGTGACATTGCAGGACACCGAGGAACGGCGCCGCTATCTCAACGCGCGCTCGACCATCGCCAAGCTGTTGGAATGGGGCGCGGTGCCCGTGATCAACGAGAACGACACCGTCGCCACCACAGAGATCCGCTACGGCGACAATGATCGCCTCGCCGCCCGCGTCGCCACCATGGCGAGCGCGGATCTTCTGATTCTGCTGTCCGATATCGACGGCCTCTACACCGCGCCACCCGCGGTCGATCCCGACGCCAAGCTGATTCCGGTGGTCGAAAGCATCACCTCGGAGATCGAGGGCATGGCGGGCTCGGCCGGCTCCGAACTGTCGCGCGGCGGCATGACCACCAAGATCGAGGCCGCCAAGATCGCGACTACCGCCGGCACCCATATGCTGATCGCCTCAGGCAAGATCGAGCATCCGCTGCAGGCGATCGCCGACGGCGGCCGCTGCACCTGGTTCCTGACCCCGGCCAATCCGGTCACGGCGCGCAAGCGCTGGATCGCCGGCTCGCTGGAGCCCAAGGGCACGCTGACCATCGATGCCGGCGCGGTGGCGGCGCTGCGCGCGGGCAAGAGCCTGCTGCCGGCCGGTGTGGTCAGGGTCGACGGCCAGTTCGCCCGCGGCGACGCCGTGGTGGTGCGCGGCCCCGACACCGACGAGATCGGCCGCGGCCTGGTCGCCTACGACGCCGAGAACGCCGAGAAGATCAAGGGCCGCTCCACCCCGGACGTGATGGCGATTCTGGGCATCAGCGGCCGCTCCGAGATGATCCATCGCGACGACCTCGTGATCGGCCCGGCCGGGACGATCCCGGCCAAATAGGCCCGCAACGGGCCGCGGACGCGGCGCGCCGCCCACCTGCCATGCCGGTTCCGCGCCTCGCCAAGCCCCCAATTGCCATGCTAGAACATGGCCTTAGAGCATGATCCGGAAAGTGGGCACCGGTTTTCCGAAAAGATCATGCTCAAACGAAAGCTGGATGTCCATGAGCGCCCCCCTGAAGGCGATCGACGGCAACGCCGATCTCGCCGCCCTGATGACCGACCTCGCCGCCAAGGCGCGCGCCGCCGCGCGTGTGCTGGCGCTGGCGCCGCCGGAGCAGAAGAACCGGGCGCTTCTCGCGATCGAACGCGCGATCCGCGCCAATGCACCGGCGATCCTCGCCGCCAATGCCGAGGATGTCGCCGAGGCGCGCGCGGGCGGCATGACCTCCGCCTTTGTCGACCGCCTGACCCTGACGCAGGGCCGCGTCGACGGCATGGCCGATGGTGTTGCGACGGTGCGCGCAATCGTCGATCCGGTCGGCGCCGTCACCGAAAGCTGGCAGCGCCCGAACGGCATGACCATCGAGCGCGTCCGCGTGCCGCTCGGCGTCATCGGCGTGATCTTCGAAAGCCGTCCCAACGTCGCCGCCGACGCCGGCGTGCTGTGCCTGAAGTCCGGTAACGCCGTGATCCTGCGCGGCGGCTCCGACAGCTTCCGCTCCTGCCGCGCGATCCATGACTGCCTGGTGCAGGGCCTGCGTGAAGCCGGCCTGCCCGAGGGCGCGATCACGCTGGTGCCGACCCGCGACCGCGCGGCCGTCGGCCTGATGCTGACGGGACTGAACGGTGGCATCGACGTGATCGTGCCGCGCGGCGGCAAAAGCCTGGTCGCGCGCGTCGAGGCCGAGGCGCGCGTGCCGGTGTTCGCGCATCTCGAGGGCGTCAACCACATCTATGTCGATGCCAGTGCGAAACTCGACATGGCCAAGTCGGTGGTGCTGAACGCCAAGATGCGCCGTCCCGGTGTCTGCGGTGCCGTCGAGACCCTGCTGATCGATCGCGACGCTGCCGCGACCAAGCTGAAACCGCTGGTCGAATTGTTGATCGATGCCGGTTGCGAGGTGCGCGGCGACGCCATCGTGCAAGGTGTCGACAGCAGGGTGAAGCCCGCGTCCGACGAGGACTGGACCACCGAATATGAGGACGCGATCATCTCGGCGAGGATCGTCGACGGGCTCGATGACGCGATTGCGCATATCCAGAATCACGGCTCGCATCACACCGATGCGATCGTGACCGAGGATGCCGCCGCCGCGCAGCGCTTCCTCAACGAGGTCGATTCGGCGATCGTGCTGCACAACGCCTCGACCCAATTCGCCGATGGCGGCGAGTTCGGCTTCGGCGCCGAGATCGGCATCGCCACCGGCAAATTCCACGCCCGCGGCCCGGTCGGCGCCGAGCAGCTGACCAGCTTCAAATACCGCGTCCACGGCACCGGGCAGACGCGGCCGTGATCATTGTCGCACACGCGCGGTAGACCCTTGCAGCAAGCCTCCACCGTGCCGTTGTCCGCAGCCCAGGCGCTTCCGTTCTACACCAACGGCATGCGCATCGGGCTGCTCGGCGGCTCGTTCAATCCGCCGCACGCCGCGCATCGCGCCATCAGCCTGTTCGCGCTCAAGCGCCTGCAACTCGACCGCGTGTGGTGGCTGCTGACGCCGGGCAATCCGCTGAAGAACCATGACGGCCTGCATGCGCTCGCCGAGCGCGCGGAAGCCGCGCGCCGCGTCGCCGACGATCCGCGCATCGACATCTCCTGTCTCGAAGCTGTCATTGGCGTCAGCTACACTGTCGACACGATCATCCATTTGCGCCGCCGGGTGTCCGGCGTGCACTTCGTCTGGATCATGGGCGCTGACAACCTCGCGCAATTCCATCGCTGGAAAGACTGGCGGCGCATCGCCTCAGATGTGCCGATTGCCGTGATCGACCGACCGCCCCAGAGCTTCCGCGCCCTTGCCGCACCGGCGGCGCAGGCGCTTTCGCGCTATCGCATGCCGGAAAACCAGGCGACACGACTGGCCGACCAACGGGCGCCGGCCTGGGTTTTCCTGACAGGAATGAAATCCAATCTGTCTTCGACCGGACTGCGGAACCCGGACGGGAGCTGGAGGACGGCGTGAAGCGCAAAAGGGTTACTGGAATATTGAAACCATTAACCCCACATGCCTAATATGGTCCGTGGGCGCCGAGGATTCGGCCCCCGCGATACAGTGAAAGGAATGGTCCCTGGCCACATCTGTATTGTCAAAGTCTGTTTTACCCAAGGTTCCAAAGACTGCGCGTAAAACATCGACGAAAACCGCGGCCTTGCAGGCGCAACCGGACGCTGCCGAACTGAACGCTGCCAAACCGGATGCCAACAAGACGCTGAGCCTGATCCTCTCCCGCCTCGAGGACATGAAGGCGGAAGAGACGGTCACCATCGACCTTCGCGGCAAATCCGCATATTCCGACTACATGGTCGTCACCACCGGCCGGGTGAACCGGCACGTTGGCGCGATCGCGGATAATGTGACGAAGGGCCTCAAGGAAAACGGGGTCAAGAGCATCCACGTCGAGGGTCTAACCAACTGCGACTGGGTGTTGATCGATTCCGGCGATGTGATCGTGCACGTGTTCAGGCCTGAGGTGCGCGAGTTCTACAATCTCGAACGGTTGTGGACTCAGAACCCGGCGGTCGCGGCGGTCTAGGTCGTATCGAGGCCGATGCGAATCGGCAGCAGCGCATATAACTTGCGCGCGCCCCGAGGCGCGCCAGTCATGGACTTGACGCGTTTTCTGCGGCAAACCGGATTCCACTCTGCCGGAAAAACGCGTGCATGCGCCTCGTCGTCATCTGCATCGGCCGCCTGAAACAGGGCCCAGAACGGGAGCTCGCCGAGCGCTATCGCGAGCGCTTCGAGGATATCGGCCGCAAGCTCGGATTTCGCGGCCTCGAGATTCATGAGATTGCGGAGAGCCGCGCGCGCGACGCTGCGACCCGGATCGCCGAAGAGGCCGCCGCGATCTCGGCCCTGCTGCCCGACAAGCACGCGCTGGTCGCACTCGACGAACGCGGCAAGAGCATCGACAGCGCAAGCTTCGCGCAGCAACTCGGCCGCTGGCGCGACGAGGGATTGGCGCAGACGGTGTTCGTGATCGGTGGCGCGGACGGACTTTCGCCCGAATTGCAGCGCAAGGCATCGTTGCGTATTGCATTCGGCTCCGCGACCTGGCCGCATCAAATGGTCCGCGTCATGCTTCTGGAACAAATCTATCGGGCCGCAACCATTCTGGCCGGCCACCCCTATCACCGCGTGTGACGCGGTGACGGACAGACAAAAGCGCTGAACAGCTCGGATGCAGCACAAGCGGGACCAGCCTTTCGATCTTCGCGCCACGCGACGACGCTGGCTGTCCGCACTGTCGCCGCTGTCGATTGCGCTCTTCGTCGCTTCGGCACACGCGCAGGCCCCGTCACCGACGCCGCAGCCGGCACAACAGGCCGCCACGACCGCGACCTCTCCCGACGACGCCATCAAGCAGCGCGAGCAGGAGCTCGAGGCCGCACGCGAGCAGCAGCGCAAGGCGACCGAGCTGCAGGAGAAGCTGAAGGCCGACATCGCCGCGATCGGCCAGGACCGCAGCAAGCTCAACCAGCAGCTGATCGACATTGCCGGCCAGGTGCGCAGCGTCGAGACCCGGATCGCCGATGCCGAGGCGCGGCTGCAACCGCTCGACGGCCGCGAACGCGAGATCCGCGCCTCGCTGGATTCGCGCCGCGCCGACGTGATCGAAGTGCTGGCGGCGCTGCAACGCGCCGGCCGGCGCACGCCGCCGGCGCTGCTGGTGCGGCCGGAGGATGCGCTGCAATCGCTGCGCACCGCGATGCTGCTCGGCGCCGTGGTGCCGGAGTTGCGCAGCCGCGCGGAGAAGCTCGCGGCCGACCTCGGCGAACTGGTCGCGCTGCGCAAGACCATCTCGGCCGAACGCGACGCGCTGGGGCGTGACCGCGACAAGCTCAAGGAAGACCAGACCCGGCTGGCGGCGCTGGTCGACGAACGGCAGCGGCAGCAGAACGCGGCCGAAAAGGACATGGCGGCGGAAGGCGCCCGCGCCATCGCGCTGTCGAAGCAGGCCGATGATCTCCAGGGCCTGATCGCCAAGATGGAGCAGGATCTGAAGAGCGCAGCCAAGGCCGCCGCCACCGCCAGCCTGCAGGGGGCGCCCGCGACGGTTAACGGCAAGCCCAATCTGGGCGCCTTGAAGGACCCGGCCCGGCTTGCCCCGGCGGTCGCCTTCGCCTCGGCCAAAGGCCTGTTCTCCTATCCCGTGAACGGCACCAAGATTCGCGAATTTGGCGGTTCCGACGGTGCGGGAGGCGTACAAAAGGGCATTTCTTTGGC
>CALRXG020000160.1:0-13131 GCA_943372075.1 Bordetella parapertussis | reverse complement strand
CGTGTTCGTGCCGATGTTCTTCCTCACCGGCGTCGCGCGCTTCCTGTTCGTGCCGATGGCCGAAGCGGTCATGTTCGCGATGATCTGGTCGTTCATCCTGTCGCGCACCCTGGTGCCGACCATGGCGAACTATCTGTTGCAGCCGCATGTCCATCACGAAGGCGCACCACCGAAGTCGCGCAATCCCTTTGTCTGGTTCCAGCGCGGCTTCGAAGCCCGGTTCGAACGCATCCGCGGCGGCTATCACGGCCTGCTTGCGATGGCGCTCGGCCACCGCAAGGTGTTCGTCGGCGGCTTCCTCGCGGTCGTTGCCGCGTCATTCCTGCTGGTGCCGTTCCTCGGCCGCAACTTCTTCCCGTCGGTCGATGCCGGCAACATCCTGATGCATGTCCGGACCCAGGTCGGCACCCGCGTCGAGGAGACCGCCAACCAGATGGCGGACGTGCAGAAGGCGATCCGCAAGCTGATCCCGGGCGAGATCGAGACCATGACCGACAACATCGGCATGCCGATCTCCAGCATCAACCTGACCTACAACAACACCGGCGTGATCGGTCCGCAGGACGCCGACATCCAGATCAAGCTGAAGCAAGGCCACAAGCCGACCGAGGAGCATGTGCGCACGCTGCGTGAGCAATTGCCGCGGCTGTTCCCGGGCACCAGCTTCTCGTTCCTGCCGGCCGACATCGTCAGCCAGATTCTCAACTTCGGTGCGCCGGCGCCGATCGATTTGCAGATCCGCGGCGCCAATCTCGAGGGCAACTACGCCTATGCCAACAAGCTGCTGGCCAGGATCAAGCGCATTCCCGGCATCGCCGACGCGCGGATCCAGCAGTCGCCGAACAACCCGACCTTCAACATCGATGTCGACCGCACCCGCGCGCAATATGTCGGCCTGACCGAGCGCGACGTCACCAACGCGCTGGTGGTCAACCTCGCCGGCTCGTCGCAGGTCGCGCCGACCTACTACCTCAACCCCGACAACGGCGTGTCCTATTCGATCGTGATGCAGACGCCGCAATACCAGATCGACTCGCTGAGTGCGTTGCAGACCTTGCCGATCACCGCGACCGGCAACACCCAGGCGCCGATCCTCGGCGGCATCGCCGATATCAAGCGCGCGACCTCGAGCGCCGTGGTCTCGCAATACGACATCCAGTCGCTGGTGCAGATCTACGCCACGACGCAGGGCCGCGATCTCGGCGGCGTGGCGACCGACGTGCGCCAGTTGATCGCCGACACCGCCAAGGAGGTGCCGAAGGGCTCGTCAGTGGTGCTGCTCGGCCAGGTGCAGACCATGAACTCGGCCTTCACCGGCCTTCTGTTCGGCCTGCTCGGCGCCGTCGTCCTGATCTACTTCCTGATCGTCGTGAACTTCCAGTCGTGGTCGGACCCCTTCGTGATCATCACGGCATTGCCTGCGGCGCTTGCCGGCATCGTCTGGATGCTGTTCACCACCCAGACCACGCTGTCGGTTCCGGCGCTGACCGGCGCCATCATGTGCATGGGCGTCGCGACCGCGAACAGCGTGCTGGTGATCAGCTTCGCCCGTGAGCGCTATGAGGAGCTCGGCGACCCCGTCGCAGCGGCGCTGGAGGCCGGCTTCGTCCGGTTCCGCCCGGTGCTGATGACGGCGCTGGCCATGATCATCGGCATGGCGCCGATGGCGCTGGGGCTGGGCGAGGGCGGCGAGCAGAATGCGCCGCTGGGCCGCGCCGTGATCGGCGGCCTGATCTTCGCCACGACAGCGACGCTGATGTTTGTTCCCGTGGTATTCAGTATGGTACATAAAAAGCAAGGCGCCAAAGTCGCCGCCTCATCGGAGATTCCGCATGCAGCCCACTGAACAGCGCCCCCCGGTGTCCGGCCGGAGATTGGGTATATTCGGCGTGGTTGCACTGGTCGGTGCGGGACTGATCGTCGGCACCGGAATCCGCGCCCGTGAGGAGCAGGACAACAAGCTGAAGGAATGGACCGATGAGCAGGCCGTTCCGACCGTGGCCGTGTCGTTGCCGAGCGCCAAGGCGCTGAGCCCGACCATCGACCTGCCGGGCCGGCTCGAGGCCTATTCCCGTGCGCCGATCTTCGCGCGCGTGTCGGGCTATCTGAAAAGCTGGGACGTCGACATCGGCGCCCGGGTCAAGGCCGGCCAGGTGATCGCCGAGATCGAGGCCCCCGACCTCGACCAGCAATTGCTGCAGGCGCGCGCCGATCTCGCCAGTGCCCAGGCCTCGGCCAAGCTGTCGGAGGCGACGCTGAACCGGCGCAAGACGCTGGTGGCCTCGAACTTCGTCTCGGCGCAGGAGATTGACGAGCGCACCGCCGACCTCTCCAACAAGAACGGTGCGGTCAGGGCCGGCCAGGCCAATGTCGAGCGGCTGGAAGCGCTCGCCGGCTACAAGAAGATCACGGCGCCGTTCGACGGCGTGGTGACCTCGCGCGACACCGACGTCGGCGCGTTGATCAATGCCGGCGGCGGCTCGGGCCCCGCGATGTTCACGGTCTCCGACATCGCCAAGCTGCGCGTCTATGTCAACGTGCCGCAGAACTACGTTCCGGCGATCAAGATCGGCGCCAAGGCCACGCTGAGCCTGCCGGACTATCCGAACCGCACCTTCCAGGCGACGGTGGAAGCCTCGTCGCAGGCGGTCGACGTCGCCTCCGGCACGACGCGGATGCAACTCGGGCTCGACAACTCCTCCGGCGAACTGATGCCGGGCAGCTACGCCAGCGTGAAGCTGAGCCTGCAGCGCGATTCCACGCCGCTTAGCATTCCCGCCAGCGCGCTGATCTTCAACGGCAACGGCCTGCGGGTCGCGACCGTCAGTCCCGACGACAAGGTGCTGTTCAAGACCGTGAAGATCGGCCGCGATCTCGGCAAGGAGATCGAACTCGCCTCGGGCCTCGCGCCCGACGACCGCATCATCACCGCGCCGCCGGACGGCCTCGCCGACGGCGATCACGTCCGCGTCACCGGTGTCGGTGCCAAGGGCAAGCCGACCACGGCCTCCGAAAAGCAGGATGTGAAGGGGTAGGGCGCGCTGCGTCTTTCACTCCGTCGTGCCCGGGCTTGTCCCGGGCATCTGCGGCTTAGTTTCTCTGACCCAGCGAAGACGTGGATGGCCGGGACAAGCCCGGCCGTGAAAGTGCCCTTTTACCCCACCCGCCATTCCGGCACGCCGTCGGCGGCCGTGACGATGTTGCCCGTGGTGCCGACCGGGGTGCGGTCGAGATTCTGGAGATATGTCAGCGTTGCCGTGTCGCTTGCCGGGATGCGGCCGAGGGAGCGGCGGCCGTCCTCGGTGCGCAGCATGGTGACGCCGTGCTCGACCTCGCCATTGGCGCGATAGATCACGGTGAAGGCCTCGACCTTGCCTTTTCCCGTAGCTTCTGCGGTGAAATCGGGCACGTCGCGGCGATGCCGATCCGCCTCAGCCTGCACGCTGGTGTCCTGCTTGAGTGCCGCGGTTGGCGCCGCGCGCGACAGCACCAGGCCGTGATGCTTGGTGACGAAACCGCCCTGGCCGTAGAGCAGGCCGAGCGTACCGCCGCTGCGCAGCTTGCGCACCATCGCGCAGGCCGAATGCGTCATGTAGGTGTTGAGCGGCGCGCCGAAGAACGTCAGGCCGCCCGTCACGGTCGGTTGCACGTCGGGCCCAAGGCCGAGCGTCCGCCGTGCCATCTTGGGCACGCAGGGGAAGCAGCTATAGAGCTCGATCGCGTCGAACTTCCTGCCGTCGCCGCCGCCGAGGTCCATCACCGCTTTCAGTACCGCGGTCTGCGCGTGGCTCTCGACGAACTGGTCGCGGATCAGGTAGTCGCGCGGCTCTTCCGCCGAGGCGCCACCGAGCGGATAGATCAGCCTGTCCTCGGGCACGCCTGCGGCGCGCGCTTTCGCCAGGCTTGTCAGGATCAGCGCGCCGCCCATGTTCACCGTCGGGTTCGCGACCATCAGCTTTGTATAGGGCCAGGCGATCATCCGGTTGTCCGGCGTCGCGGTCGTGATCTCGTCGCCGGTGAATGTCTTCTTCAGCCAGGAGTTCGGATTGTCCGCGGCGACCCGCGCATAGGTCGACCACAGCTCGCCGGATTCCTTCAGCGCCTCGCGCGGTGTCTGGCCCCAATGCGCCGAGGTCGCAGACTCATAGAGCGGGTAGACCGTGATCGGCCTGAACACGCCGAGCGTCACCGCAAGCGGCTTCTGGAACGCGGCGCCGCGCTTCGGCTCCTCGACGTCATGCGCGAACGGGGTCCACGGCAGTTCGACGCCGGCGCGCTGCGCCTTGGTCGCGGTCGACTGCGCCTCCGCGCCGCAGACCGCCGCCACGCTGCATTCGCCGCGCGCGATGCGCTGCGCCGCCTCGTGCAGATAGCGGATCGGGCTCTCGCCGCCGACCGGGCCGTAATAGAGATGCGCGGGCGCGACGCCGAGCCGTTGCGCCAGCTGCTTCTCCGGATCGCGGTAGCGCCAGCTCAGGAAGTTGACGACGTCGAGCGACTGCACGTCGGCGAGCAGTTTTGCTCCGCTGTCGGCCTCGGCGCGCTTCAGCGCCTCCTCGAGCAAGGTGAGGGGCTCGAGGCCGGCTGCGATGTCCTTTGGACGATCGACGATTTCGCCGACGCCGACGATGACGGGAATACGGTCTTCGGGGATGCTGTTCGACATTCTTGTTGTTTCACTCTGAAGTATTGGACTCAATGGCTATTTGGTCGTCATTGCGAGGAGCGAAGCGACGAAGCAATCCATCCTTCCGCTGGGCACGAGATGGATTGCTTCGCTTCGCTCGCAATGACGGTGGGAGGGCTCGTCACTCCGCCACCAGCGCATTCATGTGCTCGACGGCCTCGACGAACTCTTCCTTGAACTCCTGCACCACGGCGCCGGCCGACTTGACGCTGTCGACCAGGCCGACGCCCTGGCCGACGAAGTAGCTGACGAGATCGCGCGCCTTCTCATTGCCGGCTGCGGCGGCGCGGTCGATGGCGTTGAAGGCGTCGCGGCTGATGATGCTTTGCAGCGGCATCGGCAGCGCGCCGGGGCTTTCCGGCGAGCGGTCCCAGGCGTCGGTCCAGACCGAACGGAGTTGCCGCGCGGGCTTGCCGGTGCGGCCCTTGGAGCGGATCGCGTCGCGCGAGGAGGCCGCGATCATCTTCTCGCGGAATATCTCCGAGGTCTCCGACTCCACGGTGGCAAGCCACACCGAGCCGGTCCAGGCCCCGGCCGCGCCCATCGCCATGCAGGCGGCCATCTGGCTGCCGGTCATGATGCCACCGGCGGCGAGCACCGGCACATCGCGGATCTTTTTCACCGCCTTGATCACCTCGGGCACCAGCACCATGGTCGAGACCTCGCCGCAATGGCCGCCGGCCTCGGTGCCTTGCGCGACCAGGATATCGACGCCGGCCGCGACCTGGCGCAGCGCGTGCTCCTTGGAGCCGATCAGCGCCGCGACCGGCACGTTGTGCTTGCGGCCCATCTCGATCATCGCCCGCGGCGGCACGCCGAGTGCGTTGGCGATCAGCCTGATCGGATGGCGGAACGAGACCTCGAGCAATTGCAGCGCGGTCTCGGCATCGAACGGCTGCGGCTGGTTGTCGGCGACATTCCGGCTGGTCAGCTCGATATCGTATTTCTTCAAGAGATTGCGGGTGAAGTCGCGATGCTCTTGCGAGACGCGGGCCTCCAGGCTCTTCCAGGTGACGTTCTTCTCGCCCGCGGTCGAGATGTTTTCCGGGATCAGCACGTCGATGCCATAGGGCTTGCCGTCGACATGCGCATCGATCCATTTCAGCTCCTGCTCCAGCGTCTCCGGCGAATGCGCGGTCGCGCCGAGCACGCCGAAGCCGCCGGCGCGGCTGACCGCCGCGACCACGTCGCGACAATGGCTGAAAGCGAGCAGGGGGAATTCGATTCCCAGCATGTCGCAGGTTGGTGATTTCATGGACTGGTTCTCTCCCGGCGGCTGCTTCTTGTGCTTGTTGGCATCAGCCCCTGCAACGCTAGCGCATCACGGTCTGCGAAGCCAAGCGGGTTTCGGCGACGGCGATCTTGCGTGCAGGCGCTGCTTGGCTGTATCGCTCGCAGGGCATTCCGCTGGGTAGAAAATGCGATCGCACGGGGCTGGGCAAAGCCGAGCGTGCCCACCATCTAGAGCATGATCCGGAAAGGTGCGGAGCGGTTTTCCGGAATGGATCATGCTCAAACCATGAGCCGATATGTGGATGGGGCACGGCGATCGCCGCGCCATGGAAAAACGCCAAACCGGGAGCCAACGACGTGACCGACACCCCTGCCTATGAGCCGCCGAAAGTCTGGACCTGGAACAAGGAGAGCGGCGGGCGCTTCGCCGGCATCAACCGGCCGATCGCCGGCCCGACCCATGACAAGGAACTGCCGGTCGGCCGCCATCCGCTGCAACTCTACTCGCTGGCGACGCCGAACGGGGTGAAAGTCACCGTGATGCTGGAAGAGCTGCTCGCCGCCGGCCACAAGGGCGCGGAATACGACGCCTGGCTGATCAAGATCGACGGCAACCAGTTCGGCAGCGGCTTCGTTGCGGTCAATCCGAACTCGAAGATCCCGGCGCTGATGGATCGCAGCGGAGCGGAGCCGATCAGGGTATTCGAGTCGGGCTCGATCCTGGTCTATCTGGCGGAAAAATTCGGGGCGTTCCTGCCGACCGACGTCAAGACCCGCGCCGAAACCTTCTCCTGGCTGTTCTGGCAGATGGGTTCGGCGCCGTATCTCGGCGGCGGCTTCGGACATTTCTATGCCTATGCACCGACCAAGATCGAATATGCCATCGACCGCTTTGCGATGGAGGTGAAGCGCCAGCTCGACGTGCTCGACCGCCGGCTCGCCGACAACGAGTATCTCGCCGGTGATGTCTACACCATCGCCGACATGGCGGTGTGGCCTTGGTATGGCGGGCTCGCCAAGGGCCTGCTGTACGGCGGCGGCGAATTCCTCTCGGTGCAGGACTACAAGAACGTTCAGCGCTGGACTGACGCGATCGCGGCGCGGCCCGCGGTGAAGCGCGGCCGCATGGTCAACCGCACCTGGGGAGAGCCGTCGAGCCAGCTCCACGAGCGCCATGACGCCGGCGATTTCGAGACGAAGACGCAGGACAAGGTCGGGGAGCCAGTGTCGTAGTCTGCGCGATCAACCTGACCCGTCATCCGGCGAGGCTCTGAAGCTTTCACCGCCGTCATTGCGAGGAGCGAAGCGACGAAGCAATCCGTGGTTCCGCGTATGCGGCGCGATGGATTGCTTCGCTTCGCTCGCAATGACGTTGATAGATGCGTCATGAGGAACGCGCGTTCCGCGCTCCTCACCATGCATCATCCCAACAAATCGTCGTATTCCGGGTTCTTCGTCATGAAGCCCTGGATGAATTCGCATGTCACGACGAGCTTGATCTTCTGCGCGCGCACGGCATCGAGCGTGGCGCGGGCGAGCTTGGAGCCGATGCCGCGGCCGCCAAGCTCCGGCGGCACTTCGGTGTGGACCAGCGTGATCGTGGCCGGCGTCTTGCGGTAGACCACGAAGGCGGTGTGGCCGTCGACGGCGAGCTCGAACCGGCTCTGTGCTGTGTTGTCGCGGAATGCTTCAGTCATCGTCTCTCCTATTTCGTCCTTGCGCCTTCGGCTGCGGGAAACACCACGCGGTCGTCGGTGCGGCAGTAGCGGTCGGCGAACATGCGGCCGATCGGGTGATAGCGCTCGATATGGACGCGCATCGCCTCATGGTCCCACAATTCGTCGCGGATGTGGAAGTGGATGCCCTCGCCCATGATGAGTTCGCGGTCGCCGTTGACGTCGATCAGCTTCCAGGTCTTGCACTCCATCGCGAACGGCGCGTCGGCAAGCCGGGGCACCGCGATCTTGCTGGACGGCGCGAGCTTGAGGCCGAGGTAATCAGGTTCGCCGATCTCGGGCGGAAAGTCGCCCGAGCTCTCGTGCATGGCGCGCGCCAGGGGCTCGTCGGTCAGGTTGACCACGAATTCGCCCAGACGCTGGATGTTGACCATGGTGTCCTTCTCACGCCCATCCGGCCGACGATTGACCGCGAACATGCAGAGCGGCGGGTCCTCGCAGAACACGTTGAAGAACGAGAACGGTGCCGCATTGACCACGCCGTCCGGACCGAGGCTCGTGACCCAGGCGATCGGCCGCGGCAACACGAAGGAGGTCAGCACCTTGTAGCGTTCGCGCTGGGTCAGGTCGCTTGCGGCGTATTGCATGGCATGATCCGAAATTGCGGGGCGGGTTGGTGGAGCGTAACCCGGCGTCGCCCGGCCGCAAAGCAAAAGGCGGATCAGCTTGCGCTAACCCGCCTTGCAGACTTGTTCTTGCTTTCTCGCCTCGCCCCGCTTGCGGGAAGAAGGGGAAATGAGCTGTTACGTCATGCTCAGCTCGTGGCGGCCGACCACCATCCAGTGCACTTCGTCCGGACCGTCGGCGAAGCGCAGATGGCGGACGTCCTGGTACATCTCGCCGAGCGGCGACCACTGCGAGATGCCGGTGGCGCCGTGCATCTGGATCGCCTGGTCGATCACCTTGCAGGCGCGCTCCGGCACCATCGCCTTGACCATCGAGACCCAGACGCGGGCTTCCTTGTTGCCGAGCACGTCCATCGCCTTGGCGGCCTTGAGCACCATCAGCCGCATCGCCTCGATCTCGCAACGCGCCTGGGCGATGATCTGCATGTTGCCGCCGAGATGGGCGATCTTCTTGCCGAACGCTTCGCGGGTCAGGCCACGCTGCACCATCATGTCGAGCGCCTTCTCGGCCTTGCCGATGGTGCGCATGCAGTGATGGATGCGGCCCGGTCCGAGGCGGACCTGCGAGATCTCGAAGCCGCGGCCTTCGCCGAGCAGCATGTTCTCCTTCGGCACCTTGCAATTGTTGAAGCGCAGATGCATGTGGCCGCGCGGCGCATGGTCGTGGCCGAACACGTGCATCGGCCCGAGGATCTCGACGCCGGGGGTGTCGATCGGGACCAGGATCTGCGACTGCTGCTTGCTCGGCGCGGCATCGGGATTGGTCTTCACCATCACGATCATGATCTTGCAGCGCGGATCGCCAGCGCCGGAGATGTAGTACTTCTCGCCGTTGATCACCCACTCGTCGCCGACGAGCTTGGCGGTGGTCGAGATGTTCTTGGCGTCGGAGGAGGCGACATTCGGCTCGGTCATCGCGTAGGCCGAGCGGATTTCGCCGTTGAGCAGCGGCTTCAGCCACTTCTCCTTCTGCGCCTTGGTGCCAACCCGCTCCAGCACTTCCATGTTGCCGGTGTCGGGCGCCGAGCAGTTCATGGTCTCCGACGCCAGCGGGCTCTTGCCGAGCTCGGCGGCGATGTAGGCGTAGTCGAGGTTGTTGAGGCCGTCGCCGGTCTCGGCGTCGGGCAGGAAGAAGTTCCAGAGGCCGACTTCCTTGGCCTTGTCCTTGGCCTTCTGCAGGATCGCGAGCTGCTCGTCGGTGAAGCTCCAGCGGTTGGTCTTCTTCTCGCCGGCGCGATAGAACTCGACCGACATCGGATCGACGGTGTCGCGGATGAACTGCTTCACGTGGTCGTAGAGCGGGCGGACCTTGTCCGACATCCGGAGGTCGTTGAGCTCGTCGCCCGGATTGAGCGTGTAGTTCGTGGTGCGCGGCACATAGGCATGTTTCATTGTCTTTTCTCCCTCGCGAAGGCGCGTTTCGCGGCGGACAATAGACGCGTGCGGCGCGAAGCGCGAGCACCGATTTCGCACCGTCGCTACCGCATCGCGGAATATCGCGGCGGCGTTTCAAACGTTGTTTGAACGCCGCCGCTCGCGACGCGTGCCGGTCGTCAGGCCATCCGATGCATCGCGCAGATCTTGTTGCCGTCGAGATCGCGCAGGTAAGCGAGGTAGAGCTTGATGCCGCCGCCTTCCCGCACGCCCGGCGGATCCTCGATAGGCTTGCCGCCATTGGCGACACCGGCGGCGTGCCAGGCATGAACCTGCTCCGGCGACGAGCAGGCAAAGCCGATCGTGCCGCCATTGGCATGCGTCGCCGGTTCGCCGTCGATCGGCTTGGAAACCATGAAGATGCCGGCCTTCGTGAGGTACATGATGCGGTGACCGTCGACCCGGGCCGGCCGGACATCGAGTGTGCCAAGCAGCGCGTCATAGAACGACTTGGCCTTGTCCAGATCGTTGGTGCCGACCATCACGTGTGAAAACATCTGAAATATCCTCCCTTGGTTACGAAAGCCGCCTTGTGCGTCCTTACGGCGTGAACGCTAGCAGCAGTTTTATCGCGGCGGAAGCGACGCGGCGTCGCGCGGTGTGTTGAAGCGTTGTTTCTATCCCTTCGTCATTCCGGCTCGACACGCGCGTCGCCCGGGAATGACGGGGAAGAAACGTCGCGCCGCTATCACTGCGGTGAACGCGGCGCGGCTCTCAGAACGCGGTGTACCCGCCGTCGATCACGAAGCAATCCGCCGTATGATAGGACGACGCCTTGCTCATCAGATACACCGCGATGCCGCCGAAATCGCTCGGTTCGCCGAAGCGGCGCACCGGGATGCGCGGCATCACGTTGGCGACGAACTTGTCGTTGGCCATGATGCCGGCGGTCATGTCGCTCTTGATCCAGCCGGGCAGGATCGCGTTCGCGGTGACGCCGTGACGGGCAAGCTCGACGCCGAGCGCGCGGCACAGCGCGTTGAGCGCGGCCTTGGTGCCGGCATAGTGCTCGTTGCGCGCGGTGCCGAACAGCGAGGCGAGGCTCGAGGTCGCCACCAGCCGGCCGAACTTGTCGCCGGCCTCGGACCGCTCGGTCATGTGGCGTGCCGCGGCCTGGAATACGTGGAACACGCCGTCGAGATTGGTCGCGAACATCCGCCGCCATTCCTCCTCGGTGCGGTCGATGAAGGAGCGGCGACCGCCGCCGCCGATGCCGGCATTGGCGAAGCAGCCGTCGACGCGGCCGAAAGTGTCGAGCGTCGCCTTCATCGCGGTCTTGACCGAGCCCGGATCGCTGACGTCGCAGAATTGCGTGGCGACCTTGCCGGGGCCGGCCTTCATCGAGGCGGCGGCGTTGGCGTTTTTTTCCGCGTTGCGGCCCCAGATCGCGACGTTGCAGCCGGCGGCATTGAGCGCTTGCGCGATGCCGAGACCGATGCCGCCATTGCCGCCGGTGATGACGGCGACGCGGCCGGTGAGATCGAAGATGCCACTCATTGGGGTTTCCATTTGGTTTGGTGCGCGCTAATCACGCGTTCACGGATGGGCTTGCCGTCGACCATGGACAAGCCCGGCACAAAAATCAAATATGGGTCCAGATACAGGTCGACCCATCGACCTACCGCGGTACCCGCCGCCGCAACAACGCAAAGAGGAAACCATGCAGTTCAAGCACGTCACGCTCGACTTCGACGGATCGGTCGCGATCCTCAAACTCGACCATCAGGAAGTCATGAACGCGGTCTCGATCGACATGCTGGGCGGCCTCGCCGAGGCGCTCGATGCGATCGACGACAAGCGTGAAGAGGTGCGCTGCCTGGTGATCACGGGCGCCGGCCGCGCCTTCTGCACCGGCGCCAACCTGCAAGGCCGCAACCAGCAGCAGAAGCCAGGCCGGAGCAACGCCGGCGCGGCGCTGGAGACCGCGTTCCATCCGTTCCTGCGTCGATTGCGTAAGCTGCACTGTCCGATCGTGACCGCGGTGAACGGCCCGGCCGCCGGCGCCGGGATGAGCTTCGCGCTGATGGGCGACCTCATCCTGTGCGCGCGCTCGTCCTATTTCCTGCAGGCATTCCGCCGCATCGGCCTGGTGCCGGATTGCGGCTCGACCTGGCTGCTGCCGCGGCTGATCGGCAAGGCGCGTTCGGTCGAACTGTCGCTGCTCGGCGAGCGGCTGCCGGCCGAGAAGGCGCTGGAATGGGGCCTCATCAACCGCGTCTATGACGACGCCGCGCTGATGGAGGAAACCATGAAGCTCGCGCACGATCTCGCCAACGGACCGACGATCGCGCTGTCGCTGATCCGCAAGCTCTATTGGGACAGCCCGGAAAACACCCTCGAGGATCAGCTCAACCTGGAATGCGAGTCGCAGCGGATCGCGGGCCGCGCCGAGGATTTCAAGGAAGGCGTCACCGCATTCCTCGAGAAGCGGCCGGCGAAGTTCAAGGGCAAATGATCGAGACCGAACTCAGGCGCTGCGTCGCCGCGTTTCATCCGGGCGCGACCGGCGTCGCCGGCGCGGCAAAGCTCTCCGGCGGCGCCAGCCAGGAGACCTGGACGTTCGACATCGTGCATCCGGACGGCACGATCGGCGCGATCCTGCGCCGCGCGCCGCCGGGCTACGGTGCGGCGCCCGGCCGCGCTGCCGGCCTCGATGCCGAGGCCACGCTGATGCAGCTCGCGCATGACGCGGGTTTGCCGTCGCCGAAGGTGATGCATGTGCTGACGCCGGAGGACGGCCTCGGCCGCGGCTTCATCATGGCACGCGTCGAAGGCGAGACCATCGCGCGGAAAATTTTGCGCGACGAGGAATATGCCGGCGCGCGGCCGCTGCTGGCACGCCAGCTCAGCCGCGTCATCGCTGGCATTCACGGCCTGCCGCAGGCGAGGCTGCCGAAGCTGCGCGGCCTGACGGCGACCAGAGAGATCGAGGATCTCTCCCGCGAATATCACAGCTTCAACTGGCCTCGGCCGGTGTTCGAACTGGCATTGCGCTGGCTGCGCGATCACGATCCCGGACCATCGTCCGAGGTGACGCTGGTGCATGGCGATTTCCGGCACGGCAACCTGATCATCGGTCCCGACGGGGTGCGCGCGGTGCTCGACTGGGAGCTCGCGCATACCGGCGATCCGATGGAGGATCTCGGCTGGATCTGCGTCAATTCGTGGCGCTTCGGCGAGATCGACAAGCCGGTCGGCGGTTTTGGCACGCGCGAGGACCTGTTCGCTGGCTACGAGGAAGCCGGTCGCAAGGCCGACCCCGACCGCGTGATGTTCTGGGAAGTGATGGGCACGCTGCGCTGGGGCGTGATGTGCTGCGGCATGATGCAGCGCTTCCGCGCCGGCCCGGACCATTCGATGGAGCGTGCGATGATCGGGCGCCGCGCATCGGAGACCGAGATCGATCTGCTTAGGC
>CALRXG020000159.1:0-13158 GCA_943372075.1 Bordetella parapertussis | reverse complement strand
AATGGATTCCGGGCTTGTCGCTTCGGGCCGCCCCGGAATGACGATGTCGAGAGAAGGCGAAAAAACAAAATAATCTTCCGGATGGCGCGCCGGATGCCGCCTCCCTATCTGTTCCGCTAACGACATCAAGGACGGAACGGGGCAATGGCGAAGCGTCAACTCAAGCTCGGCGCGTTCATGCGGCCGATCAGCATCCACACCGGCGCCTGGCGCTATCCCGGGGCGTGGCCCGACGCCAATTTCAACTTCGACCACATCAAGACGCTGATCCGGAAGCTCGAGGCCGGCAAGTTCGACGCCTTCTTCATGGCCGACCATCTGGCCGTGCTCAACATGCCGATCAACGCGCTGAAGCGCAGCCACACCGTGACCTCGTTCGAGCCGTTCACCCTGCTCTCGGCGCTGGCGGCTGTGACAGAGAATATCGGCCTGGTCGCGACCGGCTCGACCACCTTCGACGAGCCCTACCACGTCGCCCGCCGCTTCGCCTCGCTCGACCACATCTCAGGCGGCCGCGCGGGGTGGAATATCGTCACCACGTCCAATCCGGACGCGGCGCTGAATTTCGGCCTCGACGATCACATGGAGCATGCCGAGCGCTACAAGCGCGCCCGCGAGTTCTACGACGTCGTCACCGGTCTCTGGGATTCGTTTGCCGATGACGCCTTCGTGCGCGATGTCGAATCCGGCCTGTTCGTCGATCCCGACAAGATGCATGTGCTCAATCACAAGGGCAAATATCTCTCGGTGCGCGGCCCGCTGAACATCGCCCGCCCGGTGCAGGGCTGGCCGGTCATCGTGCAGGCCGGTGCATCCGACGACGGCAGGCAGCTCGCGGCCGAGACCGCGGAAGCCGTGTTCACCGGCGGCGGCAGCCTTGCCGACGGACAGAAGCTCTATGCCGACATCAAGGGCCGCATGGAGAAGATCGGCCGCGATCCCGAGCATCTGAAGATCCTGCCCGGCGCTTTCGTGGTGGTCGGCGACAGCGTCGAGGAAGCCAAGGAGAAGCGCGCGCTGCTCGACAGCCGCGTGCATTACGACAGCGCGATCGCCTCGCTGTCGGTGATCCTCGGCACCGACGCGTCCGGCTTCGATCCTGATGGGCAATTGCCGCCGATCCCGGAGACCAATGCCAGCAAGAGCGGCCGGCAGCGCCTCGTCGAGGTCGCGGCGCGCGACAAGCTCACCGTGCGTCAGCTCGCGCAGCGCGTCGGCGGCTATGGCGGGCTCGCCTTCGTCGGCACGCCGCAGACCATCGCCGACCAGATGGAGGAATGGCTGACCGGTCGCGGCAGCGACGGCTTCAACATCATGTTCCCCTACCTGCCGCAGGGCCTGTTCGAGTTCGTCGACCGGGTGGTGCCGGAACTGCAGAGGCGTGGAATCTTCCGCAACGAGTATGAGGGGCGGACATTGCGCGAAAATCTCGGCCTGCCGCGGCCGAAAAACCAGTTCTTCGAGGGCTAATTGGCCGGAATCGGGACGATTTCGGCCCGGAAATCCTTGACTTTGAGCGGTTTGCGGCTAGTTTCCGGGCCAAACGCGGGCCGATTTGGCCGGCTCCCGATACCCCTTCATTTTCGAGGATTTGCACATGGCCAAAGCGGTCACCATCAAGGTCAAGCTCGTGTCGACGGCCGACACCGGCTTTTACTATGTCGCCAAGAAGAATTCGCGCACCATGACCGACAAGCTGGTCAAGAAGAAGTACGACCCGGTCGCGCGCAAGCACGTCGAGTTCAAGGAA
The DNA here is from genome assembly GCA_943372075.1 of Bordetella parapertussis. Lineage (GTDB taxonomy): Bacteria > Pseudomonadota > Alphaproteobacteria > Rhizobiales > Xanthobacteraceae > Bradyrhizobium. The sequence continues at coordinate 11,408 of CALRXG020000159.1, read as the reverse complement.
GCCAAGATCAAGTAAGATCGCCTGCTTCCGACGTTCAAGCGGGGCCCTTTGGGCCCCGTTTTTGCTTTGTAGCCAGGCGTTATTCCCTGAAGCGCCCCGGACAGTGCCCGGGCGAAGGGTCCGCATGGCTGCAGCCCTGGACGAAGGAAACGTTGGCGGTTACTCGGTCGCCTATGGCCGCGAGGACATCTACTTTCCGGTCTATGTGACGGCCGCCCTCGCCGCGGTCTTCCTGACCGCGACGTGGATCACGGGCGCGATCTACTGGCTGGCGCTGGCGGCGGCCGCCGCCGGCTTCACCTACTACAACATCCCGCTGCTGGAGGCCGGGCGTCCGACCATCGGGGCCAACCAATATGGCATCTTCATCCAGGCCTTCGGGCTGATCCGCTGGCGCGCGATCACGCGGATCGATCTCGTCGAGATCGCCGAGCGCGCGATGACCGTTCACGAATTGCAGATCGCGCTCGATGGACCACTCGGCAGCGCGCTAGTGGCTGATTGGCGCAAGCGGCCGGCCTATCGGGTGCTGATGCGCTTGCCGTGGCGCATGGACCAGCGCGGCGTGGTGCGCGTCGATCTGGAGCCGTTCGATCGGACGCCCGAGGAGATCCATCGGACGTTCCTCAGGATGTGGCGCTACTACCGGAGCTAGCCCTTGAATGCCTCATCCGGCAGATGCGCATCCGCGATGTCGGCATCCGGATTGTGTGTGATGGTCATGAACCAAACCAGGCTGAAGAACAGCGACCACGCCGTGTTCCAGTAAAACCAGTTCATAAGGCACCTCGAACAGGTTTGGCCGGTGGGGCCGGCAGCAACTGCCGATCCCACCGAAATCTGCCCCGTTCCTACTGCACGACCTCGCCATGCAGCGCGAGGTCGAGACCTTCGCGTTCGATGTCCTTCGTCACGCGGAGGCCAACGAAGAGATTGATCACAAACAGGATGATCAGGCTCACCACGGCATCATACACGAAAACCGTCGCGACGCCGATGCACTGATTGAGGAACTGCCCGGTATTTCCCTCCAGAACACCGGCTGTTCCGCCATACTGCTCAACCGCGAACACGCCGGTCAGCAGCGCCCCGACGATGCCTCCGAGCGCATGGACGCCAAAGCAGTCCAGCGCGTCATCGTAGCTGAACATCCGCTTCAGCCCGGTGCATCCCCAGTAGCAGCAGACGCCGGCGGCGATGCCGATGGCGAAAGCGCCGACCGGCCCGACGAAACCGGAGGCCGGCGTGATCGCGACCAGGCCCGCGACCGCACCCGAGCAGATGCCGACGACAGTCGGCTTGCCCTTCAATGCCCATTCCACCAGCATCCAGGTGAAGCCCGCCACCGCCGTGGCGATCTGGGTCACCAGCATCGCCATGCCAGCCTGCATTCCGGCCGTGACGGCGGAGCCGGCGTTGAAGCCGAACCAGCCGACCCACAGCAGCGACGCACCGATGAAGGTCAGCACCATATTGTGCGCCGGTCCCGTCTCGACGCGCTTGCCAAGCATGATCGCGCACATCAGGCCGGCGACGCCGGCATTGATGTGCACCACGGTGCCGCCGGCGAAATCGAGAACTTTGACATAGGCAGCATCGTTGCCCGCCGAGAAGATTCCGTCGGGTCCCCAAACCCAATGCGCGACCGGCGCGTAGACCAGGATGGCCCAAAGCCCGATGAACCAGAGCATGGCCGAGAATTTCATCCGCTCGGCAAACGCGCCGGCGATCAACGCCGGCGTGATGATGGCGAATGTCATCTGGAAGCAGATGTAGACAGACTCAGGGATGGTGGCGGCGAGCGGATTGGGATTACCGATGCCACCCTTGCCGATGTCGCTCAGAATGTCCTTCAGGAACAAGCGGTCGAGGCCGCCGATGAACGGCGTGCCGGCACGGAACGCCAGACTGTAGGTGACGACGGCAAACAGGATCGTGACCAGGCAGGTGACGGCGAAGCTGGTCATCACGGTATCGCCGACATTCTTCTTGCGCACCATGCCGCCATAGAACAGGCCGAGACCGGGGACCGTCATCATCAGGACGAGCGCAACCGAGGTCAGCATCCACGCAGTGTCGCCGGAATTCGGCGTGCACTTCTCGAGAATCTTGCCGCCGCAGGCCGGCGGCCCAGCGTCCTCAGCCAGCGCGACGTCGCTGAACAGCAGGCAAAGAAACGCAACTCCCAGCAGGGCTACCAGGATCCTCACGAGCTTCTGCTGCGTATATGTCCCAGACTCCATCATCTTCCTCCCGTCACAAGAAATGCTGGTGTTCGGAATGCCGCGGCGCGAATGCCGAACGGCCGTCTGCGGCGCAGTGATCGGAATTCTGTTCGAGGAGATTCGATTGGGTAGCGCGATCGCAAAGCCGTGGCGGCGCTACACCGGACGGTCGGCACAAGAGCTTCCTGCTCGGCGGCGCGGCGAAGGCCGTGGTGCGCGGATCGCTGGAGAATGATGGCGACTAGCCTCATCGCGGCCAGCCCTTCCCATGGGTCTCCGGGCCGGAACCTCAGCGACGGTTTCCGGCACGATTTCTAGCCATATTCAATCAAGATTCATGCCACCGGCGCATGCAGGGTAACGCCTTGAAAACGCGACCACTTCAATTCGCGCACGGAACGGCTTCGCGCGCTGTTGCACGTTCGCGCAGCAAGCGATCGATGGAAAAGTAGGCAAGACGCAACGACTGCCCTGGCACGGGCAGTCGCCGCTTTGCCGGGAACGGACGCTAGGCCGCCTTGAGCAATGGCGGCTGCGAGGGCCGGATCAGCGCGAACGCCAGTTGGATGATGCCGCCGGCCAGCCCGAGGGCGACGCCGATGCGCCAGGCCATGGTGTAGGAGCCGAGCGAGTCGTAGATCACCCCTCCTCCATAAGCACCGAGGAAGCTGCCGATCTGATGGCTCATGAAGGCAAGGCCCTGGATCATCGCCTGCCAGCGCAGCCCGAACATCTCCGCGACCGCGCCCGCGACCAGCGGCCCGACGCCCATCCAGAGGAAGCCCATGATGGCACCGAACAGCAGCGTCGAGCCGGGCGTTGCCGGCAGCATGAAGTACCAGGCGAGCGCCAGCGAGCGCAGGATGTAGATCGCGCCGAGCAGCGCCAGCTTGTTCCAGCGCTGGCCGGCCCAACCAAAGAACAGCGAGCCCAGCACGTTGAAGCCGCCGATCATGCCGAGCGTCTGCGCGCTGAGCATCGGATCGAGCCCGCAGATCGCCAGATACGACGGCAGATGCGTGGTGAGGAAGACGAGCTGCATGCCGCAGACCATGTAGGCGCAGGTCATCACCACAAAGGACGCACTGCCGAACGCGGTCTTCGCCGCGGTCGCAGCCGTGGCGTTGCCGATGTCGTCACCCGCGGGCTTCGGCAGCGGAATCCTGTCGACGCGGCCGGCATACAACGCGGCCGGAATCATGCCGATCGAGAGAATCACAAAGCCGGCGAGCCCGACGCGCCAGCCAAAACCTTCATTGAGCATCTGGCCGATCGGTGCCGACAGCAGCGCGCCGAGCGAGCCCGCGGCGGAGACCATGCCAAGCACGGTCGAGCGCACCATCTCCGGCACCGCGCGCGCGGCGACCGACATTGCGATCGCATTCGCGGTGCAGGCGAGCGAAATGCCGATCAACACACCGGCGCCGATCATGATGCTGAACAGCCCATGCGCCATCGTCATCAGCACGAGGCCCGCAATGTAAGCCAGCGCGCCGACCACCATGATCGGACGGAAGCCGTAACGCACGGTCATCGCGCCGGCCAACGGCTGCAGGAAACCCCAGGCGAGGTTCTGCACCGCCAGGGCCAGCGTGAAATGGGACACCGAGATGCCGATGTCGTGCGTCAGCGGCTGCATGAAGATGCCGAGGCTCTGCCGCAGGCCCATGCTCAGCGTGAGCATGATGGAGGCGCCGATCAGAATCGGAAGCGTGGGACGCAGGACCTGCAACAGGGGCATTGTTTTTTGTTCTCCCGGATCGGCGCGGCACGAACGCCACGGCCTGCGATTCAGCCATGTTTTGGTTACACAGACCTGTGTAATTAGTCTATATGGGGGTACTGCTGTCAAGCGAAGAGGATCACGGCCGGCGCATGGCTTCCCCGCCTCCCAAACAGACCATGAAAGAGCGGATCCTCGAGACCGCCGACAAACTGTTCTACCTGCAGGGCATTCGCGCGATCGGCGTCGATACCATCGCGGCCGAGATCGGCATCAGCAAGCGCACGCTCTACAATCACTTTCCGTCGAAGGATGCGCTGATCGAAGTCTATCTGCAGCGTCGCTTCGTGCGACCTCCGCCTTCCGACAAGCCGCCGGCCGAGCAGATCCTCGCGACCTTCGATTCGCTGGAACGGCGCTTCTCGGCCAAGGACTTTCGCGGCTGCCCGTTCGTGAACGCGGTGGCCGAACTCGGCCCCGAGGACGAGGACCGCAGCGTTCGCAACATCGCCATCGCCTTCAAGGAAAGCCGCCGGATCTGGTTTCGCGATCTGCTGCGCCAGCTCAGCGTCACCGATGCCGAGGGACTTGCGACCCAGCTCACGCTGCTGGTCGACGGCTCGATCGCGCAGGACCTGGTGCGCGACGATCCGGCGATGGCGCGCGCGGCGAAGGAAGCCGCCCGCGTGCTGCTGGCGAATGCGGGGGTCAAGGTCGCAAGCTCCGCGCCGGCGGACAAGAAGCGGGGCGGATAAATCCGGTTGCGCAAACAGGTTCCGTTTGGTTGGTAGCGCCACGCATGCGAGATGGCCGATCGGAATATTCCGTCACGCGACATTGCCGACGACCGCGCGAGCAGCACGGCGCAACAGGGGAACGACAATGGAAGATCTGAAGGTGACCGCCACCGGCTACGATTTCGCGCCGGCGCGGGCGGCCATGCAGCGCTATATCGACAACAATCTCCTCTCCGGAATCTCCTCGGCGGTCATGGTCGGTCGCGAGTTGGTCGACGTGTCCTGTGTCGGATGGGCCGACAAGGAAGCGCAGATCCCGCTGCGCACCGACCACATCTTCCGGGTGTTCTCCAACACCAAGCTGATCACCTCCTGCGCGGCGCTGCTGCTGCTCGAGGACGGCCGTATCCGGCTCGACGATCCGATCGAGACCTTCATCCCGCAGCTCGGAAACCGCAAGGTGCTGCGCCCGGGCGCGACGTCGATCGACGATACCGAGCCGGCGCAGAGCTCGATCACGATCCGCCAGTTGCTCAGCCACACTGCCGGCTTGAGCTACGGTTTCTTTGATCCCGGCACCGTCATCTTCAAGGCGCTGAACGAGCGCGGCGTGCACAATCCCAATACGACGCTGGCCGAGATGGTGGACGTGCTCGCCGATTTGCCGCTGATCTATCAACCGGGGGCGTCGTGGGAGTACTCGCTCGCGACCGATGTGACCTCACGCCTGGTGGAAGTCGTCAGCGGCCAGAGCTTCGACCAGTTCATCAAGGCGCGCATCCTCGATCCACTCGGCATGGTCGATACCGGCTTCGTCGTTCCGCAACAGGATCAGGGTCGGCTCGTCGCGTATTATGCAGGCGCGGATCTCATGGAGCCGATGAAGCCGGGCCTCACCCGCACCGACAATGCGCCGTTCCCCGGAGCCTATCTGCGTCCGGTCGCAAGGCTCAGCGGCGGCGGTGGCCTGGTCTCGACGCTGCCCGACATGGTGGCGCTGATCCGCAGCCTGCTGCCGGGCGGACCGACGCTGCTGAAGCCGGACACCATTGCGATGATGATGTCCAACCAGTTGCCCGAAGGGCGATGGATCCGCTTCGCGCTGATGGGCGAACAGCCCGGCAAGGCACACGCGCTTGCCGGCGGCCTGATCCTCGATCCCTCACCGATCGATCATCCCGATGCAGCCGGTGAATTCTACTGGGGCGGCGTCGCCGGCACGCAATGGTGGATCTCGCCGAAGACCGGCATCGCCGGCGTGATGATGGCGCAGCGCCAGATGGCGTTCGTCCATCCGTTCTCGTTCGAGTTCAAGCGGATGGCCTATGACGCGGTGAAGCGCGGGCGCTGAAGCACAGTGAGATTGAGCTGAATCGGCATCGCGCTTCAGCTCCCTCGTTTGAGCATGATCTCTCCGGAAAACCGCTTCGCACTTTTCCGGATCATGCTTTAGCCGGCGCCATCACTATCGGGTCTGCTGTGGAAAGGCTTCGTCGAGATCCGGCTGGCCGCTGGCCTTCTGCGCGCCGAAATGATCCGCGAGCTGGCTGCTGTCGAAACTGTCGGTGAAGCTCTCGCGCACTTCCGGCAGCATGTCCTTGTTCCACTCGGTCCATTCCGCGACCATGCGGTCGTAGACGTCGCGGTGACGATCCCTGAGATTGGCGCGCTCCAGCGGATCGGCCACCACGTTGAACAGGAAGGTCTGGTCCAGCATCTTGAGGATCTTCCAGTCGCCGTCGCGGGCCGCACGCTGCGCATTGGCCTTGTAGCGCCAGAACAGCTTGCGCGGCACCGGCGCCGGATTGCCGGTCAGCACCGGCAGCAGGTTCATGCCGTCGGATGGATAGGCCGGATCCGGCGCGCCACCTGCCGCCGCCAGCAGCGTCGGCAGCCAGTCCATGCTGGCCATGACCTGGTCATGCGTACGGCGCGCGGTGATTTTGGCAGGCCAGCGGATGACGGCGGGAATGCGCAAGCCGCCTTCCAGCAGCTCCGTCTTGTGGCCGGTGAACGGCCAGGTATTCGAGAAGCGTTCGCCGGCATTGTCGCTGGTGAAGACCACGATGGTGTCGTCGGCGATGCCCTTGGCGTCGAGTGTGTGCAGGATACGACCGATCTGGGCATCCATCGCCTGCACCATCCGACGATAGGTTTGCAGCGAGCCACCATCGAAGTCGAACAGGGATTTCGCCGCGAGACGCTCCGACTCCGCCTGGTCGCCCGGCGCCTCCCACGGCCAGTGCGGCGCGTTGAAATGCAGGCTCAGGAAGAATGGCTGCCTGCTCTTCGCATAACCTTCGATGACGCTGACGGCGCGATCGCCGAACAGCTCGGTCGCATAGCCGACCTTGTGGATCGGCAGATCGTCGTCCCACAGATCGTCCTTATGGTCCGGGCCCTGGTGTGCGTAATAGTCGATCGCACCGCCGCGGAAGCCATAGAAGTGGTCGTAGCCGCTCTGCAACGGGCCGAACTTCGGCAGCTCCCCCATGTGCCATTTGCCGACCAACGTCGTGACGTAGCCCAACTTCTTCAGCAGCGAGGGAATGGTCGGCACCTCCGGCGGCAGGCCAACGGTCTTGCCGGCGCCGGCGAGCGGCTCCTCCAATCCGAGGCGAACCCGATATTGGTAGCGGCCGGTGATCAGCGCGGTGCGCGTCGCCGAGCACACCGCCGAATTGGCATAGGCCTGCAGGAAGCGCAGACCGCCGGCGGCGATGCGGTCGACGTTCGGCGTCTGCATCTCCGACGGTCCGTAGCAGGAGACGTCGGCATAGCCGAGATCATCGGCGAGAATGAAGATGATGTTTGGCTGCTTCGCCGGCGTCCGCGCCAATGCGCCCTGCCCGAGCGCCAGCGTGACGGATGTTGCAGCCGCCGAGTTGATCAACCGCCGACGGGTCATCTTTGGCATCGAGACCTCCCACATTGCCCGACCGGGAGCGTAGGAGGCCCCAAGCTGGCCTTCAATTGCTCTTGAACCCGCGTTCCGGACAGTGGAACGTGCCGGGATCGGGATATCTCCCACCAGCAATGGAACAACTGACAGATGGAGCACGACACGGTCAGGGCCTTGTCACGCGGCCTCGACGTTCTGGAGGCGCTGGAAACGCATGATGGGATGGCGCTGCGCGAATTGCACCGGATCACGACGCTGCCGAAGCCCACGCTGCTGCGCTTGCTGTCGACGCTCGAACGGCACGGCTATGTCAGCCAGCGGCTGGCCGATGGCTACTGGCGGCGCACGTCGCGGGGACGTCTGCCGGCGGCGTCCGAGGCAAAGGAGCAGTTGCTCGACTGCAGCACGGCGGTGCTCCACGAACTGTGCCGGGACATCGCATGGCCGTCAGACGTTGGCGTCTATCGCGACGGCACGATGGAGATCATCGAGAGCAACCGGGCCCTGACGCCGCTCGCGATCGCGCCGGTGCCCGTGGGCCTGCGCGTCTCGCTGCTCGGATCCGGTCTCGGCCGCGCCTGGCTTGCCTATTGCGGGGACGCGGAACGACAACAAGCCATTGCCCATGCGCGCCTTGTGTCGGACGCGAATACAACACACGGCGGCGCCGGGCCCCGTCATAGCATCGAGGCGATGCTCGATCGCACGCGACGAAAGGGCCATGGCTGCCGGGCACCATCCGGCGTCACCACATCGGTCGGACAGGGCGACATCGGAATCGCCGTGCCGATCCTCAGCGCCGGGCGTCTGCTCGGCTGCCTCAACATCGTGTGGCGATCGTCGGCGATGAGCGAGGCCGTGTTCGCCGATCGCTATCTGCCGCGCCTGCAGCAAGCGGCCCGGGCGATCGGCGCGCGAATATCCGAAGGCGGAAAGTCACGTCACGCGCCCAGCAGCTGAAAGAGCTGATCAGGCCGCCGCCGAGACCACGCGGTTGCGGCCGTCGTGCTTGGCGCGATAGAGCGCGGTGTCGGCGCGCTTGAGCACGTCGGCAACCTGCTCGCCCTTGCGCTCCAGCGTGGCGAGTCCGATCGAGATCGTGACCGTGATCCGCTTGCCGCCCTTCTCGACGGCAAAGGGCTCGCCTGCGATCGAACGGCGCAGCCGCTCGGCGACCATGCCGGCGACATGCTGATCGGTCTCGGGCATCACGATCACGAACTCCTCGCCGCCATAGCGGCAGGCGAGATCGATGCCGCGGATCGACTTGCGGATGCGGACGGCGAATTCGCGCAGCACGTCGTCGCCGGCATCGTGGCCGTAGGTGTCGTTGATCGCCTTGAAGTAGTCGATGTCGAGGATCATCAGCGCCAGCGGCTTGCCGCGCATCGACGCCTGCTCCGCCAGCGTGCCGAGATGGCTCTCCATGTAACGCCGGTTATGCAGGCCGGTCAGCGCATCGGTGATCGCCATCTCGATCGAGTTCTGCACGTTGTCGCGCAGATGATCGGTATAGCGGCGGCGGCGGATCTGGGTGCGCGCCCGCGCCAGCAATTCGTTCTTGTCGACGGGACGTAGCAGGTAATCATTGACGCCGATCTCGAGCCCGCGCATCAGCCGCGCATTGTTGTCGGCATCCGAGATGGCCAGGATCGGGACCTGGCGGGTGCGCTCCAGCGAGCGGGCCTGGCTGCACAGGCGCAGGCCGTCGAAATTATCCAGGCTGAGCGAGACGATCAGGAGATCGTAATTGCCCTCGGCGGCGTGGAACAAGGCCTCCGACGGATTGACCTCGACGTCGACAGTATGCTCGGCGGCGAGGATCGGCGCCAGCTTCTCATAGGACGACGGCCGGTCGTCGACCAGCAGGATGCGGCCGCCGGTGCCGCGATCAGCGATCGCGCTGCGCTCGGGCGCCTGCATGCCGATCTCGAGCGAGGTGATGGCGCGCATCCGCAGCTCATCGGTCATCATCTTCAGCCGCGTCAGCGAGCGCACGCGCGCGATCAGCACGACGTCGGACACCGGCTTGGTCAGGAAATCGTCGGCGCCGGCCTCGAGGCCGCGTACCCGATCGGCCGGGCTGTCGAGCGCGGTGACGATGACGACGGGAATGAAATGGGTCGCCGGATTCGACTTAAGGCGGCGGCAGACCTCGAAACCATCCAGATCCGGCATCATGACGTCGAGCAGGATGATATCGCACTCGGCACGCGCGCAGATCTCCAGCGCCTCGGTCCCGTTGGACGCGGTCAGCACATCGAAATATTCGGCCGACAGACGGGCTTCCAACAGCTTGACGTTCGCCGGAACGTCATCGACGACGAGGATACGCGCGGACATCGCAACCCAACTCCCCTATCCGATAAAGCGTCGGACAGTCTCAATGAATTTGCCGACCGAGATCGGCTTGGACAAATAGGCTTCGCAGCCGCCCTCGCGGATGCGTTCTTCGTCGCCCTTCATGGCGAAGGCGGTGACTGCGACCACCGGAATCGTGCGCAGATCGGGATCGTCCTTGATCCAGCGCGTGACTTCGAGGCCGGACACCTGAGGCAGTTGAATATCCATCAGGATGAGATCGGGACGCAGCTTGCGGACGAGGTCGAGCGCTTCGAAGCCATTGCTGGTGCCCGAAGTCTGATAGCCGTGCGCTTCCAACAGATCGCGAAAGAGCTTCATATTGAGCTCGTTGTCCTCCACGATCAGGACGGTTTTGGCCATCCCGTCCCTCCCAAACCCAGGAGACGGGCCCGGCTGCGGCACCTCACGTACCGCGCTCGGGGCGCGTCGAAAATGTGAATTCAAACTAGCGCCAGAATCGCTCTAACCCGTTAACCCGAAGTCCAACTTCCGCAGCGTGGTTTCCGTTGCTTGAACCCAGGCGGAAGACTCGGGCATGATGGGCCTCTCAATAGAGACCATAAGTTAACGGAAAGGCAAACCGGCGCGTTGAAAAAGCCTGTTCACAACCCACGCGAAGTTGCTGAAATCGTTGCGATTCAGGCGCTCGGCTTCATTGCCGGCAATCCCGAGCGGCTGGGCCTGTTCCTGGCCGAAACCGGAATCGGTCCGGAGACGCTACGCAATGCCGCATCCAATCCTCAATTTCTCGCGAGCGTGCTCGATTTCGTGATGCGCGACGACGCCACCGTGAAGGCGTTCGCGCAGGCCTCCGAGCTGCACCCGACCAACATTGCCGCCGCCCATCAGGCGCTGGGCGACCCGAGATGGGAGCGCGACGTGCCGTGACCACGGCAGCGGCAGCTCCCGACGGCCCTCTCAGTTTCTGCCGAGACTGCCTCGGCGATCTCGATATCAAGGTGAAGCGATGCAGCCATTGCGGTTCGCCGCGGCTGGTGCGACACCGCGCCCTGCCCACGCTTTCGCTGGCGCATATCGACTGCGACGCGTTCTACGCCACCGTCGAGAAGCGCGACAATCCCGAGATCGCCGACCGCCCCGTCATCATCGGCGGCGGCAAGCGCGGCGTGGTGTCGGCTGCCTGCTACATCGCGCGCACCTATGGCGTGCGTTCGGCGATGCCGATGTTCAAGGCACTCGAACTCTGCCCCGATGCGACCGTGATCCCGCCCGACATGGCGAAATATGTCCGGGTCGGGCGCGAGGTACGCCAGGCGATGCAGGCGCTGACGCCGCTGGTCGAGCCGTTGTCGATCGATGAGGCGTTCCTCGATCTTGCCGGCACGCAGCGCGTCCACGGCATGATCCCGGCCAAGGTGCTCGCCAAATTCGCCCGCGAGGTCGAGCGCGACATCGGCATCACGGTGTCGGTCGGGCTGTCCTGCAACAAGTTCCTC
>CALRXG020000158.1:0-13294 GCA_943372075.1 Bordetella parapertussis | reverse complement strand
GGGATGACGGCTTTGTCATGCATGTCGATTGAAAAGAGAGGACTGGATGAAGAGATTGCTTTCACGCGCGCCATTGGCCGGAGCGCTTCTGTTACAGACCATCACGAAGGCCGCGGCGCAGTCGAGTGGCGGGACGCTGCAACCCGTTCAATCGACGCTGACGCAATTGGTCTCAGCGCTCACGGGGCCCATTGCGACAGCATTGGCGACGCTCGCCGTGATCGCCTGCGGATTCTTCGCCTGGTCCGGCCGGCTGACCTGGGGCATCGCCGGCAGCGTCATTTTCGGAATCGTGCTGGTGTTCGGCTCGGCGCAGATCGTCCAGTTCTTCCAGTCAGCGGTCGGGCAATGACCGAAGACGAACTCGAGGATCCGCTGATCACACCGCTCGTCAAAGCGTTGACGCGCGCGCCCACGCTGATGGGGGTGCCATACATGTATTTCATGTTCAGCGGCGTGGTCTCCAGCGTCTGCTTCCTGGTCACGCATAACCTCTTCATGCTGCTGGTGGCCATCCCGCTGCACCTGTTCGGCTACGTGATGACGCTGCGCGACGACCGCATCTTCGAAATCCTGTTCGTCAAATCCACTAAATGCCCGCCCCGCTCGCGCGCCTTCTGGGCGGCCGACAGCTATTCGGCGTGAGGAGGAAGCGATGGTTGCGCGTGCCCTGCTTGACGAGTTGACCTTCGGCGCCGTTTCACGGCGCGAGCGTCCTGTCGCCTCCCATGTTCCCTATACGCGCCATGTCGACGACCACATCATCAAGACCCGCGATGGCCTTGTCATGACGGTCCTCAAGCTCGATGGTTATTCGTTCGAGACGTCCGACATGAGCGAAGTCAACTCGCGCCTGCTGGGACGCAACGACGTCATTCGGACTCTTGCCAATTCGAGATTCGCGCTCGTATCCCACATCATCCGACGGGAGGTCCAGCCAAGGATCGACTCGACCTTCGACAATCCGTTGTGCCGCGAGCTTGACGAGCGCTACGACGCAGCGCTGTCGCAGCGGCGCATGTTCGTCAACGATATCTACCTGACCATCGTGCGGCGGCCCTTGCAGGGTCAGGCCGGCACCTTCGATCTCATGCTGACGAAGTTGCTCGGCCGCAAGGACGAGGCCGGCGAGTCGGTCGCGATGCAGACCGCACTGACCGAGCTGCGTGATGCGGCGACCGCGGTGCGCGAAACTCTCGCCGGCTATGGCGCCCGCCAGCTCGGTGTGGTGCGGCGCGATGGCGTCTGGTTCTCCGAGCCGCTCGAGTTCCTGGTGCAGATTCTTGATGGCGGCATCCCGCGCCCGATGCATCTGCCACGCCTGGACATCGCCGATGCGCTGTCAATGAAACGCATCTTCTTCGGTCGTAACGCCATCGAAATTCGCGGCGCGGGCCCCGAGGATACCCGCTTCGGCGCCATGGTCTCGATCCGGGAATACCCGGCGCAGACCGGTCCCGGCTCGTTCGACAACCTGCTGCGCGTGCCGCACGAATTCATTGCCACACAGAGCTTCGCCATCGTCGACCGGCCCGAGGCTGCCAAGCAGATCGATCGGGTGTCGCGCCAAGTCGACATGTCGGATGAGGCCGGATCGATTGTCGCGGAGCATCTCGATGATGCCCGCGATGAACTGCTGGCCTCGGAAGCGATCTATGGCGAGCACCACATGACGGTGATGTGCCTCGGCCGCAACTTGTCGGAGGTCGGCGCCGCCGTCACGGTGGTCGGCGCAGCGCTCACGGACCGCTCGGTGATCTGGACGCGCGAGGACCTCAATTGCGAGCCGGCGTTCTGGGCGCAGCTTCCCGGCAATTTTGCCTATATCGCCCGCAAGGGCGTGATCTCATCGAAGAACTTTGCCGGCTTTGCCTCACTGCACAATTATCCGAGCGGTCGGCCGACCGGCAATCACTGGGGGCCGGCGATCTCCGTGTTCGAGACGACGTCGCAGACCGCCTATTATTACAACCATCATGTCCGCGACATCGGCAACTTCACCGTCGTCGGCCCGACCGGGTCGGGCAAGACGGTGTTTCTGTCCTTCATCGCGGCGCAGACGCAGCGCATCCAGCCACGGCCGAAGCTGCTGTTCGTCGACAAGGATCGCGGCGCCGAGATCTTCATCCGGGCGCTCGGCGGGCAATATGAGACGCTCGTCCCCGGCGAGCCGACCGGCTTCAATCCACTGTCGCTCCCGGACACGGCGCCCAACCGGGAATTTCTCTATCGGCTGTTCGCCTTCATGTTGCGGCCTGCGAATGGCGCGGATCTGACCGCGTCCGAAGAGCAGGTCATCCGCAACGCCATCGCGGCGGCGCTCACCGGCGGTCCAGCGGGTCGGACGCTGAAAGCCTTCTCCACCTTGCTGCGCGGCCGCATCCGGGCGGGGGAGGGGGACCTGCTGGCGCGACTCGAAAGCTGGATGCGGCCCGATCAGCGTGGCTGGCTGTTCAACAACGACGAGGATCAGTTCTCGTTGTCGAGCGTGTTCGGATTCGACATGACGCGTGTGCTCGACGATCCGGTGATCCGCACTGCGGCGCTGATGTACATTTTCCACAGGACAGAAGAGCTCCTGACCGGTGACCCGGTGATGATTTTCCTCGATGAAGGCTGGCGTCTGCTCGACGATGACGTATTCGCCTTCTTCATCCGCGACAAGCTCAAGACCATTCGCAAGCAGAACGGCATCGTCGGCTTCGGCACGCAATCGGCCGCCGACATCGTGCGCTCGAAAGCCTCGAACACGCTAATCGAACAGACCAGCACCAACATCTTCTTTCCGAATCCGAAAGCCGATGACGAAAGCTACAAGCAGGCTTTTCGTTTGTCGGGACGGGAAGTCGCCTGGATTCGCGGCACCGTGCCGGAGAGCCGTTCCTTCCTGATCAAGCATGGCCGAGACAGCGTGGTGGCGAAGCTCAATCTCGCCAGCATGCCGGACCTGATCAAGGTGCTGTCCGGGCGCACCGAGACGGTCGCCGAGCTCGATGCGCTGCGGGCGCGGGTCGGCAACGACCCCGCCGTGTGGTTGCCGCTCTTCATGGGCAGGAGCGAGGCATGAGATCTGCAATCATTGTTAGCGTTCTCGCGCTCGGCGCTACGCCGGCGCTGGCCGATATCCCGGTCAACGACGCCGCGCAACTGACGCTGCGTTCCCAGACGGCCAGCACGACGGTGAAGCTCTTACCGGTCACAACACGGCGACAGGATGCCAATAACGGCGTCAAATGCGCGGTGACCACGGGCAAGAAAGTCAGCGTCATCGACCCGACCGTGCAGCCGCAAAGCGGGGCCGGTAGCCAGGCGATCCGGTCCTACGCTCCTGATCTTCCGGTGACCTCCAATCCGAACGCGCAAGGCGCGACCCTCAACAGCCAGACGCTCTTCAAGTCGAGCGGCGATGTCGTCGCCGGCCTTGATGCCAGCCGCCAGACCATGAGTGCGGCGCAGTCGGCGTTCCAGGCTGCCGGGCAGCAGGTCGGGACCGCGCAGACGGTGATGGCGGCGATCGACATGAACAGCGCCGCGCGATTGCAAAACAATCTTGTCTGGAACGGCGCGATCGGCTCCGCCAACCTCTGGGTCACGGCGCTGAACGCGCTGAACTTGGCGGTCAACAGCGACATGAGCCGGGCCGCGACGGGGATGCGGGCGACCGTGACCAGCACCCAGCCGGGGCCGGCCTGTCCCGTCGGCATGGTCGGCGCGGGGACAGCCGCGCAACCTTGCCGGACGCCGACGGCCTGTTCGACCACGGCGCCCGGCGCGCGGGTCGATCCGTCCTGTGTCAGCGCCCGCACCGTCGATAGCGACGGCAACGTCATCTTCTACCTCGTTCAGGCGCAGAACACCGCGAACGCAGGACGTAATTCCATCGCCGCGCTCACTGCCGCCGACGTCACTGCGGCTCTTGCCGCGATTGCCGCCAACAGCCGCTAGGGAGGCTTCGATGCGCTTGATTGTCCTGCTCACGTTGTACGCGCTGGCCGTAGTGGGGGCCTCGCCTGTGATGGCGCAGGTTCCTGTGCTCGACAACGCCAACCTCGCCAAGGCGCAGCAGATCGCGACCAGCACGCAGCAGATTCTTGCCGCGGATCAGCAGATTTTGCAGTTTACGCAAAAGACCTTGCAGGCCGTTACCGGCGATCGGTCGTCGCAGGCCCAAGGCACGCTCGCCCAGATGGCGCTCGGCGGCGGCTTCTCGATGGCGCAGGCACCCTCCCTCGGCTCGGTGATTTCCGGGGGCGCCTTATCATTTGCCGGTATGGGCTCGGCGTCTCAGAATATTGTCTCGACGCTGATCAACGGCTTGCAGCTCGTCCAGACCATCACCGGCCTCGTCAATGGCCAGAGCCATCCTGCCGACACCGCATACAAGAATTCCGTCAACGTCGCCGCGACCCTGTCGGGCCTCATCAACTCGACGCAGGGCGCCGTGCAGCAAAGGTCCTCGGCGTTCACGCAGGGCGGCCAGCAGATCGGCAAGGCGCAAGACCTCAAGGGCAGCGTCGACCAGAACACGCAGGTGCAGATTCAGACGGGGCAGACGATCAACGAGCTCAACGGCGTCGTCAACAACGCGGCAGCCGCGGCCAACCAGGCCAACCTCGACCGGATCGCGGCAGAGTCGTCGGCGGCGCGCGCCATGAAATTCACACAGCAGTAAGCCGAGCGGGAGAGCGAAGCTTGTCCAAACGTATTGCCATCCTTGTCGCCATCGTCGCGATCGCTGCCGTCTTCATCAGTCGCTATGGCTTCAACCGCGCGCCGGCACCGGCAGTGGGCGTCAGCGCAACCAGCGCGCAGGGCGAGGCAGCAAAGGCCGCCTCACGCGCCATGACGTTCACGCAGCCGAAGGCGTCGGCGCAATGAAGCTGATCACTTCGTTTGCGTTCATGACGCTGATGGCGACGCTGCTCGCAGGCTGCGCCTACAAACCCCTCAAAGCGCCTTGCTCGCCGGATGAGGGCGGAGCGCCGCTCGCCTATTCAGACGCGACGCCGCCTACCGAGCCTGATGATCTGAAAAGGTTCGCCCGCTGCGGCCCGATGCGGCCGATCTGAGAGGGGCGATGGGAAACAGCTTCAGCATTACCTCGCTTCTGCAATCGGTCGACCAACTCGGTCAGAACTATGTATCGACCGCCTACCAGGCCTTGGCAAACGCGGCGACCTCGGGCGGCGCCACCAGCGTCGCCGGCTTGCTGCTCACGCTCTACGTGATCTTCTGGGGCGTCGGCATCTGGCAAGGCACCGCGACGGGCGGTCCCGCTGACCATGCGTTTCGCCTGTTCCGTGCCGTGCTGATTTACGCCATGGCCACGAAGTGGGGCGACTTCCAAACGCTGGCGTACAATTTCCTCAATGATGGCCCTTCAGCGATCGGCAACGCGTTGCTCAGCGCGGTGACGTCGGCGAACAACACCGGAATGTCCGTAAATCTGAACTCCGTGAACGGTGTCCAGTCGGCGTTGCAGAACATGTGGGACACAACCAACAGCGCGACCGAGGCGTTCCTGCAGAATGCCGGCATCACCAACTGGGGGCCCTACATCTTTGCCGCTGTCTTCTATGTGGTGATGGCCCTCCTGATCGGCTTCGCGATCTTTCTCATCGTGCTGTCGAAGATGTTCATGTGGTTGCTGCTGGCGTTGGCGCCGCTGTTTATCATTCTGCTGCTGTTTGGCGTCACGACACGGTTCTTCAGCGGCTGGATGAGCGCGCTGGTCCAGTATTTCCTGGTGCAGGTCCTCGTCTATGCGTTCCTCGCCTTCTATGTCTCGCTGATCCAGCAGACGATCGACACACTCAACGGCGTCGCCAACTCCAAATCCGCAACCTGGGCCACCATCGGCCCGGTCGTGCTGCTCGCGATCATCGGCATTTTGCTGCTCAGCCAGATCAACAACATGGCAGCGGCGATCGCCGGCGGCGTCCCAATATTTGCGCCGCGCATCGGTGCGGTGCTCGCGACCGCCACCGGCTATCGGCTCGGCGCCGCCGCCAACCGGGCGCGCCTTGCCTTCCGTAACCCGCTCAATCCTGTCTCGATGTCCCGGCGGGAGGAGCTGGCTTCCCGTCAGCGCGCGCGCGTCGGATTGCGCGCCGCGTCCTGGGCTCAGTCCGCGGAATTTCGTCGTCTGGCTGACCAGCTGCGCAATCCCGGCGTCCCGCCGGCGTCGAGTGGGGGAGGACGGCCATGACCGAGACGACAGCCCCGGAGCCGGCACAGGTCGATTCACGCTATTACACGGATGGCGTGACGTGGGAGCGGGATATCGCGCGCCGCAACCGCAACTCGCGGGCGCTCGCCTGGATCGTCGCCGCGGTGATGGCGGTCGTGGCCGTCGGCGCGCTCGGAACCCTAGCTTTGCTGGTCCCGCTCAAGACCTACGAGCCGTACATGGTCGTGGTCGACAAGACCACCGGCTTCGTCGAGGTAAAGCGGCCCATGGCCGAGGGTTCACTGAGCCAGGACGAAGCCATCACGACGTTTAACGTCGTGCGCTACATCAAGGCGCGCGAGACCTATGATCCCAAGGCCCTGAAGGATAATTTCGATCTGGCGCAGTTGCTCGCGACCGGCGACGCGGCGCGCGAGCTCACGGAAATCTACTCGCCCGCCAATCCTAACAATCCGGTGAAGGCCTTTGGCTCGAACACCGTGGTCGCCGTCAACATCAAGTCCGTGACCTTCCCGAACAACCGAACCGCACTCGCTCGATTTTCGACGGAGGAAAAGTCGTCGACCAACATCATCACCCGCAACTGGGTGTCGCTGGTGCGCTTCCGCTACACCTCCGCTCCGATGCGCAACGAATGGCGCTTCGACAACCCCCTCGGCTTCCAGGTCCTCGAGTATCGTCGCGATCAGGAGACCGCACCCTCGCCGGGAACGGTAGGTGTGCAGCAATGATCAAATGTTGCGTCGCCTCCATTCTCATTCTGTGCATCACGAGTGGCGCCGCCTTCGCCGAGGCTTTACCGCGGCCGGGCCACATCGACTCGCGGGTGCGCGACGTCGTCTACAACAAGGACAACGTCACCGCGATCGACGCCAGCTACGGCACCTCGACGATGATCGAGCTGCAGCCGGACGAGAAGATCGAAACGCTGGCGCTCGGTGATTCGATTGCCTGGAAGGTCGAGCCGAACCGCAAGGGCGACATCATCTTCGTCAAGCCGGTCGAAAAGAACGCCCAGTCCAATCTCAACGTCGTCACCGACAAGCGCATCTATTCGTTCCTGCTGCGGTCGAACACGCGGTCGCCAGGCGGGCAAATCTATGCGGTGCGGTTCCGGTTTCCGGATGATGAGGCGAGCGCCAAGCTGTTAGCCGAAGCCAAGCAGCGCGCCGCCAATCCGAATCTCAAAGACCTCAATATCGCCAACGCCAACAGCGATTATGGCTACAAGGGATCGTCGGTGAACAAGCCGGTTGCGGTGTTCGATGACGGCACCAAGACCTGGTTCCGCTTCGAGGGCGAGACGCCGACGATCTACATCGTCGATGGCGAACGCAACGAGAGCCTCGTCAATTTCCGGACCGAGGGACCCTACATCATCGTCGACAAGGTGTCGCCGCAGTGGACGTTGCGCAACGGCCAGGAATCGACCTGCATCTTCAACCGCCGTCTGACCAACGTGCATGAACCGAGCGGACTCGAACCCTATGCGCCGCAGCGTGTGGGCTCGGCCACAACTCTGGGAGGTTGACGCGCAATGCCGAGCGCCGACGACTATCGCTCATTCGAACTCGAAGCGGCGGCGACCTCCGTCGCGCGTGGCCGCACAGCGCTTGGCAGCTTTTTGAAATTAGGGGTCCCGATCGGCGTTCTCGTCGTGGCCGCCTGGATAATCTACGGCTCGGTGGTGCGGCGTTCGCCCACCCTGACGACGCCCGACAAGGAGGAATTCACCACCACGCAGTTTCCGCCGCCATCCCTGTCTGCGCCGCGGACGCGAACCAATCAGGGCACCATCGTCATCCCACAGGCGCCGGTCGAACCTGTACTACCGCCCCCTCCGGTGGCCCCTCCCTTGGCGCTTCCGGCACCACCGCCGCCTGAACCACCGCTGGCCGCAGCAGTACCGAACGACGACGAAGCGCGGCGTCTCGCGGAGCTTGAACGTCAACGCCAGGAGGAAGAGCGGCGAAAATGGGCGCGCCTGCGGGCGCCTCAGGTGATCGCCGACAACGCATCGGCGACGGCGAACGCTGCAAATCCGGACGGTGGAAGCAACGCCGCCGCAGGCCCAGAGGACGATCCCAATCGTCGCTTTTTGGCGTCGGTGTCGGCTGCCGGCGTCGAGGTCTCACGCGCCACCAAGAACAACCGGATCGACGCGCTGGTGGCGCAGGGTACCATGATTCGCGGCGTACTCGAGACGGCCGTTCAAAGCGACCTGCCGGGCATGGTGCGCGCGGTCGTGACCGAGAACGTCTGGTCGTTCGACGGGCGCCGCGTGCTGATCCCGGCGGGAAGCCGCCTTGTCGGGGAATACAAATCGGGCATCGCCCAAGGGCAGACGCGTGTGTTTGTGGTCTGGACGCGAATGCTGCGGTCGGACGGCGTCTCGGTCCAGATCGGATCGAACGGCACGGACGATTTAGGCCGCGCCGGCAATGCCGGCTTCGTCGACAACCACTACGTTGAGCGGTTCGGCTCCGCGATCATGCTCTCCATCGTGGGTGGCGCGGCGCAGTTCCTGAGCGCTTACGGACAGAACGCCAACAACACGGGCAACGGCACGATCATCACCACGACTGATCCGATGACGGGCGCGGTGACGCAGACGCAGACGGGCGTGAACCAGAACCAGCTGTCGCTGCAGGCGCGTCAGATCGCGGCGCAAAACGTGTCGCAAACGCTCACCAACATCGCCCAGCAGGCGCTGCGGAACTCGATCAACATTCCGCCGACGATCTATCTCGACCAAGGGACGCGGATCATCGTCTTCGTGCGGCGCGATCTCGACTTCTCGGCGCTCTATCCCGATCCGGTGAAAGAGGCCCTAAGGGAGCTCAAGCGTGAACGCGCTAGCACGAAGTCTGACAGTCTTCATTGATCGGGCGCTCGATCCCGTTCGGCCCTGGCTCGAGGACGACCGGGTCGTCGAGATCTGCGCCAACGGCCCCGGCGAAGTCTGGGTCGAGCGCTTCGGTCAGTCGGCGATGGAACGTCATGAAGTGCCAAGTCTGACCGAACATGCGATCCGCCATCTGGCGGAACGCGTCGCCGGTCATTCCGGCCAGAGCGTCAATGAGGAGCATCCGCTGCTTTCCGCCGCGCTGCCGACAGGGGAGCGGTTTCAGGGCGTGATGCCGCCCGCGACGACGGCCGGCGGCGCCTTCGCGATCCGCAAGCAGGTCATCAAGGAAATGCGGCTCGACGACTATCGCAAGCTCGGATCGTTCGACAAGGTGACGACAGCAAGCGAAGGAGCGCTGTCGGAAACCGACCGGCATCTGTGCGAACATCTCGACGCCGGCCGGATCGAGGAGTTCATCCGTCTCGCGGTCGTTAACCGCTATTCGATCCTGCTGTCGGGCGGCACAAGCTCGGGCAAGACCACTTTCCTGAACGCGATCCTCAAGGAAGTGCCGGTCGACGAGCGCATCATCACCATCGAGGATACGCGCGAAGTCAACCCGATCCAGAAAAACTACCTGCCGCTCGTTGCCTCCAAGGGCGACCAGGGAGAGGCCCGCGTGACCGTTGAAACGCTGCTGCAGGCCTCCATGCGTTTGCGACCGGACCGCATCTTTCTCGGCGAGATCCGCGGCGCCGAGGCCTATTCGTTCTTGCGCGCTATCAACACGGGCCATCCGGGCAGCATTACCACCGTACATGCCGACAGTCCGGCGGGCGCGTTCGAGCAGCTCGCGCTCATGGTGATGCAGGCGGGCCTCGGGCTGCGGCGCGACGAGATCGTCGGCTACATCAAATCGGTGCTGCCGATCGTCATCCAGCAGACCAAGGTTGGCGGCTGGCGCGGCACCTCGGCCATCTATTTTTCCCGCGTGGCGGAGTGGCGGCAGGAACGGGCAGGGGGGAAAGGCCGCCATGGCGCGCGTCGTCGCCTATAGGATCGGCATCGCGATCCTTCTTCTTCTCGGCTTCTGGCTATTGTGGAGCATGGCCTACGAGGTCGTCGTGGC
This sequence comes from Bordetella parapertussis, assembly GCA_943372075.1. Classification (GTDB taxonomy): domain Bacteria; phylum Pseudomonadota; class Alphaproteobacteria; order Rhizobiales; family Xanthobacteraceae; genus Bradyrhizobium. The sequence goes on along the minus strand of CALRXG020000158.1, from coordinate 3,127 downwards.
GCTCCGCTGGGCGCCGACCCGATTTCCCAGCGAAGGTACCAGCCGCTGGGCTCTCTTCCGGATGCAGAACGCCGATCGCTCGGCGGACTTTTTCCTTGTCGCCTGGCGTCATTTCTATGACCGCCTCATCTTCACGCCAACCCGGGTTGAGGCGCTCATTCGCGCGGGCTACGCCGCGGCGGCTGTTGTCGCGCTCGGCCTGGGCGGCCTACTGTTCGCCTTCGTCAACCGGCGCCAGATGCCGTACGGTGCCGCGCGCTTCGGCACGGTGATGGAGGCGGCGAAGCAAGGCCTGACGGCCAGGCAGGGCATCGTGCTCGGAACGCTGGGCGGGGCGACGATCCGCTCCGATGAACCCGCGCATATTCTGGTCGTCGGGCCATCACGCTCCGGAAAAGGCACCGGCTTTGTCCTCCCGAACGGTTACTTCTGGCAGGGTTCGGCGGTGTTCTTCGATCCCAAGCGGGAGAACTTCGGCGCGTTAGCAAATCATCGGGCAACGATGGGCAACAAGGTCTTCATGTTTTCGCCGGGCTCGAATGACACCCATCGCTACAACCCGCTGGATTTCGTGCGACGTGACGAGCGCATGGCGACCGACTGCCTGGTCGTCGCTTCCTTCGTGATCCCTGAAAAGGCGGACGATACCTGGGCCGGGGCAGGGCGGCTCCTGCTGTCTGCCCTGATCGGCTACGTGCTGTCGTCGCCTCTGATTGCTGGTGCTCAGCACATGCGCAGCGTCGCGCGGATGACCACGACCGGCAAAGACATTTCATCGGTGCTGCGCGCCATCGTGAGGACCGAACGGCCGCATTTGCCGACATGGGTGGTCGACAGCTTTAACCAGTATATCGCCTTGGAACCTGAGACGCGCAACAGCGCCGTCTTCAATGTCAACATGGCGATGTCGCTGTGGAATAACGGGCTGATCTCCGCAGCGACCGAGACGTCCGACTTCGATATTCGCGAGTTACGCCGCCAGCCGATGACGATCTTCATCGGCTGCACCATCGCAGAACTCTCGATCTTCCGGCCGCTGATACGAATTCTGTTCCAGCAGATCCACGATCTTCTGATGGTGAAGATTCCTGGCGACGATGAGCCCCATCAGGTGCTGCTGATGCTCGACGAATTCTACCACGTCGGGCGGATGGACTCGTTGATCTCGAAGATCACGATCAGCGCCGGCTACGGCTTCCGCATGGCGATCGTCATGCAAGACATCGCGCAGCTCGACGAGCTCTACGGCCGCAACACGCGCATCACCACGGTGTCGGGCTCGCAGATCAAGTTGTTCATCCAGATCAACGATCTCGAAACGTCGGAGTTTGTCTCCGAGATGCTGGGCGAGACGACGCAGATTTACAAAACACCGATCAAGCGGCCGGGGCAGGGCATCTTCGCGCCGCGGGTCTGGGCGCCGCATTACACGCCGCGGCCGCTGCGCAACCCGCTTGAGCTTCGAGAAATGTCCGCGCGGCTGTCGATCCTGATGGTCAAGAACTCACGATCGTTCGAATTGACGAAGATTCGGCATTACGTCGACAAGCCGTATCGCCGGTATTATCAAGCAACGAAGGGGCACCCTCCACAGCTTCCCGCCTTGCGGGCGTGGCAGGACGAAGTGCTGGGCGGCGCCATCAATCCGGCGCCAGAGGCGGTCGAGGGCGCAGACACCAGTGTCGGGATCACCGCGGCCGCGCCGGCGAAAGTCCGGCAGCTGCGCCGGCCTTCGGCAAAACGCACGCCGAAGAAGTCACCCGATACCGCCAGGCCATCAGCTCCATTGAACCCCGGGCCGCTTACCATTACAGCGCGGCGCGGGACTCCAAAATCCGAACGCAAGCCGCTTTCGCTGGGCGAATCCCCGCCATCCACTCCGGGTGATAGCTGCGACGTCCGCGACATTCTTGCGTCCGCCAGCGGGCAACAGGATGAGAACTTCGGAGCTATGATGAAGACGTTGCATCTCGGGACCCGATCTGGGAGCAATCTGGTGCAAGAGGCCGCCAACACGCTGCTGTCCCTTCACCGGTCGTTTGGGGATGAGCCGGAGACGGAGGAAGAATGACGTTTCGATTGAGCGCTGATCCAGCAACTGCCGCAGTGACTCTGGAAAAGATGACCTCTGCCCTCAGCGTGAACCGACCGCTTTTCTTCAGATAAATCAGCTTTCCTCGATCAGTTTGAACCCGCCGTTGCAAAAGTCGTCGCTCGCCGCAAGGCCCCAATAGAGCGCCGCGCGCCACGCATTCAGATTTCCGCGCTGGCGGCTGCGAGCGGTGTGGTTGAGTTCCGACCGAAGGATGTCTGCACCGGCAGCAAAGTTGCGCCGAAAGGTGTCCTTGGATTCGACCAGCTCGACTGCGGCACTTCCCGCGTACAACGACCCGAGTTCGAGCAATTCAAAGTGTTGCTGAGCTCTGGCTATGCGTGCTGCCGGCACACCGGCGACCTGTTCGATGGAAAAGCTCACCTGCACCGTGTTGGTAATATCGATTGCTGCACGGAGAATGCGGTGCGAACTCCAATCGTCAAAATACGGATGAAATGTCTGCTCGGCGTGCGTGCGAGGCGCATGTGCTAGCTTGACCTTGTTACAATCCGAACAGCTCGGCACAAGATTGGCCGGAAACACGGCAAACTCGGGATACTCCGATTGCGACAGATAGTGATCGAGCGTTTTGACATCTCGCGCGCCACAGAGCGGGCAACGTCGATATTTCGCGCCTGCCCGCAGGCGGTCGTAGACCGGGCGGCCTTTGCCACGGACGAGAACGCGATCGTAGACGTTCGAAAGATCCTCTTTGCTGACGCCGTCCGGGTCCTCAGCCATCAGTCGGAATAGCTCTGCGCGGACCGCCAAGTCCAGATATTCGGTCGCACGCTCGCTGATCCGCTCGGACAGGGCGAGAAGAGCGCTTCGAAGCTCCGGGTTACGGGTGCGCGCCGCCGACTCGCGAAACACCGCCTCTGCATCATCAGTTGGACATGAAATCGCAATCACGGCTCAGCGCTCCTCCCAGAGCGCCCGCACTAGCGCGCGGCCCTCAGCACCCAAATGGCCCTCAAACGCCGCCAGTGCCTGGTCGAAAGTGTTTGATCTTGAAACGACATCCGAGATCAG
>CALRXG020000157.1:0-13371 GCA_943372075.1 Bordetella parapertussis | reverse complement strand
AAATGCTTATGCGGCGATAGATTTGAGTTATGATCTCTGCAACTCTCGTTGTTCGGATGAGGGGCTTGGACGTGAGCTTGCCCCGGATGGCCATCACCATCATCACGGTGAAGAGCATGGTTCCCCAGCCAATCTCACCTGCTTAACCTAAGATGCTGAAACGATTGTCGGCGGAACGACTAGCGTATGCTGACCCCAACGCTCAAACGCTACCTCCGGGTCATTTTTTCGTTCCGTGCTCTCCGCCCCAATATGCGCTCGGAAGTTCCATCCAAGGGTGTTCACTAATTGAAAAGGACTTCGTTGGGCTCGGTAAGGCAAAAAGCCGATGGTCAGCTGTTCCTTCGGCCTGTTAAGGATTGCGATGTGTTGGGGCCCTTTGCAGGGCATCAGAATCGGGCTTGCGGAGATCGCCCCAAATCTCGTGCCTGATCCGAGCGTGAGCCAAAGCCTTGGCTAGAGGCACCGTTTTAAGCCCGTTAGCTCAAGGGCGGGAATTGATCGGCGAACGCTTGATGTGACCTCCGGGCACGCTTTAGAAGGCCGAACGGAGTCCGACGGGTACGTGGTATTTGCTTGAAAGCGGCGACGCAGGTCAGGTGCTCTATTCGGCGCTATACCTCGAATATTTCGCAAGCGTCGCTGATCAATGTACAAGGTTTGCTCAGTTTCATCGTTTGCGCGAAAGTTGACGAGATTCGTCCTAGAGGCCGTCACGTCAAATTAGGATGCACTCAGGCAGCCTTGACCGTATTTAGAAAGCTCGACACTTCCGACCGCAGTAGCTCCGATTGCTGCGACAGCTCGCTTGATGCGGTCAACACATGCGAAGCTGTGGCACCCGCTTCGCCGGCAGCTCGATGTACTTGCTCAATGCTTGCAGAAACGCTACCCGTGCCTGCGGCTGCGATCTGAGCATTGCGAGATATCTCCCCGGTTGCTGCACTCTGCTCCTCAACCGCCGAAGCGATAGCCGTTGACACTTCGGTCATGGAACGGATCACGCTTGTGATTTCAGTAATGGCTCTGACTGAATCTTCCGTTGAGGTCTGAATGTCGCTCACCTGCGCGGCGATTTCCGCGGTCGCTTTAGCTGTCTGTTCGGCGAGACCTTTAACTTCCGATGCAACGACAGCAAAACCTCGTCCTGCTTCCCCGGCTCGGGCTGCCTCAATTGTCGCATTCAGAGCGAGCAGGTTTGTTTGTGAAGCGATGTTGGTGATGAGATCAACTATGGCCCCAATTTTCTGTCCTGCGGTAGATAGCTGATCAATCTTTTTACTCGCGTGATCTGCGCTTTCGGCCGCCCTATGAGCGATTGCCGCGGATTCGCTAACGCGCCGACTTATCTCCGAAATAGAGCTCGAAAGCTGCTCAGCGGCAGCCGCTACCGCATTGACGCTGGTTATTGAATCGCTGGAAGTCGTCGCCGCAGTACTGGACTCGGTTGACGTAAGCTCAGTTGCTCCGCGCAAGCTTTGCGCAGATGCTTCAAGTTCAGTTGCCGCAGACGCAACAACGCTCACTACTCCTCCAATCGCAGTTTCGAAGTCGGTTGCTAACTTCGCTAGCTCACGTTTTCGGTCACGGTGACCAGCCTCGATGTACACCGAAATAGCAATGTCCATATCGAGCATCGCGGCCCTTACAATTGCTTGTTGTAACGTTACGACCCTCTGATGGTGTTTGAAGTCGAGACGGCGTTTCGGCATCTTCATTGATATCGCTGCAATCAAATTGGAGACAAGCGCATTGTAGCCACCGATATACCAGCGGGGCTCGAGCCCGAGTTTATTGTGGACCTCTCCAATCTTGGTGACCGACGTCTCATATGCGTCGTCAAAACGGCCGTCCAGGATGATGCCCCAATGCATAAGCTGCATTCGTTTGGCGTGCATCATGTGATCTCGATTGCGGAAGAAGCGCGCTGTCTCTGCGCATTCACCAACTTGATCGTAGAAGACGTCCAGAATCGACGGTAACACGCCAAGCACGAATTGCTTCGAGTGACGGAGTGCTTCAATCATTTCTGTGTTGAGGCCATTGAACGCAATTCGTTGTTCGATTGTTGAGCTAGCCATTATCAATGCTCCAAATCGAGTTTTGAGCTTTCTAGCAGAAGCTGGGTTGCGACACGCGCGACCTTTAAGCTGTCCAGAATTCTTAAATCTTGCTCGGCAAGTGCATAAAGCGAGTCGCCAGGAAGCGAACGTCGGAGATCTTGCATCTCAACGAGTTTTCTTGATAGCTGATCGAGTAGTGCCAACAGAGAGCCGAGCGAGCCGGTCGCGGCCTGGAGGTTTGCGCGAGCAAACTGTATTGCGCCCGAATCGGCAGGAATCGACGCTCGCCGGAATTGCACCACGTCTGCCATACTGCGTCTCTGACGATGAGTTGCTTTAGTTGGTGTGCAAAATAGGCCTTTCGCCCTTTTTGTAGATTCATACGTGAAGCGTATTTAAAGGAGTTGAATTGGGCTATCGGATTTAGGCAATTTGGTGGATGAACAATAGCACGCGCGATGCACGGCTGATCTAACGATTATTGCTCGCTGACGTTAGTCTCATTAGTTTTAGGGCTACTCACGCGAAGGGGGCCGCCCGAGGCGATTGCGCTGGGATTTCCTCCCGTAGCCCTTGTCAGACCCAGCGCCTAAGGCGGGTAAGGCGAGAGCCGACCCAGAGCGCGGGAAGGAGAGCTACGCCTCAAGCCACCGCAGTAAGTTCGCCACCGAGGACGGATGCCGGCGGCCACCGGGCGGCGTCATCATCTCGCGGCCAATTCAGTTAACTTGCGATCGCCTCTAACGTTACGACACCACTCGGGCGGATGTCCTTCGCCACTTCCGCTAGATCACGAGATCACGAGATCACGAGCACGTTGGTCTGCGTTGGCTGAGACCATGGCGATGGCTGCTTGTTGCCTTCGCCCCCCACTTCTCAGGGCCGCTGCTCCGTTGGGGTTGCCAAAGCGGATCGTTCTGGCACCACTTCCGTAGTGCGCTTGCGAGCAACCTAGAGGGCATCCTTCGTGCGCCTAGAGATGGCTTGGGCTTCAGCCTGCGCGACCACAGCCCACACGCCGATCGTGAGGTCATTGGCCTCAGGCATGTCGCAGCACACGAACTTCACGCCGCTATCTCTGAGGGTGAGGGTGAATGAGGCTGAGCGGGAGCGGCGGTCTAGCTTGGCGAGCCAGCGTAGTGCCCGTGACCTTTGCGTGGCGGAGGGCTGGCGAGAGCTGTGATCGCTCGTTGGTCTTACCGCTTTCCGCCTTGTGCTCACGGATGATCCGCGCATCGCGACTCCGGGCAAGCTCTTGGATGGCCGCTCCCTGAGCGTCGAGGCCTAGGTGTTTGGTCCCGGCATTTTCTGGAGCGGATTGAGTTTGAATCGATCTGGCTGGGAAGTCCAGCATTTGCAGATGTATTCGTAAGGCGTGAGGCCCTTCAGGGTCTTCAGCCGACGAGCGTAGTTGTAGGCGTTGATGAAGTCGGCAAGGTGAGCTTCGAGCTGATCGTGTCTATCGTAGTGGTAGCGCTGGACGGTGGCCTCCTTGATCGTGCGGTTCATGCGTTCGACCTGGCCATTGGTCCATGGATGCTTGATCTTGGTCAGCCGATGTTCGATGCCATTCTCTTGGCAGCGCATATCGAACATATGCGTCACGTATCTTGCCGTCGGGCCGTCCGCGTAGCGTGGCGGGAAGGTGAACTGAATCCCATTGTCGGTGAGAACCGTGTGGATCTTGTAGGGGACGGCCGCGATTAGAGCTTCGAGGAAAGCCGCGGCGGAAGTCCTGCCCGTCTTCCTGACCAGTTGCACGAAGGCGAACTTGCTGGTGCGATCGATGGCGACATAGAGGTAAAGCTTGCCTTCAGCGGTCTGAAGCTCAGCAATGTCGATGTGGAAATAGCCGATTGGATAAGCCTTGAACTTTTTCTTCGAAGGCCTGCTCCCTTCGACCTCCGGCAATCGACTGATGCCGTGGCGTTGAAGGCACCGGTGCAGCGATGACCGCGTCAGATGCGGGATTGTCGGCTGGAGCGCATAGAGGCAATCGTCCAGCGGCAGTAGCGTATGCCGCCGGAAGGCGACGATGATCGCCTCCTCTTCGACGGAAAGCACGGTCGATTTGGCGTCCTTGGGACCTGTCGGGAGATCGCCGACGGTCTCGCGTTCTTTCCACTTCGCGACCGTCTTCGGGTTGATGCCGTAGCGCTTGGCGAGCGCTCTCAGGCTCTCTTGACTATTTTGTATTGCTCGACGGACCGCCTCCGTCGTGGTGGCGCAGCCGTGTAGAACTTGTCCCATAGCGCATCCTTCGAATCGTGCGATAAGAATGCACCATCAAAGCTTGGACTAAACACCTAGACCGCTCCTGCCCCGCTTCTGCGTTGAAACGCGCCGGTAAGCCACAATCTTCATGCCGCTGCCTTCATACAAGACCGCTGTGTGGAGTTTCTAGAAAAACTGTTGCGGACTAGTCGCGTAACTTAGGAATGTGTCGCTATCCTTCAAAGGCGGTGGCTCGAAGCCACGCTTGTTCTAGTTAGTCATCCGCGCATTTGCCATTGCCTGGGTGGCATACCATTCCGAAAGCCACATCCAGAGCACAGCACATGATTAAATAAGACTGAGGGCAGCTGGGCGATCATAGATGAGGCGAGTAGCCAAGTGGAAAAACGTTTGCCGGCGCAGGTAGACCTCAAGTCCGCCCCTACCTCAACTGTGCTCCTATTGACACTCTATTTCCACCGGTTGAGCTGTCCTACCGGCCTGCTGGTCCACGCTTTAAATCGGTTGTAACAAGGCTTGCCTAAAGGTGTGGAACGCCATCAGTCTACCTTAGTTATGAACACGTCTCTAACCGCAGCGGCGCGGCCATGTGCGACAAGTGCAAAAAAATTGATGCGACGGTTCTTCACTATAAGGCGTTGGCGTCGCGCGTCACAGATCGATTGGCTAGTGAAGGGATCAAGCGGCTTATTGACGAGTTGCTGACTGAGAAGGAAGGCATCCATCCTGAAGTCCACCTGGTTCGAGTGACGACGGACGATGGCAGTTGGCAAGTTTGGATAGCCGCGACGAAACGGGACGAGGCGGTTGATCGTGTACTTGAGCTTGTTCCCGAGGGATGGGCAGCAAGCCTGATAGAGCGGCGACTAAGCAGCGATCACATAGCGGAGCTGGATATGAAGGCTGGAGAAGTTCGGCAACATCCTTCCATGCTGACCCTCTAACTCGATAAGCCGCGAATCGTTGGGTGGTACTAAATAATAAGTCCCAGCGCTCTGGGGACGAGCGCCGGGACTGAAAAGCGAATGCGCCAACTTAGGGGCGATAAACACATTCGCAGCACTATAATACCCTGGGCGGGTGATCGTTGCTACGAGACGCTTGTTTATTTCCAACGCCTCCTAAAGGCCTGATTACAGAGAAATTAGGACCGACGCCCATTAGCGAGGCTGTTTCGTGTTAGCTCAAGCAATCAAGATCAAACGTTGCTGACACCCCTCCAGCATCGAAAGCTCGACTTACAGTGCCGCGAAGCTGCTGTCCTAATATGCGGTCAAAGAGGAGGGTGCCAAATCCTGTCCGCGTTGGCTTGCATACGGGTGGTCCGTTGCTTTCGATCCAGTGCAAGACGAGTCTGGTATGGTCTATCTTCCAGCGAACGTCAACACGGCCACCAGCAACGGAGAGAGCCCCGTATTTGACAGAGTTGGTTGTTAGCTCGTGCAGTCCCATCGACAGGTATAGCGCGTCGTTGGAACTTAAACTGACCTTAGGACCGTCAAACGTCACGTTCGAGTTTTTGAGGGGCTTAATCTCAGCTTTCACGATCTCGCCGAGTTCAATCGTCTCTTTGCTATGATCTACTGCGAGAGCGTGCGTTGCGGCTAGTGACTGAATCCGCGCGCGCAGCGTGGCACCGAGAGAGGCCGGGTCTGGAGCGGTGCGGACGCATAGGCCGACAATGCTATCAACGAGCGCTAAGGTGTTCTTTACACGGTGGCTGAGTTCACTGATGAGGAATTGCTGGTGTTCTTCGATCGCCCGACGTTTCTTGATTTCATCACGCAAATCAATTTCATCCATGACGATTGATGCGAACTGCGTGAGGCTATCCGTGTCTCGCGCGGACCAGGTTCGAGGTTTGCTTTCGATTGCGCATAACGCTCCTAGAACGTGTCCGTCCGAAGTTTTCAAGGGCACGCCCAAATAGGCGATCACTCCTAAATCCCTGATTGCAAGGTTGCCGCGCAAGAGCGCATCTGACCGTGCATCTTCGATTATGAGCGGAGCGCCTGTGGCCACGACGTGTTGGCAGAAGGAATGAGATAATGGTGTTTCGCGTAACGAATTCCAAGGCTCTGGCAATCCAACAGCACTTTTGAAGAATTGGCGGTCGGCATCAACCAACGAAATGAGCGAAACCGGCGATCCAATTAGCTGTGAAGCTAGTTGCGTAATTCTGTCGAAGCCGACCTCTGGGGGGGTGTCCAGGAGACCGGTCTCTGCGAGTGCTTCAAGGCGCTCCGGATCAATTGGTGTCATGGCACGCTTCAAAATCCTCTCAGGACAGAGCAACGTACTGGTGGCTGGAAAAGTTCACAATAGGTTCTTGAAACGCCCGGCGTTCGCTCAGCTCGAACAGCCGCAGCTACAGGCTGATCGGGGAGAGATGGCCATGGAACTTTTGGGCGATCAATACGTTAAGTTGTGCAACATGTAGGAGGCTAGGAATGAGCGGAACGACCGATAAGATCAAAGGCGTTGCTAACGAAGCGATCGGGAAAGCTAAGCAAGGCGTTGGCTCCGCGCTTGGCAATGATAAGCTGAAGGCGGAAGGCGTCGCGCAAGAGGCCAAGGGTGATGCGCAGAAGGCCATGGGTGATGCCAAAAACGCAACGAAGGATGCAATCGACCGCACCGCAGATGCGTTGAAGAAGCCTCTTTAGCTTTTCATGGCACTGTTGGTGTGAGACAGGTAGCCTCAGCGCACTTCGCGCTGGGGCTTTTTGATGTTCTCTTTTTGTGGCCACAAGCGAACGAGGTCGTGCTGGGCAATCTCCGAACCTTTGACTGCGAGGTCAACCCAAGCTAGATGGTCGCTTAACGTCCTAAGTTGGCTGGCTAGATTGTGTCTGTCGCTCTGGGTATTAAGTGCCTCTGATTACCGGTGAGGCGTCGATTCGAGAGGCCCTCCCGCCACGGTGGACACGCAACCTGCTGCGGAACGTAAAGGTGTTTTACAGCTTTGAAAGGGAGCTGGTCCGGTGAGCATAGTCGGGCAGAGGATCGAAGAAATCGAGAAGATTGCTATTAAGCTGTGTCGCTGCGGTGAAAAGCCAGAACTTGTCAGGACAATGCTGAATGTACGAACCGCCAAGCACGTACGGATGTTCGAATGCCGGGCGTGCGGCGAGCGTACCTGGGACGACTGATGCGCGAAACGTACATTGTTAGTCGACCAATAAAGCCCGCTAAGAGCGCTTGTGTAACCGCGAAAGCTCGGACCCCGACAAGAGTGCGCTCTTGAAAAAGAGCCCGGGCGGCATAGCCGCCTTGGCGGGCTTCTGAAGCGGTCTCCGCGTACGAGGGCATCTCGTCCCAACCAGTAGAGAAACGGATACTCTGCTCCAGTCTTAGCGATTAGCATGCACCAAATGGTTGCTCAGAGAGGTATCGATGCCGCACCGAGATATCGCGCTTGTGGAGCAGTGGCACCTACTGGCCAAGCGCACGCTGGACAAGCATGGCATCCCACGCGCCACATTCTATCGCTGGTACGATAGTTATCGGATTGGAGGGCCTGAGGCACTGAACGATCAGCGTTCTCGACCGGATCGCATCGGGAATCGCATTCCGGACGACGTCCGCGAGAAGATCATCGATGTTCGTAGTGCCGCAGGACGAACCTCAAGATTGAACGCTACGTAACGGATGGCCTGTTGAACAAAACGCCTTGTCAAGAGACGGGGCGCTTAATCCAAGTGCGCGATTGGGGGACTTCGCTTGGACCAATCGATCAATGGCCGCAGTGCCTGAAGACAGCCGCATCGATTGAACTGCGCTCGCCCGCGCCGCTTGTGATGCTCTGGGTCGAAGACGGCATTATGATCTACAACGGTACGCATTCGGTCTTTGCCGGGTCGCGCCATCCGCACCTGCTTGGCAGCAAGGTTAGAGAGGGTTCGCCGGAAGTCGCAGACTTCAATGACAACGTCATGCGGGAGCCTAGGGATCATTTTGGACGAGAGCTTTTCGTACGTGTTGAGACCTTCGACAACGGTGCCGTCCGCGTTGAACTGAAGGGTCGGAAAGCTCCGCAGGCCGGCGTCACCCGGAATTGGCCGTGAGACCGGCAGCCTCGATGCCGGCCACGGCGCAGATCTCGTCATTGTCAGATGTGTCGCCGCTGACGCCAACGGCGCCGAGCAAGGTGGTGCCGTCCATGATCAGCACGCCGCCGGGGACCGGCACCAGCCGGCCCTGCGCCAGCGTGTTCACGGAATCGATGAAATAGGCCTGCTCCTGGGCGCGCTGGAACAGCGCGCGCGATCCCATGCCCAGCGCCAGCGCGCCATACGCCTTGCCATGGGCGATCTCGGCCCGCATCAGGCTGGTGCCGTCCTGCGCCGCCATCACCTTCACGGCGCCGCGGGCATCGAGGATGGTGACGACCAGCGGCTTGAATTTCTTCTCGACCCCCTTGGCCAGCGCGGCATCCAGAATCTTGCGGGCAGTGTCGAGGGTGAGATCAGCCATGGGCCTGTTCCTTTGTCGGCAGCAATTTGTCGGAGGTGGATTTCGCACGTTTCAGGCTCATCGCCAATACGCTGGCGACATGCAGCGGCGCGCGCCCGCTGCCGTCCTTGATCTGGTGCCGGCAGGAGGTGCCGTCGGCCACGATCAGCGTGTCCTGATCGGCAGCTCGGACCGCGGGCAGCAGCGACAACTCGGCCATCTCGATCGAGGCCTGATAGGTCTCCGCGCCATAGCCGAAGGCACCGGCCATGCCGCAACAGCTCGACTCGATGGTTGCGACCTCGAGGCCCGGCACCAGCCGCAGCACCTTCTCGACCGGCTTGAACGCGCCGAACGATTTCTGGTGGCAATGGCCATGCACGACGGCCTTGCCGGCCACAGTGCCGAGCGGCAAAGCGAGGCGTCCGGCCTCGGCCTCCCGTACCAGGAATTCCTCGAATAGCAAAGCGTGTGCGCTGACGCTCTTGGCGGCGTCGTCTGAACGCAGCGACAGCAGCTCATCCCGCAAGGTCAGCAGGCAGCTCGGCTCGAGCCCGATGATCGGGACGCCGCGCGCCGCGAACGGCGCGTAGGTCGCAACCAGCCGGTCGAGCTCGGTGCGCGCCTGCTCGACCAGTCCGGCCGACAGGAAGGTCCGCCCGCAGCAGGGCGGCCGGCCGCCATCCGACGGCCGCGGCAGATGTACGCGATAGCCGCCGGCGACCAAGACTTCGAGCGCCGCGTCGAGATTCTCCCGCTCATAGCCGCGGTTGAAGGTGTCGGCGAACAGCACCACCTCGCGGCCATCAGGCGCGCCCAGCACCTCGGCGTCGAGCCGGAACGTATCGCTGCGAAACGCCGGCAGCGCGCGCTTGGCGCTGATGCCGGCGAGCCTCTCGAACAGCGCCCGCAGCAACCGGCTGTTGTTGCGCCAGTTCGCGATCGGCGCGAAGCGCGAGGCGAGATCGAGGTAGCGCGGCAGGTAGCCGACCAGCCGGTCGCGCAACGACAGGCCATGCGTCGCGGCCCGCGCTGCCAGCACCTCGATCTTCATCTTGGCCATGTCGACGCCGGTCGGGCATTCGTGACGGCACGCCTTGCAGGACACGCAGAGTTTCAGCGTCTCCATCATCGCGTCGGAGGCGAGCGCATCCGCGCCCAACTGGCCGGAGATCGCAAGCCGCAGCGTGTTGGCGCGGCCGCGGGTGACGTCCTTCTCGTTGCGCGTCGCACGATAGGACGGGCACATCACGCCGCCTTCGAGCTTGCGGCAGGCGCCGTTGTTGTTGCACATCTCGACCGCGCCCTGGAAGCCGCCGCCGGCACCGGGATAGGCCGACCAGTCCAGCGCGGTCTTCAATTCAGCGACGCGATAGTCCGGCGAATAACGAAACAGCGAGCGGTCATCCATCCTGGGCGGATCGACGATCTTGCCCGGGTTCAGCGTGCTACCGGGATCGAAGCGCTGCTTGACCTCGCGGAAATCGGCGACGATGCGCTGCCCGAACATGCTCTCGTGGAATTCCGAGCGCACCAGGCCGTCGCCATGCTCGCCGGAATGCGAGCCCTTGTATTCGCGCACCATCGAGAAGGCTTCCTCGGCAATGGCGCGCATTGCCTTGACGTCCTTCTCGAGCTTGAGGTTGAGCACCGGGCGCACATGCAGGCAGCCTTCGGAGGCATGCGCATACATCGTGCCGCGGGTGCCATGCTTGGCGAACACAGCATTGAGCCGTTCGGTGTAGTCGGCGAGATGCGGCAGCGGCACCGCGCAGTCCTCGACGAAGGAGACCGGCTTGCCCTCCTGCTTCATCGACATCATCACGTTGAGGCCGGCGGCGCGGAAATCGGCAATGCCGGATTGCAGCGCCGGCTCGACGATTTCGACCACGCCGCCCCATTTGCGCTGCGGCTTGTCCCAGCCGAAGCCGAGGTCGCCCATCAGCGCGCCGAGCTGCCTGAGGCGGGCGAGATTGTCGGCCTGGTCCTCCTCGGCGAACTCGACCACCAGGATCGCGTCGGGATCGCCGCGCACCGCCGCCGAGATGATCGGCTGGAACATCGCGATCTCGCGCCCCAGCGCGATCATGGTGCGATCGACCAGTTCCACCGCAATCGGCCGCAGCTTGACCAGATGCTGGGCTGCGTCCATCGCCTCGTAGAAGCTGCCGAAATGGCAGACCCCGAGCGCCTTGTTGCGGATCACCGGCCACAGCTTGAGCTCGACCTGCGTCGTGAAGGCGAGCGTGCCTTCCGAGCCGACCAGCAGATGCGCCATGTTGTTCGGCGCGTTGCGCGGCACCAGCGCGTCGAGATTGTAGCCGCCGACCCGGCGCTGCACCTTGGGGAATTTGTCCGCGATCTCGGCTGCCTCGCGCTCGCCGAGATCGAGCATGTCGCGGAACAGCTTCAACCCGCTGTCGGCAACCTCGATGCCGCCAAGGTCGCGCGGCACCTCGCCGAAATGCAGCAGCGTGCCGTCGGCCAGCGCCGCATCCATCGCCAGCGTGTTGTCGCGCATGGTACCGTAGCGCAGCGAGCGCCCGCCGCAGGAATTGTTGCCGGCCATGCCGCCGATGGTGGCACGCGACGCGGTCGAGACATCGACCGGAAACCACAGCCCGTGCTTCCTGAGCTGCCGGTTGAGGTCGTCGAGCACGATGCCGGGCTCGACCACGCAGGAGCGGTTCTCGACGTCGAGCGAGATGATCTTGTTCAGATGCTTGGAGAGGTCGACCACGATGCCGTTATTGACGGTCTGGCCGCATTGCGAGGTTCCGCCGCCGCGCGGCGTCACGATCCGCCCGGCGTCGCGGACGATCGCAAGCGTTCGCAGCGCTTCGTCGACGGTGCGGGGCACCACCACGCCGGCCGGCATGACCTGGTAGAACGAGGCGTCGGTCGCGTAGCGGCCGCGGTTGAAGGCATCGAAAAACACGTCGCCGGTCAGTTCGGACCGCAGGCGCTGTTCGAGCGAGGAGGCGTTCTTCATCCCGGATCCGCTGTGATCCACGGCGTAACCAACTTCGGCCGTGAATTATTCATTTGAGTGAGGTGAGAATTACGTTATGAATGCAAAATGAGCAAGGCTGTGCGCCAAGCTAGCGGTCGTGAGGTGCGGCCTCAGGAGTGCCATCCTGCCCGTCCGCGAGGTGCTCAATGGCGGCGCTTCGCTTGTTGCGTAGGTGCTGGAACAGGATGTCGGCCAGCTCGTTCCCGGCGCGGCGGCGTAGTGCATCGAGGATCGCCTCATGCTCGCGCATCGCCTCGCCCCAGCGTTGCCGCTTGCGGGCGAAATTGGCGGAATAGCGGACGCGGCGGATCCGGCCGGCGAAATTGGCGTAGGCCGTCTTCAGGGTGTCGTTGCGCGCGGCCGCAACGATGCATTCGTGGATCTGCTGGTTGACCTGGAAATAGCCGTGCATGTCGCGGTGCAGATAGTGGCCGTACATCTCGTAGTGCAGCCGCTCGATTGCGGTGATTTCCTCGTCCGTGATGGCTTCGCAGGCCAGTCGGCCGGCGAGGCTCTCCAGCCCGGCCATCACGTCGAACAGTTCCGCGAGATCGCGCTGGCTGAGCTGGCGCACCCGGGCGCCGCGATTGGGCAAGAGTTCGATCAGGCCTTCGGCGGCCAGCACCTTGAGCGCTTCGCGCAGCGGCGTCCTGGAAATTCCAAGCATTTCGCAGAGCTGCCGTTCCGGAACGCGGGCGCCCTCCGCGATGTTACCTTCGACCACATAGTCGCGAAGCCGCAGCAGGATCTCGCCGTGCAGCGAGGCTTCCTGGTGGTCGGCGCCATCGCTGACGGCGGGCGGGGTGAACGGGACCCCGGTTTCGGGAATCGTGGATTTCATATTCAGGACAATAGTTTGCCGATTTGGCTCCGTCGACGCCTTCGATCGAATACCAAATTTGGATTGAAAAGACAAAAAATGAATGCAAAATGATCTGACAGCGCGCCGGGGAACGGCGATCGGGAGGTTTTCATGCATCAGGGACGCCATTTTCTCCAGATTCCGGGCCCGAGCCCGGTCCCGGATCGCATTCTTCGCGCCATGGACATGCCGGTCATCGACCACCGTAGCGCTGAATTCGGCGAGCTCGGCCGGACGGTGCTCGAGGGCAGCGCCAAGGTGTTTCAGACCAAGGGCCCGGTGGTGATCTTCCCGTCGTCGGGGACCGGCGCCTGGGAAGCCGCAATCGTCAACACGCTGTCGCCCGGCGACAAGGTCCTGATGGTCGAGACCGGCCATTTCGCCACCCTGTGGCGCCAATTGGCCGGCCGGTTCGGGATCGAGGTCGACTTCATTCCCGGCGATTGGCGGCGCGGTGCTGACCCTGCCCAGATCGAAGCAAAGCTTGCCGCCGACACCACGCACAGCATCAAGGCGGTGATGGTCGTCCACAACGAGACCTCCACTGGCGCGACCAGCCGCATTGCGGACATCCGCGCTGCGATCGACCGCGCCGCGCACCCTGCGCTGTTGATGGTCGATACCATCTCGTCGCTAGGCTCGGTCGATTACCGGCACGACGAGTGGAAGGTCGATGTCAGCGTCAGCTGCTCGCAGAAGGGTTTCATGTTGCCGCCCGGCCTCGGCTTCAACGCGATCTCGGA
>CALRXG020000156.1:0-13377 GCA_943372075.1 Bordetella parapertussis | reverse complement strand
GCAGGATTACCCCACCAGATCCCGAGCATGACCGCGATCCTCTGATCCGCAAGATCCGGGCAACGTGGCTGGGAGGCATACGCGACGATAGTCGGGCTGCACGTGAGCTCGAGCGAGCGGTCCGGCAGTACGCAGCGGGTGAATATCGGAGACATGCCAGCCTAGCAGAAGTCCCGAGATCGCTGCGTGGAACGATGAAGGCAGACCTGTGGCGGCTGCTGCGATTTGGCCCGCCACGCACATGGGAGCGATACCGACAGATTTTCCGGGTTGGTAATTTTGAACCCAGTGATTTTACCACGCGAAGCAGCGATACCGATTCCACGCCGGGCGTAGGGGGTCAGTAGATACCTCGATCGAGCGGTGCAAAACGGAGCGGCCGCTCGATGTACTTTTCACGCTTTGTGGATCCCCAACAGTTCGCCAATCGCGACGGCAATCTTTTCGGCAAGGCCTATACCGAACGCGTGATCCCGACACTGCCTTCAACGGCATTTGCTACGACGGCCGCGTTTACCGAAACCCTTACCACTGCTGCAATCGAGATCCGCGCGGAAGCGGAACGAATTCGTGGCACGAGGCAGGGCGACTGGGTTGCGAGCGACGATCTGACCGAGGTCTGGTTCAGCGTCGCCAACGGCGTCTTCGTCGCGCAGGCCGGCATTTATCACAACGCGAGCCGAGCCCGCACTCAGCAGGGTGACTGAAAGAACACGATGGCAAATATAGTTGAAGATGCGCGGACCGCAGCCCGCGTTTGGGCGACCCAGTATTGGACAACGCTGCAGCCGACGCTAACCTCGTCAACGTTCACGAACCAAGCGAACTACGACGCAATGTTGACTGCAGCAGCTGCGGCGATCAACGCGGAGATCGCGCTGCATAGTCGCTGGGATGCGGCTGCAAATGCCGCCTTCGTCGAGACGGCAAATTGCCACATCGCGAACGAGTCCGGGCGCGTCAAGTTCGCCGTGGCGAGGGGCGGCTAGTCATGCTGAGCAACCACGAAGACGTCTTCGATGTGAGCGCAGAGCTTCATCGTCGTGCCGCGGTCAAGGCGGAACCTCTAAACATCGATCGCGACCTCGCTGCCTTCGATGAACTCAGCACTCGTCTGAGTGGACTCCTAGAAAAGCGCGAAGGTATCGAATTGGCCATCGCGTTGCAGTCAAATCGTAAGAATGCATTCGCTGCGCCGAGCTTCTACGCGAAAGCGGATCCATACAAGCAGCTCGCGGCAAGCCGCCGCCGTCGAGAGCAAGTGTTGGAGGAGACGGTCGAGGAAATCGAGACCATTCTTCCGCAACTTGATATCGCTCGCGAGCGGCTAAGGCTCGCTCAAGAGGAACGGGCCCTCGCCATTGCCGCGACGTTCAAGACTCGCCAGCGGCGAGCGGTCCGCGACATCGCCAAGGCGCTGGAAGCGCTGTCGAAAGCCGTGTTGGCCGAACAAGCGCTTCACACCGAGTACGAAGCACAAGCGCCTGGATTTCTGTTTTTACCGGATTTCTCCGGCGCTTGGCGCGTGGCACGGCTCGATGATCCACGATCCGTCGGATCTGGATGGCTGCGCCAGGCAAAAGCAAGTGGCTATCTCGATGACTGAATTGCCAGTCTCCCTTCGTCAAGCCCTGGCAGCGATGAACGGTCAGGTCGTTAGCCTTGAGCCGCACCGCCAGCGCCTGTTGGAAGGACTGGTGCTGGATTTGGTGCGTGGCACGGACGTCAGCGATGACCGCATCGCGGCCGCACTCAAATCGGACAGTCGTCCCGTCAAGTTAGCGTTCTCGTCGGCGCCCATCCTTGTGCCGGGAGCGTCAGGAAGCAGCGGCGCCACTGCCATCGTGAGTTTCAAAGGAGTCGCGCTTTACAACGTCGAATGGCAGCCATACGCGGTTTCGACTCTCCGGTTCGCGCAAACCATCAAGGCTTTGGCAGCAGACGCATCGATCAGCACGATTATGATTGATTTCGACTCGCCCGGCGGGGTGGTGACGGGTACGCCCGAAGCGGCGAACGCCTTGTTTCAAGCGAGGTCGAGAAAACGCGTCATTGCGCTTGTCAATCCGCTTGCCGCCTCGGCAGCCTATTGGATCGCGGCGCAGGCCTCGGAGCTCGCGGTGGTTCCATCGGGAGATGTCGGTTCGATCGGCGTCTACATGCTGCACGTCGATCAGAGCAAGATGCTGAGCGATATCGGTATCAAGCCGACATTT
The DNA here is from genome assembly GCA_943372075.1 of Bordetella parapertussis. GTDB lineage: Bacteria > Pseudomonadota > Alphaproteobacteria > Rhizobiales > Xanthobacteraceae > Bradyrhizobium. The sequence continues at coordinate 11,161 of CALRXG020000156.1, read as the reverse complement.
GTATTTGCTGGCGATCACAAGGTTGAGGGGAATTCCTTTGAGCCTCTCGGCGACGAGGCAAGAGCGCACCTACAAGCTGAGGTCGACGCAACCTATGCAGACTTTCTTGCTGCGGTTGCTCGAGGCCGAGGAAAATCGGTCGCTGTCGTCAGGGAGAAATTCGGAAAAGGACGAACAGTCTCCGCTGAAGATGCGGTTTCCGTTGGAATGGCTGATCGTATTGTTACGCCCGACATGGTGCTGAACCCGCAGCGCGACCTGGTCAATAGTCAGAAAGCAAGTCTGGTCATTCGGGAGCGCCTGGCCGACTTGGCAAAAGATCCTCGTTCATCGAAAGAGGCCGAACGAATTCGTCTTCTGCTCGCGATCGAGGCGGCAAGATGAGCATCACAGGACGCGTCGCCTACACCAGCGTGACGTACGGGCTGGCGCTCATTACGCCGCTTGGGAAAAGCCGCGACTACGACATCCTGGCCCGAGAAATTTGGTTCTTGGTCGGCGGTGTCGGTGAGCCGCACGCGGGAATGATCGTGGAATTCGAAGTCGGAAGGACGCCAGAAGGCGACCTTGAGGCGATGTTCATCAGAAATCCGAGGCTGCAGCCGCCGGCCGGTATAAAATCGGTGGAAACGCCGAGGCCAGCAGGCGCTGACGCCGGCGTCGGGGGGCTCCAATATCCCAACGCCGGCGCGACTTCCGAGGTGCTGTGATGGCTGGCGTGGCACTCAGTTCGCTGCGCGTCGGCGCCGATTTCGACAGCACCGCGTATGTGCGTGGTGCGCAGGCGAAGATCGCGGCCGACAACCAGATGATCGCGAGCGACAAGGCCCGCAACGCGGCCTTGGCGCAGTCGGACGCTGCCCTAGCCAGGATCCCGGGCGGCATGGCTTCCGTCAGCAGGTCGCTTCTCGACGGTTATGGCGCCGGCACCCAGTTCGAGGCGATCGTCCGGCGGATCGGCAATGCGGTCGACCGCGGGATGGGATTGGACCGCGCGACACTCCTCCTCGAGGCGGCCAATCAGAAGTTCGGCATGACAGCGGACGCCGCGGCGCTGGCTGAGCGCGGTTTCGTCGCGATCGTTCCAGCAATTCAAGCCGCGAATGATGCTTACGCCGCTCACATCGACCTGCTGGGCAGATCGGCGGCCGCGGAGGCCGCTGCGCAAAAGGCGCAAACGTTCCAGGCCGGCATTAACACCGTGACAGGCGTCGGAACGGCACCGGCGACAAATCTCGGAGCGACATTTTCGGCGTTGGCGGAGCAGGGCGAGCGGGCCGAAAAAGCGGCCGCGGACCTCCGAGCGCAGATTGATCCGATGGGTGCGGAATTCGGCCGGCTGGGCGCCCAGATGGCGGCCTACAAGAAGTTGCTCGACGACGGCCTGATCAGTTCGGACGAATTCGCCGCGGGGCAGGGTTTGCTGGCCCAGCGCCTCACCACCGTGCAGGCCGGGCTTCAGCGCACCGGTTCTGCCGGCGGAGTGGCCGCAGGCGAACTCACGAACTTGAGTTATCAGTTGAACGACATCGTCACCGGCCTCGCGTCGGGCCAGTCGCCGTTCATGATCCTTGCCCAGCAGGGCGGCCAGGTCTTCCAGATATTCCAGACGTCGAAGGCCAGCGTCTTGGACTTCGCCAGCGTGATCACGTCGAAGTTCCTCGGCTTGCTGAGCGTCGGCCGGGTCGTGTGGGGCGGCATTGCCGGCGCGATCGGGATTGGTATCGCCGCACTGATTTCGTTCCAGGGGAAGCAACAGGAGGTCAACCGGTCGCTCCTTGGGTCGGGCCGAGCCAGCGGCGCGACGGCGGGCAGCATCAACTCGATCGCGGACGCCGGCTCGTCCCGGTCCGGACTGTCCGTCGCCGAAGCGCGGTCGTTCGCCGCGACGCTGGCGGAGACCGGAAAGATCGCCAACGACAACATTCTGCCGATCGTCCAGATGGGCAAGGATATCTCGACGATCTTCGGGACCGATGCCACGGAAGCGGCGAAGACGCTGGCGCAGGCATTCGCCGATCCGGTGAAGGGAGCGGAGGACCTCAACCAGCGCCTCGGCTTCCTGGACGCCGCGACCAAGCAGAACATCGCGAACCTGGTCGCCCAGAACAAGGTCTATGAAGCGCAGACCGTCCTCTCGGCCAGCGTGAAATCGAGCCTGCTGGACGTCGCAAACACGGTATCTACGACGCGAACCGCATGGACGGCGCTCGGCAACGCCGTATCGAATGCATGGGATTCGATCGGGAAGAGCATCTACAACGTCCTGAATCCGCTACAGGGGCTTGACGCGCAACTGGACGCGGCAAAGCGGAAGCTTGATCTCCTACAGAAGACAGGCGGCCGTACGGTTGACCCGAATACCGGCTTCTTGGGATATATCGCCGACCCTGCCGCGATAGATGCCGCCCAGGCGCAGGTCGACAAGCTTACTGAGGCTCTACAGCGCCAGAAGAAGGCCGCGCAGGATGCCCGTGACGCGCAGCAGTCGCTGGTCCAGCAGCAGGCTATTCGGACCGCACTGCCGATTATCGGGCAGACGCAGGATCTCCAGAACCAGTTGAAGCTCCTCCAGGACATGGCGGCCGCGCCCGATGTGGCGCAAAAGTTGAAATCCGCGGGTCAGTCAATGGACGAGCTTCAGCGTTCCATAGCGGCCACCGCCGCGGCGCTGGCGGCCCTGCCGAAGACGGCGCTCGTCGACTTCCTCGGCGCCGCGGCCAGCCCGGCGGAGCGGCTTGCGGCTGGTCTCGAGCAGATCCGGACGAAGGCCGCCCAGATCAATGCGACTCCTGCCGAGACCGGCCGAGCGACCTCTGCGCTCCAACTCGACATTGCATCAAGCGTGCAGTCAGCGCGCATGTCGGCGTTGGGGCAGTCGGCCAGCGTTCTCGACAGCATCAAGCAGAAGAACCTCGAACTCCAGCGCGCCCAGGAGACCGGTGCGGGTCTGACGGACAAGCAGATCAAGGACCAGTTGGCGCTTGCCCGCGCGCAGGCCGACGGCTCGCTCCAGATCAAGGCGCAGGCCGACGCGACCACAATCCAGACCGCGACCATCGGCATGTCGGCCGGAGCCGCGGCCGAATACACGGCGCGCATGACCGCGCTGACCGACGCGATCCGCAATCACAAGGAACTGACCGACCAGGACAAGGCGGCGATCGACGCGCAGGCGAAGGCCCTCGGGGCCGCGGCTCAGGCGAATGCGCTGAAGCAGGTCCAGAACGACGTCAGGTTCGGCCGGCAGACCGCGCTGCTGTCGCCCGACGATGTCCAGATCGCGCAGCAACTGAAATCGGTCTATCCGGACGTCGCCACCGCGCTGGCCTCGGTCGAGGCGCAGGGCCACCGGACGAACGCGGCGCTGAGCCAGGTCTCCTCGACGATCTCCAGCGACCTCGTCACCGGCATCACGGACGCGCTCGATGGTACCAAGAGCTTTGGCCAGGCCTTCTCCGACACCTCGAAGCTGGTGATCCGCGCGATCGAGGAGATGATCATCAAGCTCCTCGTCGTCGGCCCCCTGATGAGGAGCCTGCAGAGCTCGTTCAGCGGTCTGGGCGGCGGTGCCGACTTCGGATCGCTCCTGGGTTCGGCCGGCGTCACGTTCGGGACGCCCGGCGCCGCCGGCAGCAACCTGTTCGGCCCGTTGGCACCGAGCGCGCGCGGCAACGTCTTCGGCGGCGGCAACATCATCCCGTTCCGCCTCGGCGGCGTCGTGACGCGGCCGACGTTGTTCCCGATGGCAAATGGCGGCACCGGCCTGATGGGAGAAGCCGGCGAGGAGGCCGTCATGCCGCTGCGCCGCGGCCGCGACGGTCGCCTTGGTGTTTCCGCGGGCGGCATGGGCGCCGCGAACGACAATGGCACCGGCGGCGGTGCCGTGACGGTGAACATCTACAACGCGCCGGCCGGCTCGGATCCGCAGACCAGCGTCAATCGGACGGCCAACGGCACCTCGGTGGACGTCATCTTCAAGAACAGCGTCACCGGTCTGCTGGTGGATGACGCGACAAAGAACGGGCCGGTTTCGCAGGCCTTCGCTGCGCGGCAGCGCGGGTTCGGATCATGACTGTGTCTGAAATCGAACTCCGCAGGCATCACCGCCGAGCTCGGAATGCACCAGTCGCAGATTGGGCCGCACTCGGAGCGGAGCAGGGCGCCGAGGATGCGCTTGCCGGATTTTCCGGGATCTCGCTGTTCGATGCCCAGACGGTGCAGGCCGCGCAGCGTCAGCGGATGGCTGACCGGCGCCGGCGCCTCACCGATGCCGGGATTTCCGAGGATCGTATCTGCGCCTGGTGGGCTGCCTACACAACCACATTTACGGGCCGCCTGGCTGAGCTCAGAGCTCGCTCCATCCCCCGCGCGCCAGCGCAGCCAGCAGGGCCGGCTCTACTTCGCACTCTTCAGGAGGATCGGGGTGAAGCAGATCTAAATTAAGCCGGCCACAGCGGCCACCCGACCAGGATAGCAAAGGCGTTATAGAAAAGAACGCCTATAGCGAAGAGTGCTGACGATACGGACAATGCGAGCACGACGGCCCACATCGGCATGATCCAACGCCATTCCGCCGTTTCAGATTCGCGTGCTATTTTTAAGTTCGCGAAGAATTGCTCAGGTGTGAGATGATCGCTGATTACTCGCCTTATGCGTAGCATCGACCTTGCACGCATAACCATGCCGAAGATTTCGAAGGATACGAAGAGCGTCAGTGAGATGCCTAGAGCCAACGCGACCGTTACGTTGGCTCGTAACGGAAAGTTGAGCTTGAGGTAAGTCCAGATCGTGAAAGCGCCTGCGTAGCCGGCGATTATAATTACGTTCGTATACGCTTGCGCCTTATCAAACATCTTCGAGTTGATCTCGATGATGGTCGAACGCACTCTGTCCTGCTGGTCTTTGGTAGCCTTTTCCTGGAGTTCAGCAACGGCCTCCGACAGTGCTTCCGTGTCCATCCTGATTCCCTCCAAATTTAACTATCGTGGCCATATGTATGACATCGCCAACTTGCGACCGTCACGCACGAGGCGGCAGGTCACGGAACGTCTACCGATGGCCGAATGAAACCGGCCGGCCGATCTTGAGACGATCGAGCTCTCGCTATTCTACAGACGGCGGATAATACGAGCGGCTGTTGCGGAGATTACCTCTCTGCATTCGGCTGTCCAAACGTCATCAACATGTGGCGGAAGCATCTGACCTGCCCAATACCCTCGAACCCAGTCGAGATTGACGAGCGGATTACGCGGTTGCAGGCTGCGCCAATCTGATGTGTGCTTCGCTGCGGACGGGTCGACCAACTCTACCTCGTACGGAATCATGGTGTGCTGCCGTCCGTCCGAATTGGCGTAGAATCGAGCCTCATTCTCGTCATCGAAGAAGAAGAGCGAGGTCAGTCTGGACGGCTTATCCGAAAACTCGCGTTCTCGCACGTACTCGAAAGCAGCTTCTCGAAAGGCCTGATTGTGTTGCCACCCCGAGGATTGAATAATTCTTCCCCAATTGCCAGGCAAGATGACAGCGCCCGGCTCGAGCATTGTGGAGGAGCAATGAAAGTAAGGCATTCGCGTTCGTCTCGTTCTTCGGACCAGTGCTTGCTCGCACGTCGGTGTGAAAGTTCTTTGCGCGATTGTCAGGTGTCGACAGCCGGGCTCGGGTGAGCTCGATGATGAGCCTCGGCAAATGAAACGAGTTGACCCTCTATTCTGCGGAGTGCGTCTGCAAGGAGACTGACCGTTCCGAGAGCGCACTTGATTGGCAGTGCAAAGCTGGACTGCTTCCGTTGCCCGAACTCAGTGATGCCGGTCTTATGGTCAGTCTTTGAGAACAGTCCGCGATGCCCCCAAGAGTTGGGATGACAAAACTCGGAGAGACGATCGTAGTGACTCCTCATGCCGGGGACCACGTGGCGGTCGACGCGATCGATGGCTGACAATACCTGGCGGGCGACAAGCTCGGGATGGTCTCTTAGGAGATCTTCGTCCCTCGTCCCGAATAGATAGCTCATGGCGAGGTTGTCTGCGGCCGCGAAATCCTCGTTCGCTGCAGCCTTTTCGAAGCGTTCGACGAACTCCCAAAAAATTGCGGCAGTTTCAACTAACGCACGTCCGCAGAGCGTGGTAGCCAACATATTGTCAGCGTTCCATCCGATCGCGACGCCCTCCGCCAGCGAGCAGAAGCGAAACGCAATTGCATTTGAGAACGTTGCAACCTTCCATGCAATCTTTGACCTACAGTAGGGTTCGGCCAGGAGATCAATTCTTTCGATCCGGCGAGCAGCTAACGATGTCAACGCAGCATTGATCGACGAAAGGTCGTCGCGCTCGTCCGCGGGAAATAGATCGGGCTGTATCAGGTGCATGGTTATCGTTGTTCGATCAATTCGATCCTGAAAGCGCGTCAGCTTGCAACTTTTCTGACCGCTTCCAATAAGAGGCCGGTAAGCTGATTGGTTGTCTTTGGATCAGAAATGTTGCCGAGCTCATGGCCTCCGTAGCCGCCTTGGGTGACGGTTTGAAGCATGCTCTTAAGGTCAATCTTGAGAATGATCTGCTGGCCCTTGCCACCCGCCTGTACGGTGATGTTGTAGAGGCCTGGCTGAGCATTGACGCTGTGGACGCGCCCGCCGATTTGTTTCAAGGCTTCTGAAGCATCATCTAAAATGGGACGATAAACGTTGCTCTCCCAGCTTTGAACATCTGCCGCCCACTTTTGTAGCTGCTCCTGTCGCTCAGCAGTTCGCAGCTCTTTGTCTCTTTCGATCGCGGCCTTTTCTGCTTGGCCATCAGACACTGCTTTCCTGTAGTCATTCATCTCGCATATTCCAGTTCTCTAGCCCGCCAACCTTCTCGATCAGGCGCGAGCTGCGGCGTGATTCGCGTAATGTGATAAGGATGCTGGCAACCGCGCGTGACGCGAGTGCAACGTGAGGTTATCCTCGTTACACACATGGTACACTTTAGGAGCAGCCGTTGCACGTCGGCTGGTGCCTCGGAGACTCTCACCTCGTCCTGCTGCTCGTTACTCCGTCGAGCAAGCACTTGAACTTTTTCTCAGCGTAGAAAACCGTCGAGTGGTCTCGATCAAAGCGCCGACTAATTGCACGGCGTGAATGACCGCAGACCGTCATTGCGAGCATCATTGCGATCTGTCGTATCCGCGTTATGCCGTAGCAGCGGGTACGAGACAGCATTTGCTTCAGGTCAACCTTGAAGGCGGCTGCCGTGGCGACCTGGATTTGCTTAATGCTGTTGCCTTTAGGATTGGCCGATTGCGACCTGGCGAAAATGGAAAGCGCGCGCCTTATCGCAATGGCTTCAGCCGCACCGCCGATGGCCACGATGTCGGACCGAACTCGACCATGCTGGTAAGGGATCGGATCGGAGCAATCCAAAGGCCGACGATAGCGAACCTTCGGCGGCGCCAGGTTCGCGGCAAATACCAGCCGTCGGCCCCGGAGGCGAACGTACGTTTCAGCATAAGCTTGAGAGTCCATCCGCCCATAAAGGTGGAAGTCAGCGCGTCAATGAAGCCCGTCGAGCGCGTCGTGCCCGCAAACCACAGCCCCCTGATAGGGGATGGATTTTTAACCGAATCGGTGGTGAGGTGTCCGCTGGGTTTGATCGCCCGGACCGAGATATAGCCGCGACCCTTGGCGGGGTCTGCCGATCGATTGGCGTCGAGACAGCAGCGGCTGAATGAAACGGCTCTTCCCAGAGCGGTTTCGACGGACGCGCTTGGCGGCGCGGCTCCGAACCTGGCCATATTGGCCGGGGGCGGACGTGCTGTCCAGAGGGTTTCGCGGCCCTTAAAAGCGTTCGGCCTGTCTCTCGGCAGGCGATCAACCCCCGGCTGCCGGCCTGACGCCGGCGATGGCTTTGATCGGCCAAACTCCGAGAGCAACCATGAACTACCATCCTCAAAATATCACTCCAGAGGCCGTGGAGCGCCTTCCAGCGTTCGTTCTCGCTGGCCTTCCTCGGCAACTCCAGGACGCCGTCGCCGCACTCAGACGCGCCCGCAGCGAGGCTGCCGACCATATCGAACGGCTAATGGCCGCTCCCGTCTATCTCGATCGCCCGCCGGAGTCGGTCGTCAACCTTGCGCTCGATCCCGGGGGGAGGGCAGTCGCATGCCACCTGGAGCGGATCAGCACACCGGGGGCGATCGCCGCGGCCCGTGCTCTCTTTGTCGCCCGGCATCTCGTCGCGGACGAAATCGAGCATCTGATGGCGGTCCTAGACGAGCTCGATGGCGACGACGACCTCGAGCTCAATCTTGCCGGCGATCACTGGAATCCAGATCCACGGCTTGACGACGCGGAAGGGGATGCCGCTGACGACGAGCCAACTATCTCCGACTTCGATGGGGAGCCGGTCCATTTCGGCTGTTGGGATCTTGAATACGACCCCTCAGAGTCCGGGATGGCCGATCTCGACGGGCTTACCGAGCAATTTGGAAGCGTCGAGAGATAAGCGAAATGGGGCCCGCCGGTTCGCCGGCGGGCTTCGGCTCAAGTAGTCCTCATTCCGCTGTTATCGACCACAGCACGGGCAGCCCACGCCTGTCGGGCCCATGCTGATGTTGTTGTTTTTTCGAATCGTGGATTCCTCGATCTTTCGGTGGCGCTCATCCTCGATGATGTCCACGATCTCTTTACGCTGCTTCGAATTCAGCGAGAGATAGCCCTTTAGAACTGCTCTGACCTGATCGTCCATTTACATTTCTCCTTGGCAAACCGGACAAGCCTTTGAGACCTTTTTCGGTGGGTCAATCGTAACAGGAATTCTCCCGCATTCTACACATCGCCGCTGCAGCTCCTTCAGGCCTGCGCGCAGGCCTATCAAGCGCTCCGCTTCCGTAAGCTCTTCAGCAGCCAACCTTGCGTCCACGACCTTCTGCCTGGCTTTTGCGACCCCATACGCCGACTCCAAATCGGGTACGTCACTCTTGCCTACATCGCGCCACTGAGTTTCGAGTTCATTGCTATCGTTCATTAGTTGCAGGGAAACTGATCGGCTTTCATCCCATCTTGCGATCAGCGACCACAGTGACAACAGCACCTGGCCCGCGGTGGCGACCGCCAATCCAGCGAGCGCAACAGCCTTGAATCCACCTAGCTTATCGATGAAGTCGGTGGTCGCGACAAATGCGATAATTACCGGAAGCGCAACTGCTAAGAAGTCACGTATCCGCATATAAACCTTGAGCTTTGAGGCACGTCGCCTGAATATTTCGTGAGCGCCCCGCGCATAAATGAATTGTGTCCAAGCTTCGTTGCGAAGCTCGTCTGTCGACATTGTCAATGGTGTGTCGCTCCCCAGCATCGCGGCGGCGGTATTCAGCCCGGCCTGCAACCCCCACATCTTAGCAGCGGGCTGTGCTCACCAGTTGTGAAGCAGATCACATCCGAAACGTTCGCCCATTTTTGGCACCGGAAATGGCACCCAACTCGAAAAGATGGCCAGGGACGATCGGGGATCGGAAGGCCGCGCCGCCTCGATAATCGCTAACAAAACAGGACAGTTGAGTACGGACGGGATTTCGAGAGACGGCAGAAACTGTATTTCAAGACCGGTGCCTTAAACCACTCGGCCACCCTTCCGTCTGTGCAGGATCAGGCCCTTAGCCCAGGCGCCGCTTGAACGCAACGCGAACTTGGACCCAAAGCATTTCGCCTTGCCGACCCGGACGCAATCGATCCGATTTACGGACAGCAGCGGAAAGGAGGTTCTCATGACCAAACTTTTGACTGCCCCGGAAAACTCTTAAGCGGGAGTACACCTCATCCCCCGGTCGTAGCGACAACGAAAAGGGAAGCTCGGTTTCCTGCCGGCTTCGTGCAACTCACCACGGTCACAGGGAGCGCCGCAACGTCGCGGGTTATTCACCGATGGTCAGATGTGGTTGGCAGGAAATTTGCTGTCCAGTATCCATCCTATCGCAAGAAAATATGCGTCCGTTAAGCGCATGCTTCGGCACCGGTTATCAAGGATCCTCGGTGTATGCAGCATCAAAAGCATCGTGCGCAACCCAAGATTAGTGCAGCAGATCCCAACGAAAAGTAGGGACGCTGTATTCATACTCCAAGCCCTTCTCCAAACTGAAAAACGCCTTCGGATTGAGGTGGTCCTTTACGAGACTCTTTTGTGTCTCATAGCTATTGGGCGGTTCTCCCAATCCGGGAGGATACTCAGTCAGTTGGACCAACATGGAGCCGTTGGGGAGTTCCCGCACACGATATGCTGGAGCCGACAGCAGGCGTTCTCTTGAAAAGAGATTGACATACGGCTTTCCGAATACGGTCACCCAATAGATGTCCGGAATATATTTCTCCAGATGATGCGTCGTGACAAACAGGCCTATCTTCCTCTTAGCTGTGCTTAGATATGAAATCGAACTCGATGCTAAGCCGATAGCAATATCGCTTTCTATGGGTCTATGTATGAAGCCGAAATCCGTCGAGAAATCGGTGGCGGCGCGTTCGACAAGGCTCAATAGTTCGAGAAGGTTTGCAACTCCGCTGTCATCGATCGAAATTTTCCACGTTGAATGCTGTCTATGCGGACCATACTGCACGAATACGGATGACTCCAATTTTGGTTTGGCCACCCTTTTGAAGAGGATCTGAAATTCCCATTCCGCTATAATGCTTGCCATCTCCGTGATGGAGAACGGCTTCCTTAGCGGTTCAAACGTTCCTGCTCGATCAGGCAGCAAATGGGGAGCCATCTCGGCCCACAGGCCAAGCAACCGGCGAGCGTCTGCTTCCGTATTCAGAGGGAGCGGACTCAATATCTCGAAGAAGGTTGAAGAAATCATCGCCAAGGACTGAATGCCCCAGTTGCTGGATCGAATCGTTGGATAGTGCCACCCGTGCTAGTAATTGCCCGCTGAAGGCTCAAACTAATTCGCTGCGTGGCGGGACTTACAATAAGGTTCATAGGTTGGCCAGTGTCCGGCGGGCCGGAAAAATTGAGTTGAGTGGCGAGCGCCGTGCCCGGCGGTCGCTGGCCGGTCCGTCGGGCGGCCCGCATGGCGAACTTCAGTCCAGGGTCGACGACGGGGAGAGAGCCGGAGATCACACGCGTACGACGTTTGCGTCACATGCGCGCAACGTCGTTGACCGCGACCGCCAACCCCGGCCATGATGACC
>CALRXG020000155.1:0-13470 GCA_943372075.1 Bordetella parapertussis | reverse complement strand
CCGGCCGCAGCACACGAAACATCTCTCGGCAAGCGCCCTCGAGATCACGCGTATGGTGCAGCACGGCGCGGGCGAACACGAGATCGAATGTCGCATCGTCGAACGGCAGCCGCTCGGAGAATTCTTCGACCACCCGGATCGGCAGTTGGGTCTGTTGCGCCAGGTCCCGGATCGCCGCCGCGCCCACGATCGCGCTGGGATCCGGCTCCAGCGCCGTCACCGCAAAGCCGTTGCGGGCGAGCGCGTAGCTCGCAATGCCGCGACCGGCCCCGACGTCGAGCGCGGCGCCGGAACGGCCCGCCAGCAGCGCGGCGACCGCCTGCCACTCGGAGCTTTCGAAATAGCGTTCAGCAGCGCCAGCCAGGGGATCGTCGTAGAATGCGTCGAGCACGAGCTGGCGCTGGTTCGGCTGATTGCGCAGCCAGACCACCGCTTCCTCCCAGGTGGTAAACTTGCGCTCACCGCTCATCGGGACCAAGCTCCCTCACCAGCACGGCCGGATTGCCCGCCACGATCGAGAACGGCGCGACATCCCGGGTCACGACCGCACCGGCCGCAACGATCGCACCTTGACCGATCGTCACACCGCGCAACACCATGGCGCCAGCGCCGATCCAGGCATCATCACCGATCCTAACCGGGCTCTCGTCAAGTGAGATGTCGCTCGGATGCCCGCGTGTGAAAATGTCCTGGACCTGCCGGTGCCGCTCCGCTGCCCGCAGCGGATGGGTGAGATTGTCGAACACGTTCGCCGAATGCGAGATCAGCACGCGGCTGCCGATCTCGATCGAGGCCGCCGACCAGATCCGCGTGCCCTCGCCGACATAGCACCATTCGCCGATCTTGATCTCGCCGCCATGCGCGAAGGTCAGCAGCTCGCCCAGGATGCGGCTGTTGCGGCCGACGACGATCTTGTCGGAATCGCCGCGGATGTTTCGGATCCTGGCCGAGCGCCCGAGCGCCGCGTCGGCCTGCAACCGACAAGTCGCGCGACCGATCAGGCGCTGGATCAGGTAATCGAAATTCATGCCGTCAACTGCAGGCAAGCCACGGCGCGCGACGACGCCGCGAGGTCATTGCCCTGCCCCTTGCCGGTATGGATGTCGAAAACGGTGGCCTCGGCGAGCGCCTCGGCGCTCTGGCGCGACCAGCCCTGCCGCGAATAGCCGAAATAGTCGACCTGGTGCGATGCCGCGCCGAACGCCTCGATGATCCGCTCGATCATCGCGAGATCGAACACCTGATACCAGCCGAGATTGTCACGCTTGCCGAACGGCACGGAGATCAGGCAGGTCCCGCCAGGCTTGAGGATGCGCTTGAACTCCTTCACCGCGGGGACGAAGCCGTCCCGATCAGTCTCGGCGTCGCGCGGATCGCCGGTGTAGAGCATCTGATTGTCGAGGCCGATGTGCTCGATCGTGGAAATGCTGGCGACGGTGTCGAACACACGGTCGCCGAACATCGTCTTGCGGAGATCGCCGAACACATAGGAATAGCCGTCATGCCAATAGCAGCGCTTCTCCGGTGCCAGGGTCATGATGGTGAGATCCGCGCCGTGGAACGGCGGACGCTGCAGCAGGTAGTCGTGATTGAAGGTCGACCCCGCGTCCAGCATCTTGCCGACGTTGGCCAACCGGCCATAGACCCAGGGATATTCGACCACGCGCTCGTCCATGGCGATGCCGTAGCCGGGCGGAAGCTCCTTTCCCGCCTGCAGCAGGCCCGCGTCGATCGCCGCGGTGATGGTGTCGCGCTTGACCGTCTGATAGCCCGGGCCGAACGGCCGCGGCCGCATCTTGAACAACGGCACGGCAAGCCCGTCGGCCGCCCATTTCAGCTGATGGATCAAGTCACTTGCAGACATTATCTCGGCCCGATCGCCCGCCCGCTGGCCGGCTCTGTGCCCCCCTCTAGCACGGCTCAATCCGCGCGACGAGGTCGATAAACTGCGCCCATTGCGAGGCCTTGCTGTAGGTCTCCTGCACCCGCGCCCTGCCGGACGCGGCGACCCCGGCCCATTGCGGCCAGTCCCGCAGGCTGCTCGAAATCGCCTCCACGGCCCGCTCGGGAACATCATAGGTGCGCATCGTGACGCCGTCCTGCATCGCCTCCGGATAGTTGCCGGCATCCGACACCAGCAGCGACCCGCAGCCCATCGCCTCGAAGCAGCGCATGTTGCCACGATCATTGCCGGCCATGTCGATCGCGCCATTGAGCACGATCTTCGCTGACCCGAACAGCTCGTAAAGATCCCGGCCGAACAGCGGCAGCCTCGCGATACGCGCGATGACGTCGGGCCGCCGATGCTTGCCCAGCGGCAGCAAACGCCCGACCGCGCTTTCGGCAAGCCGCGTCAGCCGCGACGCGTCGAGGCAGAACACGATGTTGCGATCAGCCGCCAAGGCCGCGACCTGTTCGAGCGTCCGGCCCCGCGCGCTGTGATGCCGCGAATATCCGCCGACGAACGCCACGTCGATCGGCCGCTCGCCGTGGCCGTACTGCGCCATGACCGGATCAATGGCGGGGAAGAACAGCTCCGCCCGGCAGCCCTTGCCGCGCCATGCTTCGAGGATCGAGGGGAAATTTCCAAGCACCGCGCCGTACGCGCTCAGGTCGGCATTTCCCGAGGGCGCCGCGCGCCAGCACAGCGTCTTCTTCACGCAGCCGGGAAGCTTGGCAACGAACGCGCTCGGATAGCGCACCGGATCGAGATTGTAGAACACTTCGGTTTTGTGGTGCTCGATCTGCGCGAGCAGAATGGTCTCGAGCGTCGGCGTCCCCTGCATACCCTGCTCGCGCGCCCACTGGCGTTGCAGCACTTCATCGTCGGCATTGGTGAAGAAGGCTTCGGGTGCGCCATCGAGCACCGGCTTGAGGAAATGCGCCGCACCAAAACGATCGTGCAAGAACACGTCGCGCCGTGCCGCGAAGGACGACGCCTTTGCCGCGAGTTGATTCAGCCGCGGCAGATAGGACGGATAGAGACCGCTATTCTGGAACAGACGCATTGCTTACGCGGACCTTGCCAACAGCCATTTCATGTTCAGGTACGGCCAGATCCGGCCAACTGATTCCCAATCCCAGCGCTGCGTTGCCGTCAAGTGGCCAACCACCTTTCGGAGCGGCGCTTCGTCGACGAACTCGGCAAACGCCGGGACCTTCCGATCGAGCAGCGCTGCGGTCCAACCGGACAACGGTCCATTCAGCCATTCCGGCATCGGCGAGTTGAAGCCGACCTTGCGGCGCGCGGTGCGGATACTCTCGGGCATCAAATTCGCCATCGCCTGACGCGCGATCACCTTGGTCATGCCGTCGGCCGATTTGCTGGTTTCCGGCAGCGCCATCGTATAGGTCACCAGCCGCCAGTCCATGAACGGCATCCTCACCTCGATCCCATGCGCCATCGAGAGCCGGTCGAAATTGCGCAGAATGGTGGGCAGCGTGGTCGAGTGGAACATGCGGTAGAGGCGCCGGTTCAGCGCGCCCCACGTATCCGGCAGTTCGTCGTTCTCGGCGACCAGCGGCAACGCTGCGGGGATCGCGGTCAGGCCTCCCCGCAGGAAATAGCGCCCCTGGCGGCTGATCATCTGCGCCCGCAAGAAGTCGATGCCGCGCTGCGCCAGTTGCGATCGTGACATCAGCGCGGCGGCTGCGTTGCGGATCCGGAACGCAGCCGACTGTCCTTCTTGAAAATAAGCCCCCATCAATTCGTCTGCGCCATGGCCATCGAGCGACACGGTGACGTTCTGGCGGCGCAGCTCGCGATAAATCAGCCACGGCGCGCTCGGCAGCCCGATATAGACGTCGTCATTGTCGTCGAGGATGCGGTCGAGGTCGGTGAGCGCATCGGAACGTCCGATATCGAGAAAGCTCGGCGTCACCTTGGCCCAGGCGGCGGCTTCCTCCGCCATCGGCCGCTCGTCATTGCTGGCGCCGGGAAAGGTCGCGACGAAGGCATGCCGCCAGGCGGTGGAGTCCCGCGGACCCATGCCTGCCTTCTCATGGGTTGCCATGGCGCAGATCACCGCGGAGGAGTCGAAGCCGCCGGACAGGCAGGTCCCGATGGGAACGTCGCTGCGCATCCGTAGCGCGACGGAATCCTGAAACAGGTCGCGAAAGCGTTCGACGCGTTCGGCTTCGGTGCCCGGGACATCGGGCAGATGGTCCACGGTCCGCCACCAGCGGCGCACCTGCACGCGTCCTTGTCGCAACCACATGCAGTGGCCGCCCTGCAGGCGACGAAGTTGCGCATACAACGTCCGCTCGCTTCCCTCGATCCCGAACGGATCAAGCAGCAGCCGACGCGCCACGTCGATGTCGAGCGACGCCTCGAGCAGTCCGCTCCGCGCCAGCGCCCGCTGCTCGGACGCGAACACAAACCGATCGGGCGACAGTGCATACAGCAGCGGCTTGATGCCGAAGCGATCGCGGGCCAGGAACAGCTCGTCCGTGGTGGTATCGTAGATCGCCAGCGCCCACATGCCGTTGAAGCGCAGCAGCATGTCCTCGCCCCAGGCCTGCCAGGCGGCAAGGATCACCTCGGTATCTGACTGGCTGCGGAACACCGCGCCCTTCGCCTCGAGCTCGCGGCGCAGTTCGAGGAAATTGTAAATCTCGCCATTGTAGACGATCACGTGGCGGCCATCGCCTGACGACATCGGCTGATAGCCGCCTTCGCCGGGATCGATGATGGCGAGCCGGCGATGGCCGAAGGCGACGTTTCGCCTCGCGTTGAACCAGGTGCCCTCGCCGAACGGTCCGCGATGCGCGATCAGGCTGGTGAGCCGCGAGATGTCGGCCGGCTCCACCGGGGCGCCGCGCAGATTGACGATGCCTGCGATACCACACATGTCTACACGGCCCTGAAAGGCAAGAAGCGACTGATGATGATGCGCAGATCGCGCCAGCACACAGCGCGATACGGACCAAGTTGCGACGCCGCGACGGCGGCGACGAAGATCACCGCTGCCGAAACGC
This sequence comes from Bordetella parapertussis, assembly GCA_943372075.1. Lineage (GTDB taxonomy): Bacteria > Pseudomonadota > Alphaproteobacteria > Rhizobiales > Xanthobacteraceae > Bradyrhizobium. The sequence goes on along the minus strand of CALRXG020000155.1, from coordinate 8,493 downwards.
CGTAAAGCGACACCACATACCACCATGACGGCGCATGGTCGAATGCGGTGTGACCAAACTGGGCGCGCAACGCCAGCGCAATGGCAATCCCCGTAGCCAGTGGGATCAGGACGAAATGCAACATCCTTGACCACATCCCTGAAAGCCTGAAGGTTCGGCGCAGCAGCAGCACCGTGATCACCATCTGGGCGACCATCCCGACACAGGAGCTCCAGCCGGCCGCCTGCCAGCCGAAAACCGGCAACGCGGTAGCGCTGGTCGCCAGCGTGAAGATGCCCGTGACGAGCGAGATCAGCGCGTTCGAGCTGGAGCGCCCCTGCGACAGCAGATAGTACGCAAACACGTTGGCGCTCGACCCCAATATCCCGCTGATCGCAAGCACCACCAGCACCAGCTGCGCCTCGGCGGCGACTTCGGCGCCGGTCCATCGATACAGCAACGCGCCGGCGACCGGGATCAGACCGCCGAGCGCGCTCGCGGCGAGCACATTGAGAATCCAGGACGAGCGCAGCAGCAGGTCGACCCTGCGTTCGTCATCCTCGTTCTGCAGTGTGCTGAAGAATGGAAACAAGATTTCGCCGATCTTCAGCACGCCGATATAGACCGCCTCCTCCAGTCGCTGCGCGACGCTGTAGAAGCCGACGAATTGCGGCTGCAGCAGCGCGCCGAGCAGATAGCGGTCCGCCTGGCCGGCAAATAGCGCGCCGCTTTGCGCGGCGACCTGCCAGCCGCCGAGCTTTACCAACGCACGGAATGCGCCTTGATCGAGCATCGGCCGCGCCAGCCAATCGCCGATGGCGAGCCGCGACCACACGGAGGCCATCAGCAGATTCGTCGCAAAGCCCAGGGCCTGGCAGCCGAGGAAGGTCGAGGCGCGCGGCGCGTGCGGGATCAGCAGCAGCATCGACATCGTCGCCACCACCGTGCCGGTGATGCTGATCACCGCGATCCTCCGATAGTCCTGACGTGCGGTGAACAGCGACTGGAAGACCGCGAACAGGCACTGACACAGCCAGCCTGTGCCGGCCAGCGCGAAGGCAAGCCCGAGGTCGTCGCCTGCGGGACCGTCGAGGTGAAATCCCAATCGCGCGAGCGGCGCGCCGGCAAAGGCAAGCAATGCCGCGATCACACAGCCCCCGACCAAGGCGAGCGCAAGGGCGGTGGCGAAGAACCGCCGCGCCACGTCGCGATCGGTCGGTTCCAGTCTTTGTGCAAGCTCGCGCGCGGTCGAAAGACCAAGTGCGTTGCTGAACATCAGCGCCGGGGCGACGCAGGCCGTGACAAGGCCCGCGACACCGAAGGCAGCGAGGCCAAGGCGGAAAATCACGAATGGCAGGATTGCGAGATTGAGCAGCACCGCGACCGCGAAGGCGGTCGCGTTCCACGCCGAGTTGCCGAGCAGATGGGATGGACCCTTCTTCACCGCCATGCCCGCTTTTGGTCCATCGCCTCGATAAGCCTCAAGTGCCTCTTGCATAAGGCAAACCCCGCCGGCACGGGGACCGGCTAGCAGCCGGCAGGGTGATTGTCGAGGGTTGGCGGGCGGCGCGGACCGACGAGCAGGCGTGGGTCAGGCGCAAATCACACAAAAACGGTGGCCGATCTCGCAGGGAACCATGACTGTTTGTTTCCGGTTCGCCTCGTTGCCCCGGTAACAGTTGGAAAGACCTGCCAAATTGTCTAAGGCAGAGTGGCCGAAGCCCCACAGCGGCCCGCCAAGCAAGAGGTGTCTCAATGCCCTTCCCCCGCGCATCCCAAGCCCTGTCCCGTTTCACCGTGCTGGATCTGACCCGGGTCCGGTCGGGGCCGACCTGCGTGCGCCAGCTCGCCGACTGGGGCGCCAACGTCATCAAGATCGATGCGCTGCTGGAGGACGGCGGCGGCGAGCAGCCGGGCGGCCCCCGTGGCGGGTCGGACTTCCAGAACCTGCACCGCAACAAGCGGGCCATGACGCTGAACCTGAAAGACCCCAAGGGGCTTGAAGTGTTCAAGCGGCTGGCCGAACAGGCCGACGTCGTGGTCGAAAACTTCCGGCCGGACGTCAAGGCCAAGCTCGGCATCGACTATGAGAGCATCCGCCAGATCAATCCGAAGATCGTCTATGGCAGCATCTCCGGGTTCGGCCAGGACGGGCCCTATCACAAGCGCCCGGGCTTCGATCAGATCGCGCAGGGCATGGGCGGCCTGATGTCGGTGACCGGCGCACCCGGCGAAGGACCGATGCGGGTCGGCATCCCCGTGGCGGACCTGACCGCGGGGCTGTTCTGCGCGATCGGCATCCTCACCGCGCTGCTCGAGCGCGACGTCTCCGGCCAGGGCCAGTGGGTGCAGACCTCGCTGCTGCAGGCGCAGATCTTCATGCTGGATTTCCAGGCGGCGCGCTGGCTGATGGAAAAGGAAGTCGCCAAGCAGGCCGGCAACAACCATCCGACCTCGATCCCGACCGGCGTGTTCAAGACCTCCGACGGCTACATCAACATCGCCACGACAGGCGGACGGATCTGGGAGCGCTGTGCCCAGGCGATCGGCGCGCCCGACCTGGTCACCGACCTCGACTACGCCACCGCGCCGGCGCGCTCGAAGAACCGCGACGCGCTGAATGCGCGGATCAACGCGCTGACCGAGAAGAAATCGACCGAGACCTGGGTGCAGGAGCTCAACGCCGCCGGCGTGCCGTGCGGGCCGATCTACTCGATCGACCAGATGTTCGAGGATGCCCAGGTCAAGCATCTCGGCATGGCCCAGCACGTGCCCAATGACGAGAACCGGCACATCCAGCTGGTCAGTCAGCCGGTGACGCTGTCGCGGACGCCAAGCAAGATGGCGGCGCGGCCGCCGGAATTCGGCGAGCAGACCGAGGAAGTTCTGGCCGAGTTCGGCTTCGGCAGCGACGAGATCGCCGAGCTCCGGCAACGCAAGGTGGTTTGAGGGTATCAAACTACCAGTCTATCGATTCGAGACTCGTCTGGGCCCGAACCGCGGCTATGCCCGCGCCGGGCGCACCATGCGTCCAAGGCCCGTGATCGCCTTGTCGATCACCGGCCAGAACAGCAGCACGATCGCCAGCGTCGTGATGGTGCCGACCAGGCCGTTCGACCAGAACACCGTCATGTCGCCACCGGACCCGATCATCGAGAGCCGGAACGCGTCCTCGGCGCGGCTGCCGAGCACCAAGGCGAGCGTGAATGGCGCCAGCGGGATGCCGATCTTCTTGAAGACATAGCCGACCACGCCGAAGCCCAACATCAGCCAGATGTCGAACATCGCATTCTGGATCGCATAGGCGCCGATCGCGCAGGACACCACGATCATCGGCGCGACGGCCGCGAACGGCACCCGCAGGATCGAGGCGAAGATCGGCACGGTGGTCAGCACCAGCACGAGGCCGACGACATTGCCGAGATACATCGAGGCGATCAGGCCCCAGACGAAATCCTTGTGCTCGACGAACAGCAGCGGTCCGGGATTGAGGCCCCACACCATCAGGCCGCCGAGCAGGATCGCCGCGGTCCCCGAGCCTGGAATGCCGAGCGCGAGCATCGGCAGCAGCGCCGAAGTGCCCGAGGCATGGGCCGCGGTCTCCGGCGCGAACACGCCCTCGATGCGGCCCTTGCCAAAGCTCTCCTGATCCTTGGAGAAGCGCTTGGCGAGGTTGTAGCCCATGAAGGAGGCGGCGATGGCACCGCCCGGCGTGATCCCGAGCCAGCAGCCGATCACCGACGAGCGCAGCAGCGTCACCCAATATTTCGGCAAGTCCTTCCATACCGACAATACGACACGCAGCGAGATGCCCGCGGCATGCCCGCGCAGCGCCAAGCGTTCCTCCATCGTGAGCAGGATCTCGCTGATACCGAACAGGCCGATCACGGCGACGAGGAAGTTGATGCCGCGCAGAAGATCGGGCGAGCCAAAGGTCATGCGCAGATTGCCGGACACCGTGTCCATGCCGATGCCAGCGATCAACAGGCCGAGCGCCATGGAGATGAGCGTCTTGTGCTTGGCTTCGCGGCCGAGCCCGACGAAAGAGCAGAAGGTCAGGAGGTAGACGGCGAAGAACTCCGGCGGGCCGAACTTCAGCGCGAACGACGAGATCATCGGCGCCAGGAAGGTGATCAACAGCACAGCGACCAGCGAACCGATGAACGACGAGGTGAACGCCGCGGTCAGCGCCTCGGCCGCCTTGCCCTGTTGCGCCATCGGATAGCCGTCGAACGTGGTCGCAACCGACCAGGCCTCGCCGGGGATGTTGAACAGGATCGAGGTGATGGCGCCGCCGAACAGCGCGCCCCAATAGATGCAGGACAGCATCACGATGGCGGACGTCGGATCCATCGTGAAGGTCAGCGGCAACAGGATCGCGACGCCGTTGGGACCACCGAGCCCGGGCAGCACGCCGACGAAGATGCCGAGCACGAGGCCCACCATCATCAGCAGCATCGTCTTCCAGGTCAGCAGGACGGCAAAGCCGTGCAGCAGGAGACCGAAGGCTTCCATGTCGCGAGATCCTGTCGGTCGCTCAGTAGCCGAAGGCCGCTTCGAGCGGCCCCTTCGGCATGATGACGTCGAATGCGATGTCGAAGGTCACGAACATCACGGCGGTGAAGATGAAGGCGGTGAGCAGCGATTTCCACAGCGCGATCTTGCCGACGATGCGCATGAAGCCGGCGATCAGGAGGAAGCTCGCGACATAGAGCCCGAGATATTGCGTGGCGAGGCAGAACAGGAATGTCGGTACGAACACCGCCATCACCCGGCGAAGCTGCGCGCGGGTGACGAAGGTCTGCGCGGCCTCGCGGCGCGAGACGAAGGCGACGCCCAGGCCATAGAGGCTGGCGGCGCCGAGGATCACCGAGAGATAGAACGGAAAATAGCCCGGCTGAGGCCCGGTCGAATCCCACGATGCGCCGGTGCGCCAATTGTCCCACCCGAGCACCAATGCGAGCGCCAGCAGGAGCAGTGAGGTGACGACGTCGACGGCGCCGGTGCTGACGACCGCGGGCGAGTCGTCCTCGGGCGCGGTCGGATCGTCGGCGACGATTTCAAGATCGGTATTGGACATGGATGGGACGGTCAGGGTTGCGAAGGCAACGATGGGGATAGCCCGCTGATGCAAGCACCGTCAATGCGGCCTTCAGCTAACATCCGCGCGCTCGCGAAACGCGCTCGCAAGTGCAGCACGATCCGCCGCGAGCACGCCACGCTCGGTGATCAACCCCGTCACCAGCCGCGCCGGCATGACGTCGAAGCCGAAATTGGCGACCGACGAGCCGTCCGGAACCACGCGCACGGTCTCGATCCGTCCATCCGCCGTCCGCCCGGTGAGATGTGTCACTTCACTGGCCGCGCGTTGCTCGATCGGAATCTGCCTGATGCCATCATCGATCCGAAAGTCGATGGTCGGCGACGGCAGCGCAACATAGAACGGCACACCGTTGTCGTGCGCGGCGAGCGCCTTCAGATATGTGCCGATCTTGTTGCAGACGTCGCCATTGGCGGCGACGCGATCGGTGCCGACGATCGCCAGATCCACCATGCGATGCTGCATCAGATGGCCGCCGGTGTTGTCAGGGATGACGGTGTGCGGCACGCCGTGGTGACCGAGTTCCCAGGCGGTGAGCGAAGCGCCCTGATTGCGCGGCCGGGTCTCGTCGACCCAGACATGGACCGCAATCCCGCGGTCATGGGCCTGGTAGATCGGCGATGTCGCCGTCCCCCAATCGACGGTTGCAAGCCAGCCGGCATTGCAATGCGTGAGCACATTGACTGGCTCGCCCGGCTTCTTGGTCGCGGCGATCGCCTCGATCAGGCCGAGCCCGTGGCGGCCGATCTCGTGGTTGATCTCGACATCCTCATCGGCGATCTCGCGGGCGCGGGCGTAGGCCGCCGCCATGCGGGCTGAAGCGGCGAGCGGCGCGAGTGCGCGCTGCATCTCATCAATTGCCCATTTCAGATTGATCGCGGTCGGCCGGGTGGCGGCCAGCATCTTGCCGGCCCGCTCGAGCGCCGCGTCGGAGGCATCTGACCGCATCGCGAGCGCCATGCCGTAGGCGGCGGTGGCACCGATCAGCGGTGCGCCGCGGACCAGCATCGAGCTGATCGCCTCGCCGGCCTCGTCAGCGGTCGTGATCCTTGCCACGATGAACTCATGCGGCAGCCGGCGCTGATCGATCGCACCGACCGACCAGCCGTCGGGCTCGAGCCAGATGCTGCGAAAATGGCGTCCGTCCACTTTCATGTCCTACGCCCTCTGCGTCGGGCGCTCCCTAGAAGCCTTCTTCACGACCGTAGTACCCGTCCGGCGACTGCATCAAGCTTGGCGAGCAACTGCGGATCACGCGCCGCGGGGGCCGTGATCAGCGCGGTATCGAGCGCGCGATCCGAACCGATCGGACACGGCTCGTGCTCGCGCGGGAAGTCCCGCGCCAGACGCGCGACCAGCGCCTTTGCCTTCTCGGCGTTCGAATTCAGCACGCGGATGATATCCTGCACCGTGACCGCATCATGCGCCGGATGCCAGCAGTCGAAATCGGTGACCATCGCCACGCTGGCGTAGCAGATCTCCGCCTCGCGGGCGAGCTTGGCCTCCGGCATGTTGGTCATGCCGATCACCGAATAGCCCTGCGACTTGTAGGTCAGGCTTTCGGCGAGCGAGGAGAATTGCGGCCCTTCCATGCACAAGTACGTTCCGCCACGCGCCAACGCGATGGCCGCGGCTTCGGCCGCGGCGGCGAGATGCTTCGCCAGCAACGGCGACACCGGATGTGCCATCGACACATGGGCGACGCAGCCCTTGCCGAAGAACGAGCTCTCGCGCTTGTAGGTGCGATCGACGAACTGATCGACCAATACGAAGGTGCCCGGCGGCAGTTCCTCCTTGAACGAACCGCAGGCGGACAGCGCGACCAGGTCGGTGACCCCCGCCCGCTTCAGCACGTCGATATTGGCGCGGTAGTTGATGTCGGACGGCGACAGAGCATGTCCCTGGCCGTGGCGCGGCAGGAACACGATCGGCAGCCCCGCCATCTCGCCGCGGCGCAGCGGCGCCGACGGCTCGCCCCAGGGGCTCGCGATCGCCTCCTCGCGGACGTTTTCCAGGCCCGGCAGGTCGTAGATGCCGGACCCGCCGATGATTCCGAGAACGGCTTTGGTCATGATCGCTCCTCACGGTCCCGCAACGGCGCCGGAGGGGTTGACCCAGCCCGATCGGGCTTGCCGGACGTTCGGCCATACTGCGGCGCAGTAATCACTGCGTCGCAGCCCCTTGCAAGGCGTTTCGGGTCTGAAGGTAAAGCAATCAGGCCGGTCATTGCGGGACGGTACACAAAGCCACGAGCGCTACTTCGCGACGAACCCCGCTTCCTTCATCAATGTGGCGTTCTGCTTGTCGTCATCTTCAAGGAACTCGATCATGTCCTTGCCGGTGAGGAAGATCGGCTTCAGCGCCTGCTTCTCCATGTAGTCCTTGTATTCCGCCGTCTGCGTCACCTTCTGGAACAGGTCGACATAGAACGCCTGCTGCTCCTGGGTGACCTTGCCCGGCAGGAACATCGCGCGCAGCATCAGATACTGCACGTCCAGCCCCTCTTCCTTGCAGGTCGGGATGTCGTTCCAGGACTGCGTGTCGGTCACCTTGGTCTTGTAGGAGATGCGCTCCTTGTCGAATACGCACAGCGCGCGAACCTGTCCGGCACGCCAGACTTCCAGATTCTCGCTCGGATTGTTGACGTTCGATTCGGTGTGGCCGCCGACCAGTTGGGTCGCGGCCTCGCCGCCGGACTTGTACGGCAGATAGGAGAATTTTGCGCCGGTCTTCTGTTCCATGAACACGGTCAGCACGTGGTCTTCGCGCTTGGAGCCGGTGCCGCCCATCTTGAACGGCGCGCTGGCTGCCTTGGCAGCGTCAATGAATTCCTTCACGGTCTTCGGACCGTTCGCGTTGTCCCACAGCACGAACTGGTCGAGCGCGATCACCGACACCGGCGTGAGGTCGCGCCAGTTGAAGGGAATCTTGGCCGACAGCGGCAGCATGTAGATCAGCGAATAGGCGATCAGCACCTTGTTGGGATCGCCCTCGCTCGACTTCATGTACATCAGCGCTTCCGCGCCGGACGCGCCGCCTTTCAGCGACACCACCATCGGCTGCTTCATCAGGTTGTTCTTCTGGATCGCTGCCTGCATCATGCGCGCCATCTGGTCGGAGGCGCCGCCGGCGCCGGCCGCGACCACGATTTCGACCGGCTTGCTCGGCTCCCAACCGGCAAAGGCCGGCGTGCTCAAGAGCAGGGCCGCGATTGCAGCCGTGGTCTTTACAATCTGTCCCACGTGTTTCTTCCCTATCTATTTGTTCGGCTTTGCAAACCTGCGAGGTGGCGGGTGCGGTCATTGTGCCGAGAATAAGGGTGAGTTCAAGCCGCGAACTGCCGCACGACGTATGACTTTGGAATGAGGTGGCTTTGCCCATCTACGATTCTGCAACCGCATCAAGATTGTCGT
>CALRXG020000154.1:0-13470 GCA_943372075.1 Bordetella parapertussis | reverse complement strand
CCAAGCAGATTCAACTGGTCTGCGATCATGCCTCGAGGGGCTGCGCGCGGCTGACGCACAGCGACGTGCCCTCGACTCCCGACACCGAGAAGAGCTTCGCCGAACTGAAGCAGCGGCTGGCCAAGACGATCGACTATGTGAAGTCGTTCAAGCCGGCGCAGTTCGACGGCGCGGACGCCAAGGACGTCACCTTCCCGATCGGCGCCGAGCGCACCATGACCTTGAAGGGTCAGCAATTCCTCAGCGCGTTCTCGTTCCCGAACTTCTATTTCCACGCCGTGACCGCGCACGACATCCTGCGCCACAGCGGTGTCGAGGTCGGCAAGCGCGATTTCCTCGGCGTCAGCTGACGTCATATTCCCCGCGGCGGGATTTCCGCCCTCGAAGGGTTCGGCGCGACACGTCGCCTCGCGCGCGCCGGCATGCTACTGCTCCCTGACAACAACAAGACGTCAGGGAGCACGCTCATGTCGACCACAACCCACGCACCGAAAGCCACCGATCCCTCCGCCTCGTTGCATGCCGAAGCGCTCGGGCTTGCCAAGAACCATGGCCGCCTCGCTGGCCGGCGCATCATCGTGGTCGGCGCGGGACAGCGCACCACCGTCGACGCGGAGCCGCCGATCGGCAACGGCCGCGCCATGAGCGTGCTGTTCGCGCGCGAGGGTGCCGCGGTCGCCTGCCTCGACGTCAACAAGGAAGCCGCCGACAACACCGTCGCGCAGATCACCGGCGAAGGCGGCAAGGCCTTCACCGACGTGGTCGATGTCTCCGACATCGCGGCGATCGCGCCCGCGGTCGAACGCAGCGCCAAACAGCTCGGCGGGCTCGACGGGCTGGCGCTGAATGTCGGGATTTCCTCCGGCCTGTCGCTGCCCAAGATGACGGCGGAAGCCTGGGACCGCGACTATGCCGTCAACGTGCGCAGCCACATGCTGTTCGCGCAGAAGGCGCTGGAGCTGATGGCGCCCGGCGGCGCGATCATCCTGATCTCGTCGATGGCGAGCCAGCGCGCCGGCGGCCGCAATCCCGCCTATGAATCCTCCAAGGCGGCGCAGATCGCACTGGGCCGGGCGATCGCGCGGGCCGGCGAGGACAGGGGCATTCGCTGCAACGTGATCGCGCCCGGCTTCATGGACACGCCGATGGGCCGCGATGCCAGCCGCAGGCGATCGGATCGCGCCCTGACAGTGCCTTTCGGCCGCCAGGGCACCGGCTGGGAGGTCGCCTATACCGCGCTGTTCCTGATTTCGAATGAATCCTCCTACGTGAACGCGCACACCCTGTTCCTCGATGCCGGCCACATGGGCGGAATCGTGCGCGGCTAGCCTGCAAACTGCGCATGGACAGGCCATTGCGCTGACCGCGACAATGCACAAGTCTCCTGCATCCATCACATCCGGAACCTTTGCCCATGAGCCAACCGACCAAACTCTTCGAGCCCTTCAAGCTTGGCGCACTGACGCTGCCGAACCGCCTCGTCATGGCGCCGCTGACGCGCAACCGCGCGGTGCCGCCCGGCATGGTGCCGAGCCCGCTCGCGGTGGACTATTACGGCCAGCGCGCCTCGGCCGGCCTTCTGGTCACCGAAGCCAGTCAGGTCTCGCAGCAGGGCCAGGGCTATCAGGACACGCCCGGCATCTATTCGAAGGAGCAGGTCGCGGCCTGGCGCAAGGTCACCGATCGCGTGCATGAGCGCGGCGGCCGCATCTTCATCCAGCTCTGGCATGTCGGCCGTATCTCGCACACCTCGCTGCAGCCGAACGGCGGCGCGCCGGTGGCGCCGAGCGCGATCCGCGCCAAGACCAAGACCTTCGTCAACGGCACCTTCGCCGACGTGTCCGAGCCGCGCGCGCTCGAACTGTCCGAGATCCCCGGCATCATCGAGGACTTCAAGCGCGGTACCGCGAACGCGCTGGCGGCCGGCTTCGACGGCGTCGAGATCCACGGCGCCAACGGCTATCTGCTCGACCAGTTCGCCCGGGACAGCACCAACAAGCGCACCGACGCTTATGGCGGCGGAATCGAGAACCGCGCCAAGCTGATGCTGGAAGTCTCCAAGGTGGTCGCCGCCGAGGCCGGCGCCGAGCGCACCGGCATCCGCATCTCGCCGGTGACGCCAGCCAACGACGTCTCCGACGCCAATCCGCAACCGCTGTTCGACTACATCGTCGATCACCTCAATGCGCTGAAGCTGACCTATATCCACGTCATCGAGGGCGCGACCGGCGGACCGCGCGACAACGCGCCGTTCGACTACGCCTCGCTGCGCAAGCGCTTCAAGCAGGCCTATGTCGCCAACAACGGCTACGACGTCGCGCTGGCGGAGAAGGTGCTGGAGGCAGGTGCGGCCGACCTGATCGCGTTCGGCAAGCCGTTCATCTCCAATCCCGACCTGGCCGAGCGGCTCAAGACCGGCGCGCCGCTCAACGAGTGGGACAAGGCGACCTTCTACGGCGGCGGCGCCAAGGGCTACACCGACTATCCGACGCTGAAGGCGACGGAAGCGGCGGAGTAACGCCGACGTCGCTCTCTCCGCCTCGTCGTTGCGAGGAGCGAGGCGACGAAGCAATCCACGCTTCGTACCTGCGGCACGTTGGATTGCTTCGCTTCGCTCGCAATGACGGAAGCAACAAAGGCCGGGATCGCTCCCGGCCTTTTCGCTGTGTGCCCGCATATCCGGCATCCTACGCGTCGACAGCCTCGCCGCTTTCCGCGACCATGCGATCGAGGTTTCGGTTCAGCCGCCGCAGCAGATCGAGCAACGTCGCGGCCTCGGCCGCGCTGAAGCCGGCCAGCGCCTGGTCCTGGCTGCGATGGAGCGCCCTGCGCGCGCCCGGCAATTTCGCCCTCGCCGCCTTGGTCAGCGAGACCAATTGGCTGCGGCCGTCGCCCGGCATCGGCGTGCGCTGAACCAGGCCGTCGCGCTCCATCCGCGCCAGGATCTGCGCCATCGATGGCTGCTCGACCTTCGCGGCCCGGGCGAGATCGCGCTGTGACATCGCCTTGCCGTCACGCAGCAGATAGAGCACAGGCAACTGGCCGATGCTGAAGCCGAGCGGCTTGACCCGCCGCTCGCCGAGCCGCAGGAAGCTGCGCGAGGCCATGTTGACCAGCGGCGCGGGACGATCGAACAGATCCCAATCGGTCACAATCCCTCCGTTTACATAGGTACCTATTTATACTACATAGCTACCTATGTAACCAGATGTCAGCGTGGTGTCCATGAGTTCCAGTTCGATTCGCATTGCTATTATCGGCGCCGGGCCCGGCGGCCTGACGCTCGCCCGGCTGCTGCACCTTGCCGGGATCGAGCCAAGCCTGTTCGAGCGGGAAGGCTCGGCAAACGAGCGGCCGCAGGGCGGCACGCTCGACCTGCATGCCGACAGCGGCCAGCTGGCGCTGGCGCGTGCCGGGCTGACCGGCGGCTTCCTGCGCATCGCACGTTACGAAGACCAGGGCAGCAGGCTCTACACCGGCGATGGCCGGCTGCTGCTCGCGGATGACGACATGACCGGCGACCGTCCCGAAGTCGACCGCACGGCGCTCCGCGACCTGTTGCTGCAGTCCCTGCCGCCGGATGCCGTCGCCTGGGCCCGTGGCCTGCGCGAGGTCCTGCCGCGTGATGACGGCCGCTATGATCTCGTCTTCGACGGCGCACGCGAAGGGCCGTTCGATCTCGTGATCGGGGCCGACGGCGCTTGGTCGCGGGTGCGGCCGCTGGTGTCGCGCTATCAGCCGCAATATAGCGGGCTCACCTTCATCGAGTTCGGCATCGACGAGGTCGATACGAAGCACCCTGCCCTCTCGCAGCTGGTCGGCAGCGGCAAGATGGGCGCCGAGAGCACCGGACGCAGCCTGATCGTCCAGCGCAACGGCAAGGCGCATCTGCGCGGCTATGCGATTTTCCGTGTGCCAGTCGAATGGGCCGAGCGGCGCTTCGACGTCAGCTCGCCATCCGCGATGCGCAGCGCCTTGCTCGGCGAATTCGACGGTTGGGCCGATGCCGTGCTCGACCTGTTCCGCGCCAGCAATGACCAATTCGCCCTCCGCTCGATCCACGCGCTGCCGGTCGGCCATCACTGGAACAACCGCCCGGGCATCACCCTGCTCGGCGATGCCGCGCATCTGATGTCGCCGTTCGGCGGTGAAGGCGTCAACGCGGCGATGCTGGATGCGGCGGAGCTGGCGCGGCATCTGGCGGGATCGCCGGATTGGCGCGAGGCGGTTCGCACCTATGAGGCCGAGATGTTCGCCCGCGTCGCCGGACCCGCCGGCGAGGCCGCCGAAGCCGCCGCCACCGAGCTGTCGCATGTCAGCCAGCAACTGACGCTGGCACATCACCAGGCGCACATGCAGATGCGCGCGGCGGCAGGCCACTCCGCGGTACGGTAAGCGCTGGTCATGATCATCCGCGCCGCATAGCATGGACCGCATCGAGCCAACTTGAAGACGGTCACGCGCGGGAATGAGCAAGGACAACGCCGAGGATATCGTTCGACGCGCCACCGCGGCCTTCAACGCCGGCCGGCACGGCGAGGCGATCGAGCTCTGCGAGCGTGGCCTCGCGCGGCAACCCGGCGAGCCGATGCTGAGCCATCTGCTGGCCGCCGTGCTGTTCGCCAAGGGCGAGACCGCACCGGCCCGCAGGCATGTCGAGGCCAGCCTGGCGCGGCGCCCTGACAACGCCGCGGCGCGGCTGCTCGCCGCCCGCCTCGCCCGTGCCGACGGCGAGGTCGATGCGGCGCTGGCGCATCTCGACCGCGCCATCGCGCTGAAACCGCAACGCGACGCCTTCGTCGAGAAGGCGCGCACGCTGGAGCTGGCCGGCCGCAAGGCAGAGGCGCGCGAGGCCTGGGAGACGATCCGGAAGGCCATCCCCGAGCATCAGGAAGCCAATGCACGGCTTGGCCGGATGGCCTGGGAGGATGGTGACCTCGCAGGCGCGGCGAGCCTGCTCGCGCGCGCCACCGCGAGCACGGCACCGGCCTCGGTGTGGTTCGATCTCGGCGTGGCGCGGCAGGATCTGCGCGACCATGACGGCGCCGCGACCGCCTATCGCAAGGCGCTCGAGATCAGGCCCGACTATGCCGAGGCGGCGCTCAATCTCGGGATCGCGCTCCAGGAGAGTGGCAAGCCCGATGCGGCAATGCAGGCCTTCGCGCGCGCCTATGCCTTGCGCCCGCAATTGTTCGGATCGATCGCGATGGCGTTGACCTCGGCGCCGCACGGCCGGCTGTGGCTCGATGAGAGCGCGCTGCGCCGCGCGCTTGAACATGATCCGGAAGCAGCGGCTTTCCCTCGCGACGAGCGCTAAGCGTCGCGCGGAGTGGCCGCAATCGACTTTACCGCAACCCTAGAAGGATCACGATAGCGATTTCAATCGCAGCACCCTCCGAAAAGGCTAGCGAAGCAACCGAGCAACGCCCACGTCTGGTATTCAGCGATGATTCTTGCTTCAGCTTCGAAGTATGCACCGTTCCGACCGCATCGCGGCTGTCATGCATCACCCGCGAGTTGCGGCCTTGGGTCAATTTCGACTGCCATGGACTCGCAGACTATGAACAGTCCGTCATCAGGAATGAGACCACGCCCGAGTCGCTCGTCAGGTCATTGGCCGGCCGCGCTTGGCGCGGAAATGCTTGCGATAGACGTTCGGCGCGGCCAGCACCTCGCCCACGACCTTCGCATAGGCTTCGCGGTGCGCGTCGTCGAAGGCCTCGAACACCAGCTCCGGCGCTTCGCGCGGCACCGCGAAACATTGCACGACCGGCGTCCCCTTCGGCAGCACGCCGGCAAAATCGGGCTGGGTCCACAGCGCCGGGAAATTGATCCCGCCGTCGTGAAAGCGGTCGGCATCGACGAGCCCCGAGATCGAGCGGAATGGCAGATCGTCGCGGTTGACCGGATGCATCGCGAACAGCGACCAGCCCGGCTCGAGCTCGATGGTCCAGAAGCTGTTGAACTTCAGCGCGGCCTGACCGTTGGCGAACGGCGCGCCGGCAAACTGTGCGACCGGATGAAAACTGAGCGGTGCGCGCGGATGGCCCTGTGTTGCGGGCTCCGGAATCTCCCAATCCCAAGCGAAGGCGCCGCGCTCGACCCTGATGTCGCAAGGCAGCGGGATCATGACCCCATGGGCCATCGCATCGACGAACGGCGGGCATTGCTTGACCGTGCGGATCTCGCGGTCGTGGATCTCGGAATGCGCTTTCGCCGGCATCGCACGCAGCCAGTCCGGCAGGGCGCTGCGCGCCGGATATGGCCGCGGCAGATGCTCGGCAAGCCTTGGATCGCAGCGAAAAATCATGCGCATGGCGAAACTCCCCGGTCATGATGCGACGACGCGCGGTCGCATGATGACCTCATCGCCGCATTTGAGCACAATCCCGAACCGGCCTCCACCGCCCTCGACAAAGCAAAAGGCCGGGATTGCTCCCGGCCTTCTGTGGTTTGCGGATGGCGTGGGCTGGTACGCCGGCTTACTTCGCTTCGGCGCGCTTGGGCGGCGAGGCCGGCCACGACTTGATCAGCGTGTCGTAGTCGATCGTCTCGCCCTTCGGCTTCTCGTTCGCGAGCTTGCGCTGCGGAGCGATGGTGCCGTCCTTTTCGGCCTTCTTGTACCAGTACTCGGCGGTTTCCTTCTTGTTCAGCTTCGGTCCGCAGGCACCCTGCACACCGGACTTCTCAAGACGTTCCATCACCGAGTCCTGGGCCGCGGCGAGCGCGTCCATCGCGGCTTGCGGCGTCTTCGCACCGGACGAAGCATCGCCGATGTTCTGCCACCACAGCTGGGCCAGCTTCGGATAGTCGGGCACGTTGTTGCCGGTCGGGGTCCACTGCACGCGCGCGGGCGAACGGTAGAACTCGATCAGGCCGCCGAGCTTCGGCGCACGCTCGGTGAACGACTTGTCCCAGATGTCGGATTCACGAATGAAGGTGAGACCGACATGGCTCTTCTTCAGGCTGACCGTCTTGGAGACAATGAACTGCTGATAGAGCCAGGCCGCCTTGCGGCGATCGACCGGGGTCGACTTCAGGAGCGTGAGCGAGCCCACGTCCTGGTAGCCGAGCTTCATGCCGTCCTTCCAGTACGCGCCGTGCGGCGACGGGGCCATACGCCACTTCGGCGTACCGTCCGCGTTCATCACCGCGATGCCCGGCTTCACCATGTCGGCGGTGAAGGCGGTGTACCAGAAGATCTGCTGGGCGATGTTGCCCTGCGACGGCACCGGGCCCGACTCGGAGAAGGTCATGCCCTGCGCCTGCGGCGGAGCATACTTCTTCATCCAGTCGAGATACTTGACGATCGAGTAGACCGCCGCCGGGCCGTTGACGTCGCCGCCACGCTCGACGGACGAGCCGACCGGACGACAGCCTTCCATGCGGATGCCCCATTCGTCGACCGGCAGGCCGTTCGGAAGACCCTTGTCGCCGTTGCCGGCCATCGACAGCCAGGCGTCGGTGAAACGCCAGCCGAGCGAGGGGTCCTTCTTGCCATAGTCCATATGGCCGTAGACCTTGACGCCGTTGATCTCCTTGACGTCGTTGGTGAAGAAGTCGGCGATGTCTTCATAGGCCGACCAGTTCACCGGCACGCCCAGGTCGTAGCCATACTTGGCCTTGAACTTGGCCTTGTATTCCGGGTTGGTGAACCAGTCGTAGCGGAACCAATAGAGGTTCGCGAACTGCTGGTCGGGCAACTGATAGAGGTGACCGTTCGGTGCCGTGGTGAACGACTTGCCGATGAAGTCGTCGACGTCGAGCATCGGATCGGTGACGTCCTTGGCTTCGCCCTTCATCCACTCCGTCAGGTCGACCGCCTGGCCGTAACGGAAGTGGGTGCCGATGAAGTCGGAGTCGTTGATCCAGCCGTCATAAACGTTCTTGCCGGACTGCATCTGGGTCTGGATCTTCTCGACGACGTCACCTTCCTGGATGATGTCGTGCTTGACCTTGATGCCGGTGATCTCCTCGAACGCCTTTGCGAGCGTGCGGGATTCGTATTCGTGCACGGTCAGCGTTTCGGAGACGACGTTGATCTCCATGCCCTTGAAGGGGGCAGCGGCCTTGATGAACCACTGCATCTCCTTCATCTGGTCGTCCTTGGAGAGGGTCGACGGTTGGAATTCGCTGTCGATCCACTTCTTCGCGGCCGCCTCGTCGGCGCGGGCCGGCGCGACAAGCGTGATCGATGCTGCGGCCAGCGCGACCGCGCTGGTCATCGTCAAAAGTCTTTCTCTAGTCATTCGTAATTGTCGCATGTGATTCCTCCGGTTGCAGCGACTAAAATCCAGGCCCGGGTAGACCCCGGATCTGCTCTTTTTCGCGTTCTTCAGACGGTGCGAAAGATCACCACGGCTGAAAGAAGCGAAATTACCGTTCCGAGCCACAGGCTCGAAATCTCAACGCCCTCCCCGATCGGCAGGGTGAAAATCGGATCGGTGCCGACGAGTCCGATCCACAGCAAATGGATCACCGCCGCCAGCACCAGCGAGACGAACAGGCGATCGCCGCGCGTGGTCGGAATCCGCAGCACGCCGACCCGCTCAGCCTCGGGATAGGCGATGGCGAGCCAGGTCATCGTCCCGAGCGTGCAGGCCAGCAACACGAAGAAGATCGCAGTCGGCCAGGTCCATGCCATCCATGCGATGCTATCCATGGTCCTGCTCCTTGCGCATGATCCGGTCCGAAAACCGGCTTCCACTTTTCGGGATCATGCGCCCTCCTAGACCCGGCCGAGCGCGAAGCCGCGCGCGATGTAGTTGCGGACAAACCAGATCACCAGCGCGCCGGGGATGATGGTCAGCACGCCGGCCGCGGCCAGCAGGCCCCAGTCCATGCCGGCAGCCGAGACCGTGCGCGTCATGATCGCCGCGATCGGCTTGGCCTGCACCGAGGTCAACGTGCGCGCCAGCAAAAGCTCGACCCATGAGAACATGAAGCAGAAGAACGCGGCGACGCCGATCCCGCTCGCGATCAGCGGCACCAGGATCTTGATGAAGAAGCGCGGGAACGAATAGCCGTCGAGGAACGCGGTCTCGTCGATCTCGCGCGGCACGCCGGAGACGAAGCCTTCGAGGATCCACACCGCCAGCGGCACGTTGAAGATGCAGTGCGCGAGCGCCACCGCCCAGGGCGTATCGAACAGCCCTATCGCCGAATACAGGTTGAAGAACGGCAGCGCGTAGACCGCCGCCGGCGCCATGCGGTTCGACAGCAGCCAGAAGAACAGGTGCTTGTCGCCGAGGAAGCGGTAGCGCGAGAACGCGTAGGCCGCCGGCAGCGCCACCGCGATCGAGATCACGGTGTTGATGACGACATACTCCAGCGAATTGATGTAGCCCGAATACCAGCTCTCGTCGGTGAAGATGCGCCGGTAATGCTGCAGCGTCGGCGTGTGCGGCCACAAGGTCATCGTCGAGACGATCTCGGCGTTGGTCTTGAAGCTCATGTTGACGAGCCAGTAGATCGGCAACAGCAGGAAGATCAGGAACAGCGCCATGATCAGGCGGCGGCCGGGAATCGAATGCATCACGCCGCTCCTTCCTTGACCGGGCGCTCGGCGCCGGCATTGGTCATCACGGTGTAGAACACCCAGCACACGATCAGGATGATCAGATTGTAGACCAGCGACAGCGCCGCCGCCTTGCCGAGGTCGAACTGGCCGAGCGCGATCTTGACGAGCTCGATCGAGACGAAGGTCGTCGAGTTGCCGGGCCCGCCGCCGGTGACCACGAACGGCTCGGTGTAGATCATGAAGCTATCCATGAAGCGCAGCAGCACCGCGATCAGCAGCACGCGGTTCATCTTCGGCAGCTGGATCGCCTTGAACACCGCCCAGCGCGAGGCGCCGTCGATCTGCGCCGCCTGGTAATAGGCGTCGGGGATCGACTTCAGGCCGGCATAGCACAGCAGCGCGACGAGGCTGGTCCAGTGCCAGACATCCATCACGATGACGGTGACCCAGGCGTCGACCTCGTTGGAGACGTAATTGTAGTTGAAGCCGAGATGGTTCAGCACATAGCCGAGCAGGCCGATATCGGGCCGGCCGAAAATCTGCCAGATGGTGCCGACCACGTTCCACGGAATCAACAGCGGCAGTGCGAGGATGACGAGGCAGGCCGCCACGCTCCAGCCCTCGCGCGGCATCGACAGCGCGACGATGATGCCGAGCGGCACCTCGATCGCCAGGATCACCGCGGAGAAGAACAAATTGCGGCCGAGCGAAGCCAGGAAGCGGCCGCCGAGATCGGTCGATGGATCGAGCAGCTCCTTGAACCAGCCGACCCCGTTCCAGAAGAACTGGTTGTTGCCGAAGGTGTCCTGCATCGAATAGTTCACGACCGTCATCAGCGGCAGCACCGCCGAGAACGCGACCACCAGGAACACCGGCAGCACCAGGAACCAGGCTTTTTGGTTGATCGTCTTGTCCATCAGGCGACCCCTTCCACCAAATGGCTGTCGGCATAGACGTGAACGTAAGCGGGATTGAAGATCAGCCCGGCGGTGTCGCCGGAGACCGAGAAGCCCGGCGGCACGCGCGCCGCGAGCTTGGTATTGCCGACGCGAACGCGGGCGAACTGGATCCGGCCGAGATCGTCGATCCGCTCGATCTTCGCCGACAACAGCCCCGAGGCCGGCGCCGCGACATCGACGAATTCCGGCCGCACGCCGATCTCGACCTTCTTGCCCGCAGGCAGGACACCGTAGTTGCGACGCAGGCCGATGACGTGGCCGTCGATCCGCGCCTCGTGACCACTGACCTCGGCGGGCACGATGTTCATGCCGGGCGAGCCGATGAAATAGCCGACGAAGGTGTGCGCCGGCTTGTCGAACAATTCGGCCGGCGTGCCGCTCTGCACCACGCGGCCGTCATGCATGACGACCACAGTATCGGCGAAGGTCAGCGCCTCGGTCTGGTCGTGGGTGACGTAGATCATCGTGAGGTCGAGCTCGCGATGCAGTGCCTTCAGCTTGGAGCGCAATTGCCACTTCAGCTCGGGATCGATCACCGTCAGCGGCTCGTCGAACAGCACGGCGGCGACATCGGAACGCACCAGGCCGCGGCCGAGCGAGATCTTCTGCTTGGCGTCGGCGGTGAGCCGCGTCGCCTTGCGGTTCAGGTACGGCGTGAGATCGAGCAGATCGGCGATCTGCCTGACCCGCGCATCGACCTCGGCCCTGGCGACGCCGCGGTTCTTCAGCGGGAACGCCAGGTTCTCACCCACCGTCATGGTGTCGTAGATCACCGGGAACTGGAACACCTGCGCGATGTTGCGTTTCTGCGTCGACAGCGGCGTGATGTCCTTGCCGTCGAACAGGATCTGTCCGCGCGACGGCGTCACGATGCCGGAGATCAGATTGAGCAGCGTGGTCTTGCCGCAGCCGGACGGACCGAGCAGCGCATAGGCGCCGCCCTGCCGCCAGGTCATGGTGACCGGCTTCAGCGCGAAGGATTCCAGCGGCGCGTCATTGCCGTTGTAGGACTGCGCGAGATCGACGAGGTCAATGCGGGCCATGAAGCATCTCCCTCACTTCGAGAAACTTGTTGCGGGTGAAGCGACGAGACGATCGGCCGCGTCGAACACGAAGATGTCGTTGGGATCGAGCGCGGCGTCGAGCACCTGCCCGGGTTCATATTCGTGCACGCCGTGCAGCACCGCGACCCAGTTGGAGTCGTGGACATGGACGTGGACGAAGCTTTCCGAGCCGGTGATCTCGGTCACCGTCACGGTCGCGGAGAATTTGTGGCGGCCGACCGCGACGTTGCCGACATCGAGCTGGTGGGCACGGAAGCCGATCCGGTAGGCGCCGTCCGGCAGGCCGGCATAGAGCCCGGCCGCGGGCGCCTGCTCGCGGCCGGCATAGATCACCCGGTCGCCCTTCTTCTCGATGCCGATGATGTTGAGCGGCGGATCGGAGAACACCTGCGCGACGCGCAACGTGTCGGGATGGCGGTAGACCTTCGGGGTCGCGCCGGTTTGCAGCGCCTGGCCTTCCCACATGCACACGGTGTCGCCGCCGAGCAGCAGCGCCTCCGACGGCTCGGTGGTGGCGTAGACGAAGATGGCGCCGGAGGCCTCGAAAATCCGCGGCAGCTCCGCGCGCAGTTCCTCGCGCAGCTTGTAGTCGAGGTTGGCAAGCGGTTCGTCGAGCAGCACGAGGTCGGCGCCCTTGACCAGCGCGCGGGCAATCGCGGTGCGCTGCTGCTGGCCGCCGGAGAGTTGCAGCGGCGTGCGCTTGAGAAACGGCTCGAGCCGCAACAGGGCGGCCGCTTCCGCCACCCGCTTCTCGATCTCGGCCTTGGGCTTGCCCTGCACCCGCAGCGGCGAGGCGATGTTCTCGTAGACCGTGAGCGAGGGATAGTTGATGAACTGCTGATAGACCATCGCGACCGAGCGCTGCCGCACGTCGGCACCGGTGACGTCCTTGCCGTCGACCAGCACGCGGCCGGTGGTCGGCTTGTCGAGGCCGGCCAGGAGCCGCATGATCGAGGTCTTGCCCGACAGCGTCGGCCCGAGCAGCACGCTGAGCGTGCCGCGCTCCAGCGTCAGCGACACGTCGCGGATGGTCGGAACGCCATCCACCGTCCGCGTGACGTTTTGCAGTGTGACGCTCATGCCCGTCCTCCCGCTTCGCGGAGGGGACGTTCACCGGACACGCGGTTGGCGGCCATCCACTCGTCGAGCGCGGCGATTTCACCCGCCGTCATCCGCAGGCCCAGCTTGGATCGTCGCCAGACGACATCTTGCGCAGTCCGGGCCCATTCATTCGCCATCAGGTACCGGACTTCACTCTCCGTCAAGGTGGCGCCGAAGGCGCGCCCGAGATCTTCGGCCAACGCTGCATTGCCGAGGACTTTACGGGCGCGCGTGCCGTAGGCATGCGCGAGCCGGTTGGCGTGGGGCTGCGCGAGGAACGGATAGGTGCGAACCAGTTCTGCGGTCAGCGCCGCGACCGCGGAGACATCCATGTCGCCGCCGGGCAGCGGCGCCTTGCCGGTCCAGCCCTCCTGCGCTTTCGCGCCCTTGAGATAAGGCGCGAGCCGCTCCAGCGCCTCTTCTGAGAGGCGGCGATAGGTCGTGATCTTGCCGCCATAGATCGACAGCAGCGGCGCGCCGCCCGGCGTATCGAGCTCGAACACATAGTCGCGGGTCGCGGCCTTGGCTTCGCTTGCGCCGTCGTCATAGAGCGGCCGCACGCCGGAGTAATCCCAGACCACATCCTCGGGCTTCACCGGCTTGGCAAGATATTCGCTGGCGGAGGCGCAGAGATATTCGATCTCTTCCCGCGTCGCCTTCACCTTGGCTGGGTCGCCGTCATAGTCGCGGTCAGTGGTGCCGATCAGCGAAAAATCGCCCTGATAGGGAATGACGAAGATGATGCGGCCGTCGGCGTTCTGGAAGATGTAGGCGCGGTCGTGGTCATAGAGCTTGGGTACCACGATGTGCGAACCCTGCACCAGGC
>CALRXG020000153.1:0-13489 GCA_943372075.1 Bordetella parapertussis | reverse complement strand
GCGCCTTGATGTGGAAGCTCACGGCGGATTGGCTGAGCCCTAGCGCAACCTGCGCGCCCAGAAACGACCGATGCTTCACGACCGCATGAAACACGACAAGGGAAGCCAGGTCCGAGCTGGATGTCTTCATCGATACACTAATAATCCTGATGTGAAGATCACCATATCACTATTTTCCGGGAATTGAATCGACGATCAGCTCGACCGCGACGTCCAGTTGGCGTGTGCGGCCGACGCGGGCATGTTCGTTTCCGGGAGAAAGCGCAATGGGCAAGTTCGAGTTGGACGGCAGGACGATCGTCCGTCGGGAGACGGTCGAAGCGAAGGGCAGGTGGTCAGCCCGGCTCGACCGCGGGCAGAAGCTGACGCTGGTCGATTTGAAGGGGCAGCAGGCGATCGATTTCCTCTGCTTCAGCGCGACGATGCCGCTCGACAGGATCAACCTGCCGAACACCGTCAAGCTCAACAAGTCGCTCTACATCACCAAGGGATCGAAGATCTATTCCGACCACGCGCAGGTCATGATGTCGGTCGTCGAGGATACCTGCGGTTTTCACGATACGCTGGCGGGATGCTGTAGCTGCGAGATCGACAAGGTCAGGTACGGCGTCGAGAAGCACGAAAGCTGCAGGACGAATTTCATCGCCGAGCTCGCCCGATGGGCGCTCGGTCCGTCCGAGATCGTCTCGAACATCAACTTCTTCATGCGGGTGCCGTTTGACGATAGCGGCAAGATCGAGATCGCCGACAGCGTGTCGAAGCCGGGCGACTATGTGACATTGGTGGCGGAAATGCCCGTCATCGTCGTCATCTCTAATTGCCCGCAGACGGACAATCCCGCGGCGGGGTTTGCGCCGACACCCGTCGAGGTGAGGATATGGGAGTGATGCGGAGCTGGAGATCCTGTGTCGTTGGCTAGCGCGCGGCTTAGTTCGCCGCCTCGTCGAGCTCTGCGCTGGCTTCCAGCCAGTCTTCCTCGGCGCGTTGCAGGGCGCTTTCGGCGCCGGCGCGCGCCTTGGTCAGCTGCGCGGCCTGCTTGGGGTCGCGCGTGAAGATATCGGGCAACGCGAGCGCGGTGTCGATCTTGGAGATGATGCCGTTGATGCGCTCGATCTCGGCCTCGGCCTGCGCGATCCGCTGCCGCGGCGAGATGCGCTTTTCGTTGCGGATCCGCTCGGGCTTCGCGGCTTCCTTGACGCGCTCGCGCGATGCCGGGCGGCCGTCATTGGCCGACAGGATCATTCGCCGATATTCGTCGAGATCGCCGTCATAGGAGGTCACGGTCTGGTTGGCCACGACCCACAACCGATCGGCGCAGGCCTCGATCAGATAGCGATCGTGCGAGACCATCATGACGGCGCCGGGGAACTCGTTGATCGCCTCCGCCAGCGCGGCCCGGCTGTCGATATCGAGATGGTTGGTCGGCTCGTCGAGGATGATCATGTTCGGGCCGTAGAACGTCGCGAGCCCCAGCAACAGCCGTGCCTTCTCGCCGCCCGACAGGCTTTTCACCAGCGTGTCGCCGGCCTTGCCGGAAAAGCCGATCGCGCCGACGCGGCCGCGCACCTTGCTCTCGGGCGCATCGGGCATCAGCTTGCGGATGTGATCATAAGGCGAACCGTCGAGGTTGAGCTCGTCGACCTGGTGCTGGGCGAAATAGCCGACCGACAGCTTGTCGGCCTTCGTGATCTTGCCCGCGAACGGCGCGAGCTTGCTTGCCAGGAGCTTGACCAGCGTCGACTTGCCGTTGCCGTTGGAGCCGAGCAGCGCGATGCGGTCGTCGGGATCGATGCGCAACGTTACGCGATTGAGAACCGGCTTGCCCGGCTCGTAGCCGACCGAGACGTCGTCGACGGCGATGATCGGCGGCGACAGCAGCTTTTCGGGCGCCGGAAACGAGATCTCGCGCACGTCCTGCGTGACCAGCGCGGTGATCGGCTTCATCCGCTCCAGCATCTTGACGCGCGACTGCGCCTGCCGCGCCTTGGAGGCCTTGGCCTTGAAACGGTCGACGAAGTCCTGCAGGCGCTTGCGCTCATCGGCCTGACGCTTGGCATGCTTGGCGTCGAGCAATTCGCGAGCGGCGCGCTGTTCTTCGAACGAGGAATAGGTACCCTTGTAGAGCGTCAGTTTGCCGCGATCGAGGTGCAGGATCTGATCGACCGAGGTGTCGAGCAGATCGCGATCGTGGCTGATTACGATCACCGTGCGCGGGTAGTTGGCGAGATGGTTCTCCAGCCACAAGGTGCCTTCGAGATCGAGATAGTTGGTCGGTTCGTCCAGCAGCAGCAGATCGGGCGCGGAGAACAGCGTCGCCGCCAGCGCCACGCGCATGCGCCAGCCGCCGGAGAATTCCGCGCACGGTCGCGCCTGGTCTGATGTCGAGAAGCCGAGGCCCGAGAGGATCGCAGCCGCCCGGGCGGGAGCGGAGTGGGCGTCGATGTCGACAAGTCGGGTCTGGATCTCGGCGATCCGGTGCGGGTCGTGCGCGGTCTCGGCCTCGCGCAGCAGCGCATCGCGCTCCAGATCGGCCTTCAGCACCACGTTGATCAGGCTCTCGGGGCCGTCGGGCGCTTCCTGCGCAAGGCTGCCGATCCGCCAGCGCGGCGGCAGCGCGATGCTGCCGCTCTCGGTCGGGAGATCGCCTCGGATGGCATGAAACAGCGTCGACTTGCCGACGCCGTTGCGGCCGACAAATCCGACGCGTGCACCGGGCACGATTTGCACAGAACTGTGATCGATCAACAGCCGTCCGGCGATCCGGACCGAGATGTCAGTGATGGAAAGCATGCAGCGTTGTCACCGGACCCGCTGCCAAACGCAACCCGTTTGCCTGTAAAATCTGTCCGGGTGGCGATCTCGAAAGTACGTTTGGGCTGCTCGGCAGCCCAATAACACCTAATGGCGATCGTTTTCCCGTCGACGCATCTCGTCGAGCAACTGCTGCAGGCGGGACGAAAGCGCGGGCTCAGGCCGCATGTTTTGCTGAAGCCGTTCACCCACGGCATCGCAGATGTAACGGCATGTCTTGTGATCCATCTGATCGGGATCGGTGTCGATCTGGGTCATTGTCATGGTGCGTCTTTCGGCGAGTTCCACCTCGCGTGTTCGAGTCAATTCTCGCCATGACAAGTCGCGACCCCCGAATTTGGTTTCCGGTCCGCCGCAACCTCGCCGTGAGGTCGTGAGGCGCATCACCCGGACAGGTTCCCGATTGCCTAAAAAAGCCCCGGCGCGGACGCCGGGGCTGAGCAAGTCAGGGGAGGTCGTGGGCAGATCAGTAGCAGCGGTTGACCAGGCGCCAACGGGGGCCCCATGGGGTCGGCACGACGCGTCGCACGTAGCAGCCGCCGCCATAGCCATACCCGTAGCCGCCGCCGTAGTAGGCAGGGCCACCGACAACGATACGCGGGCCACCCCACCAACCGTGGTGCCATCCACCGTGCCAGCCGCCGTGCCAACCACCCCAGGCGGAAGCGGAGGTCGGGGCGAGCGCGGCGGCACCGAGCGAAATTGCAGCTACTGCGGCAAGCGAGAGTTTGCGTAACATGATCGTCTCCTCGAGCTATGGCGCGCGTGGCGCGCCGCGGTGACATCGTTTCCCGAGACGTCCTGTGAAGCTTGCGGATGGGTCAGCAAGGCGTCCGATCGATGCAGAGCCTAGGCGGCCAGAGCTGAACGGCAGCGGCACGGCGCTGACAGAATGGGTTCACCTAGGTGAAATCGCGGTAAGTCAGCCGGCCCGGCGTCCGTCGAATGCCTCCTGGACCACGGCTTTCGTCGCGAAAATCCATCAAAACTAAAGGCTAACGCGTCACAGGGTCGCTTGCCGTTGTCCCATCGCGCCGATATAAGCCCCCGCAACTCCCAGCCACCGTTTACAAGGACGAAATCATGGCGATTGAACGCACCTTTTCGATCATCAAGCCCGATGCCACCGAGCGCAACCTGACCGGCGCGGTCAACGCCGTGATCGAGAAGGCGGGCCTGCGGGTCGTGGCGCAGAAGCGCATCCAGATGACCCGCGGCCAGGCCGAGACCTTCTATGCCGTCCACAAGGCGCGCCCGTTCTTCGGCGAACTGGTCGACTTCATGACCTCGGGCCCTGTGGTGGTGCAGGTGCTGGAAGGCGAAGGCGCCATTCTGAAGTATCGCGACGTGATGGGCGCGACCGATCCGTCGAAGGCGGCCGAGGGCACCATCCGCAAGCTCTATGCGAAGTCGATCGGCGAGAACTCCGTGCACGGCTCGGATGCGCCGGAAACCGCGGTGATCGAGATCGCGCAGTTCTTTGCCGGCAACGAGATCGTCGGCTAACGCTGAATTATCGACAACGGCACGGTCTCCGATGGAGGCCGTGCCGAAAGAAACTGGGGAGCGGCGGACGACCGCCGCCAGGGGCGGCCGCAAGGCCGAATAGGACTCGCTGTGGACTGGCTGTGGCAGATCTTTGATCCGGCGTACATCGGCGCGTTCTTCACCGAGTTCAAGAACGAGATGGCGACGCCGACCTTCTGGGTCGCCGTCGGCAAGATCATCTGGATCAACGTCCTGCTGTCGGGCGACAACGCGCTCGTGATCGCGCTCGCCTGCCGCGGGCTGGCGCCGCGCCAGCGCCTGTGGGGCATGATTCTCGGCGCCGCCGCGGCGGTGCTGCTGCGCGTCATCTTCACCGGCATCGTCGCCAGCCTGATGGAGCTTCCCTACCTGAAGCTGGTCGGGGGACTGGCGCTGATCGTGATCGCCGCCAAGCTCCTGGTGCCGGAGCAGGAGGATGAGGACGGCGTGCAGGCGGCCTCGCATCTGTGGGCCGCTGTCCAGATCGTCGTGGTCGCCGACATCGTGATGAGCCTCGACAATGTGATCGCGGTCGCCGCCGCCGCCAATGGCAGCGTGCCGCTGCTGGTGCTCGGGCTTGCGATCAGCGTTCCCTTGATCGTGGCCGGCGCGGCGCTGATCATGGCGCTGCTCACCAAGCTGCCGATCCTGGTCTGGGCCGGTGCCGCGCTGCTCGGCTGGATCGCCGGCGACGTCATCGCGACCGATCCGGCTGTGCATCCGAAGCTCGATGCGCTGTTTGCCGGGCCGCTCGGCGCCAAGCTCGATTCCTGGCTGACGTCGATCGGAATGTCGCCGCAATTCGCCCATGGCGGCAGCGGTGGCGAGATTTCGCTGGCGGTGCTCGGCATCGTGGTGGTGCTGGCCGTGGGATCGATCTGGCGCCGTCACGCGCTCCGCAAGGCCAAGCACGCCGCCAAGGCGGCGTGAACGGGAGGCGTTTTCGCGCGGAGCGGACGCCGGTTGACGTCAAGAAAGCGCGTTGAAAAAGAGCCTCAGCGCCGCACGATCGAGCCGACGCGTCCGACCAGCCGCGCCAATTGCCTGAAGCGGCTGCCGACCCGGTCAGCGACCAGATCCACCATGCGATGCTCGAACACCAGCATCAGCTTGCGGCCCTGGGTGCGGAAATGGGTCAATGGCAGCACGCCGGTGCGCGCCGCCGTGATCAGATGCGCGACGCGGAACGCGGCGCCCAGCACACGTGCGCGCTCGTCCATTGCCGGCGTCACCAGCGCGCGGATTTGCGGCGGCGGTTCGTTCTCCTCGCTGAGGCCGGCGTAGCGATAAAACACCGACAGCGCGACGAAGGCGCGGCCCTGATGCGTGATCGAGCCGAAATTGCCGTTCATGATCAGGCTTAGGGTTTCCTCGCCGCGATGATCGGGATGCACCCGCCAGCCAATATCGGAGAGCAGGCAGGCGACGTGGCGCAGCCTGCGGTCTTCCTCGGTCTCGCGCAGCCTGACGACGCGCACCAGGCGGTCGGTCCAGGCGGTGAGCTCCTGGGCGTGGCGGGCGGAGCGCGACAGCAATTCGTTGAGATTTTGCGCGGCGCAGACCAGCCCGTCCTTGGCGCGCTCGCCCGGCGGCAGCATCTCGTAGAGCAGGCCTTCGCGCACGCCGAAGGTCGAGAACACGATGGTCTTCGGCTGCGCCACGCGGATGATGTATTCGAGCACCAGCGCGGCGTAGGCCAACAGCGGCCGCCGCGCGTCGGCGATCGATTCGATGTTGGCGAGCATGTTGGTGGCCGCCAGCCGTCGCAGCCGCTGCGCAAAGTCGAGCGCGTCGACGGCCGGAATGGAATAGCCGTGCATCACCTTGAGCGGGTAGCCGCTCTGGATGATGTGGATCCGTGCCAGCGCGCGCCAGGTTCCGCCGACCGCATAGAAGGTGCGGCCGCGGCCGGTCTTGAGCTGAGCGACGCCGAGCAGCTCGTTCTTGACGATGCGTTCGGCGCGCTTGAGCGACTTGTTCGAGAGGTCCTGCAGCGCGAGGCTGCCGAGCGGCAGCGTGACGCCGCTGCGCACGCGATTGCCCTTGACGTCGATCAGTTCGAGCGAGCCGCCGCCGAGATCGCCGACGATGCCGTTCGGATTGTGTATGCCCGAGACGACGCCGAGCGCGGACAGCTTCGCTTCACGCGGGCCGGTGAGAATCTCGATCTTGGCGCCGCAGATCCGTTCGGCCTGCGCGATGAAGTCCGGGCCGTTCTTGGCGTCGCGGCAGGCCGCGGTGGCGATCGCGTAGACGCGACCGACCTGCTGGATCCTGCACAACGCGCGGAAACGACGTAGCGCGGTGAGCGCCTTGTTGACGGCATCGGTGGCGAGCAGGCCGGTGCTCTGCACCTCGCGCCCGAGCCCACACAGCGCCTTCTCGTTGAAGATGGTGACGAGGCTGCGCGCCATCGCCTCGTAGACCACGAGGCGAACCGAGTTCGAGCCGATATCGATCACAGCGACGCTGGAAGCGCGCTTCCGCGGCCGCTTCACCGGTAGGCCCCCTTAAGACGATGGCTGCTGACGCTCGTTGCGACGCGTGAGACGGCGCGGTGAAGATTCCTTGAGAGACTTACCACGGCCGGACAGACTCGGATTTGTCATAAAATAGTCATGCAGATTGAACGGCTCTTCGCCTTTCGCGGCCTTCATACGCGTTGACGACCCATCCGGCAACAATTGCCAGCTCTGCTCATTGTCCTTCAGGTTCGCGACCATGATCTGTTCGAGAACCTGCTGATGCACCGTGGGATTTTGCAACGGGCAGAGAACCTCGACGCGGCGGTCGAGGTTGCGCGGCATCATATCGGCGGACGAGATATACACAGCAGCTTTTGTGCTCGGCAGGCCCTGGCCCATGCCGAAGCAATAGATTCGGCCATGTTCCAGGAACCGGCCGATCACCGATTTGACGCGGATGTTCTCCGACAATCCCGTCAGTCCGGGCCGCAGGCAGCAGATGCCGCGCACCACGAGCTCGACCGAGACGCCGGCCTGCGATGCCTGATACAGCGCGTCGATGATATCGGGGTCGACCAGCGCATTCATCTTCATCCACACCGCGCCCGGCCGGCCGTGCTTGGCGTGGGCGATCTCGCCATGGATGTGCTCGATGATCCGCTTGCGTAGCGTCAGCGGCGACACCGCCATCTTCTCGATGTCGCTCGGCTCGGCATAGCCGGTGATGTAGTTGAAGACGCGGGCGACGTCCCGGCCGATGATCTGATCCGAGGTGAAGTAGGAGAGGTCGGTGTAGATGCGCGCCGTGACCGGATGGTAGTTGCCGGTGCCGGTGTGGATGTAGGTCGTGAGATTGCCGCCCTCGCGGCGCACCACCATCGACAGCTTGGCGTGTGTCTTCAATTCGATGAAGCCGTAAACCACCTGCACGCCGGCGCGCTCGAGGTCGCGGGCCCAGCGGATATTGGCTTCCTCGTCGAAACGCGCCTTCAGTTCGATCAGCGCGGTGACCGACTTGCCGGCTTCGGCGGCTTCGGCCAGCGCGCGCACGATCGGCGAGTTGTTCGAGGTGCGATAGAGCGTCTGCTTGATCGCGACCACGTCGGGATCGCGCGCCGCCTGTTGCAGGAACTGGACTACGACGTCGAACGATTCGTAAGGGTGATGGACCACCAGGTCCTTCTGCCTGATCGCAGCGAAGATATCGCCGCCATGGTCGCGCACGCGCTCGGGATGGCGCGGCACATAGGGCGGGAATTCGAGGTCGGGGCGATTGAGGCGGGTGAGCTGTGACAGCTCGTTCATTGCGAGCACGCCGTCGACCAGGATCACTTCGTCGTCCGCCGCCGACAGTGCGTGTTGCACGAAGACGCGCAGCTCTTCGGGCATCGTGGCCTCGATCTCGAGCCGGATCACCGATCCACGCCTGCGGCGCTTCAGCGCGGTCTCGAACAGGCGAACGAGGTCTTCCGCCTCTTCCTCGATTTCGAGTTCGGAGTCCCTGATGATGCGGAACGCGCCCTGACCCTTGACGGTGTAGCCGGGGAACAGGCGGCCGATGAACAGGCCAGTGGCCTGCTCGAGCGTGATCAGCCGCGCCGGCGCGCCTTCCTTGCTGGAGGGAATGCGGATGAAGCGGTCGATCTTGCCCGGCATGCGGATCAGCGCATTCATCGCCTTGCCGTCGGAGATCCGCGACAATTGCAGCGCCACCGTGAAGCCGAGGTTCGGGATGAACGGGAACGGATGCGCGGGGTCGATCGCCAGCGGCGTCAGCAGCGGGAAGATGTTGTGGAGGAAGTGATCCTCGATCCAGGCGCGCTCGGACTTGGTGACGTCGCGCCCGTCGACCAGCTGGATGCCGACCTTGGAGAGAATATCCCGCAGGTCGCTCCAGATCGCCTGCTGGTCGGAGGCGAGCTGCGACACGGTCTTGTTGATCATCACGAGCTGCTCGGCCGGCAGCAGGCCGTCCGGGCTGCGCTCGGCAATGCCCTCGCGGACCTGCGCCTTGATGCCGGCGACACGGACCATGAAGAATTCGTCGAGATTGTTCGCCGAAATCGACAGGAAGCGGACCCGCTCCAGCACCGGATGGCCGGTGTTGACCGATTCCTCGAGCACCCGGCGATTGAAATGCAGCCAGGAGAGCTCCCGGTTGATGAATCGCTCGGGGCTGGTGGCGATCGCGGGGACGGGCGGGAGCTCCGCCTCTTTCTCTTTGATTTCAGGTGCTTGTGCCGAGTCCATCAAGTGCTGGTCCAATTCGGGGCAGGGGCCGGAGCGGTCTAGCCGAAGGCCGCGCCGACCATGTGATATTGCGATGACGTTTCGATGACATTGATGTTCCGCCAGCCTGCGCCGTCAAGCCGCGGCACGGCTCAGGCATCGCGCAATAGTTCGGCCGCCAACGCCCGTGTGACCGGCCGGCCGAGCCGCAGTGCCTCGGTATCGAGCAACTCGACCGCCTTGCGGACGGCGGTATAGGACCGCTCGATCCGGTTGCAGAGGTAGCTGACCAGCGGTTCGTCCACGCTCATCTGGCGGTCGGCGCAGAACTTGACGATCAGGCCGCGGAACAGCTGGTCGTCGGGCGGCAGCAACGTCACCGTCGGCACCGCGCGCAGCCGCGACCGCAAATCGCGCAATTCGACCTCGAACGCCGATGGCGGGATGCGCGCCGTGATCAGCACGAAGGCATCGTCCTGGCGTGCGAGATTCATCAGATGAAACATTGCGCGCTCGTCGAAATCGCCTGGCCTCAGGTCCTCGACCACCAGCGCCCCGGTCGCCAGCGCCGTCGGCACCGCGTCGGCGGTCAGGGCATGCGCGGCGGTCGCGCGCGCCCCCGCGCTCTCGGCCCAGATCGCGGCGAGGTGGCTTTTGCCGGCGCCGTCAGGCCCGACCAGCAGCATGATTCGGTTCGGCCAGTCGGGCCAGCGATCGATCAGTGCGAGTGCGGCTTCATTGGCGGGCCCCGCGAGGAAATCGTCGCGGGTCAGCTTCTCCTCGTGCGGCAAGGCCAAGGCCAATTGACGAGGTTGAACGCTTCCGGCCACGCAAGTCTCCAAACCACTTCATTTTAGCATGATCCCGGCGCAAACGCCTTGCGTTTGTCGCGGCAAAACCAGCTTCCACTCGCCGGATCATGTTCTACCGAGCCTCGATCGTGCTCATGTGCCGCACCCACTCCACGAGATAGAGGGACACCGAACCCAAAGTAAAGATCGTGACCAGGCCCATCAGGATCAGGTCATAGGGATGCGGCTGGAAGCCGAAACCGAGCGAGGCCAGCACCAGCGCCGCGAAGCCGACCTGTGCCACCGTGTTCAGTTTCGACACCATCAACGGCTTCATCTCGACCGGCTTGTCGAACAACCATGACACAATCACGGCGGAGACGATCATGATGTCGCGCGACACCACGAGAATCACGATCCAGCGCGGCACCGCGCCCCAGATCCCGAGCGCGACATAGATCGACACCAGCAGCGCCTTGTCGGCGAGCGGGTCGAGCAGGGCGCCGAGTTCGCTCGTCATGTTGAAGCGCTTGGCGAGGAAGCCGTCGACGGCGTCGGAGACGCCGGCGATCACGAAGATCGCGAAGGCGATCTCCATCTGGCTCGACACGATGGCCCAGACGATCACCGGCACCAGGATGATGCGGCCGAGGGTAATGATATTCGGAATGCTCAACTTTGGATCGCTTCCCGGCTAGAAGCCTGATTCTACTCGATATCCGGCTCTTTTGCGCGGCGGCCGGGTGTTATCTACATAGTATCGCGGCGCGCTGGCCGCGAGCCATTGCGCGGGGGCGGAATTCCTCGTAACCAGCCCCTGATCATCTGGAATTGGGCATGACCGAGCGCAAAAACGGGCTCACTTACGCGGATTCGGGCGTCGATATCGATGCCGGCAATCGTCTCGTCGATCTGATCAAGCCGATGGTGCGCGCCACCGCGCGGCCGGGCGCTGACGCCGAGATCGGCGGCTTCGGCGGACTGTTCGACCTCAAGGCCGCGGGCTTCAAGGATCCGATTCTGGTGGCGGCGACCGACGGCGTCGGCACCAAGCTGAAGATCGCGATCGAGACCGGAATCCACAGCGGCATCGGCATCGACCTGGTCGCGATGTCGGTCAACGATCTCGTCGTGCAGGGCGCGGAGCCGCTGTTCTTCCTGGACTATTTCGCCTGCGGCAAGCTGCACCCGGAGGCCACCGCGCAGATCGTGGCGGGTATCGCCGAGGGTTGCCGCGAATCCGGCTGTGCGCTGATCGGCGGCGAGACCGCCGAGATGCCCGGCCTGTACAAGGATGGCGATTACGACCTCGGCGGCTTTGCGGTCGGCGCGGCCGAGCGCGGCACCCTGCTGCCGACGGGGGACATCGCCGCGGGCGACGCCGTGATCGGCCTTGCGTCCTCGGGGGTGCACTCCAACGGGTATTCGCTGGTGCGCAAGCTCGTCGAGCTGTCCGGCGTTGCCTATGACGCGCCGGCACCGTTCGCGCCGGTCATGACGCTCGGCGCGGCGCTGCTGACGCCGACCAGGCTCTATGTGAAGTCCTGCCTGCGCGCGATCCGCGACACCGGCGCGGTCAAAGGGCTTGCCCACATCACCGGCGGCGGCTTCACCGACAACATTCCGCGCGTGCTGCCGAAGCATCTCGGCGTCGGCATCGACCTGGCGCGGCTGCCGGTGCTGCCGGTGTTCAAATGGCTGGCGGAGCAGGGCGGCATCGCCGAGCTCGAGCTGCTGCGCACCTTCAACTGCGGCATCGGCATGATCGCGATCGTCAGACCCGATGCGGTCGATGCGGTGACCGAGGCCTTCACCGCCGGCGGCGAGACCGTGACGTTGCTCGGCGAGGTGATCGAAGCCCAGGGGGAACATCAGGGCGAGCATCGCGTGGTCTATAACGGCCATCTCGACCTCTCGCGATGAAGCGCCGGGTCGCCATTCTCATTTCCGGCCGCGGCTCCAACCTGGCCGCGCTGATCGAGGCCGCCAAGGCCGCGGACTATCCGGCCGAAATCGCCGTCGTGATCTCCAACCGCGCCGATGCGCCCGGGCTGGAGAAGGCCGCGGTGCATGGCGTTCCGACCGTCGTGATCCCGAGCAAACCGTTCGGCAAGGATCGCGCCGGGTTTGAGGTGGCGCTGCAGAAGGCGCTTGACGACAACAAGGTCGAACTGATCTGCCTCGGCGGCTTCATGCGGCTGTTCACCGCGGACTTCGCCCGGCGCTGGTACGGGCGGATGCTCAACATCCATCCCTCGCTGCTGCCCTGTTTCCCCGGCCTCGATCCGCACGGCCAGGCCTTGCGCGCGGGGGTCAAGCTGTCCGGAGCCACGGTGCATTTCGTCATCCCGGAGACCGACGCCGGGCCAATCGTGATGCAGGGCGCCGTGACCGTTGCCGACGATGACACGGCCGAGACGCTCGCCGCGCGCGTGATCAGAATCGAGCATCGCATCTATCCGGAAGCGTTGCGGCTCCTGGCGACCGGTCGGCTCCAGCTCGACGGCGACCGCTGCAAGACGCACGGCAGCGCGGCGACCGATCGCACGCTGATCGCGCCGGCGGGTGAAGGCGCGCTTGCGCCGGACTAGTCCCCGGAGGCACCGGGGAAGGCATCAGGACGGCTTCCGTCGCTAGCGCCGATCAGTGAACCTTGAGGTTCTCTGCCGACGCCTTGCCGCGGTTCTCGACCAGATCGTATTCGACGGTCTGGTTCTCGTTGAGCGTCGAGAGCCCCGCGCGCTCGACCGCCGAGATGTGGACGAACACGTCCTTATCGCCGACGGCCGGCTTGATGAACCCGTAACCCTTTGTCGGGTTGAACCATTTGACGGTACCCTTCGGCATCGTCGCTCTCCCAGTCTAGACATAAAAAAGACGCGGCCACGTTTTCCACGTGCCACGCCACGATCGGGCTTTGCGCTGTCTGTTCAGTTTCCGGGTCTTCAGATCCAAAGTCTTCAAGTCCGAAGTTTCGCCTCTCGAAGCCTTGTTCACCGAAGCCTTGTACGTCGAAGCTTTGGATAGCAACGTCGCAAATCGCACAGTCGAACGGCCGCGATCCGATTGTGAAGCGATTGCAACACGAAAATCACGCGTTAGCAAGCGCGGCGGTTTCGTGTGATGCAACTTCAACCTGTGTCGGTCGAACTCCGGCGCAGGCATTTGCGGTGGCCGGAACCTGCTGAGCTAACCCCGGTCCACCCGCACTACGCGGCCTTTGTCGATCGCGAGCGCGACCTGGCCATGCTTGAGCTTGAGCGCCGCCTCGCCGAACAATTCACGCCGCCAGCCGTGCAAGGCGCCGACCTCGGCCTGATCGCTGGCCGCGATCTGCTCGAGATCGTCAACGGTCGCGATCACCTTGCTGGCGACGCCGTGCCGTTCCGAGGTCATGCGCAGCAGCACCTTCAGCAGCTCGACGGTCGCCGCACCGTTGGAATTGTTGCGCGGCTTTTCCAGCTTGGGCAGTGTCGCCTGATCACGCGCCAGCCCGCGCTGCACCGCGGCGATGATGTCGGCGCCCCATTTCGAGCGTTCGAAACCCTTCGGCAGCGAACGCAGATTACCTAACTTCTCCAGTGAGGTCGGCGCGTGGGTGGCGATATCGCCGACCGCATCGTCCTTGAGCACGCGCGAGCGCGGCACGTCGCGGCCTTGCGCCTC
>CALRXG020000152.1:0-13570 GCA_943372075.1 Bordetella parapertussis | reverse complement strand
GCCCGGGCAAATCCGTGCCTGAATCCGATCTGCGCCTCGTTCGCGCCCAGTATGAAATAGCCAAGCAGGCGGCCAAGCCGACATTCATATGGCGGTCGGCGAGCTTCGACATCGACGATCTGGAATCCGGTCATGCCGCCTTTCTCAAGGGCATCAGCGATTGCCAGGTCGGCAACTTCGTCGAGTTCGAGGACTATCTGATGAAGAAGCTCGACGATCTTGCCGCACAGCGGCGGTCCGGCGAGCGACGCGCGGCCAAGGCGCAGGGCCGGAATGCGGCCGTGCCGTTCGTCGCCATCGACGCGGCGCGTGCCGACAGCGACCTCGCGCAAAAAATCGCCGATGCCCTGGTCAACTACGTCAATGTCGAGCATCTCGACTATGACCTGACCGGACAGACGCTGGCAAACGCGGTCGTCGACAACAACGCGCTGGTCCTCGCCTACGGCAGCAGCACCGAAGGTCAGAAGCGGACGCAGGCGCATTTCAAGCTGATCCGGCGCCCGAGCGGCGAGCTCAACGTCAGCCAGCTGGAGCTTGCGATTGGAAATGGCGCTCCGCCCACGGCGCTGCCGTATCCGCGTGGTCCGAACGTTCATGTGATCACGGTCGCCGACGAAGTCGACAGTGCCGAGATTTCGAACTTCCTGGCGAAGCTCGGGGTCGTCGTTCAAGGGCGCGAGGCACGATAACGTGGAACTGGACGACACCAGCAGTCTTGAGCCTTATCCGGGGCTACGGCCGTTCCGGAAGGACGAGAGCGACATCTTCTTCGGGCGCGACGATCACATCAGCGAGATGATCGTCAAGCTTTCGAAGAGCCACTTCCTTTGCATCACCGGCTCTTCCGGTTGCGGCAAGTCGTCCCTCGCGCGGACCGGGCTCATGAACCACCTGGAAGCGGGTTTCCTGCCCGGCCAGGGCTCCGACTGGATCTTCTGCGATCTGCATCCCGGCGACCATCCGGTCAACAATCTGTTTCAGGGTATCGCCGATGCCGTTGTCAGCGAGGCGCAGAAGGATGCCGAGGGCAGGGCCGACGAACGCTCGGCGCAGATCCGGGAGTTTCTCAAGGACCACGTCATCACGCAGCGCCGAACCAGCGACTTGAACACGGTGCTCGATCTGGTTGCCGGAATCGGCGAACGGCCGATCATGATCCTGGTGGATCAGTTCGAGGAGTTGTTCCGCTACGCGCAATCGGACTCGGAAGCGGCGGTCAACCTGGTCGAGATCGTGCTGAAGACCGCCGCCGCACGGGACAAGATCTACATCGTGATCACCATCCGCACCGACGAGCTCGAGAAGTGCTCGCGCTACCCGGGACTGGTGCACCTGATCAACGACAGCCAGTTTCTCACGCCCGTGCTCGACCGCTACCAGATCCAGCAGGCGATCGAGGGGCCTATCACGCTATGGGGCGGGCAGATCCTGCCCGACCTGTCCACATGGCTGCTGAATTGCCTCGAGGACGAGCTCGACAAGCTTCCGCTGATGCAGCACGCGTTGCGGGTGCTCTACGCCGCCAAGACATCGGCCGAGGGCCGCAAGGACGTGACCATCGGTCTCGCCGACTTCGTCCGCGTCTTCGGGCTGTCCGAGAAGCTCGATCTGACTTCGGCGGAGGGACGGCTCGCGCTCCGGCACACATTGTCGGATCGGCTGACGCAGCGCTACGCGACCTTGCCCGAGCATCTGAAACCGGCGGCGAGGCTCGCGTTCTGTGCACTGACGGCAGTCGACAGCCGCAATCGTGATATCCGCCAGCCGCAGAAGCTCGGCACGCTCGCGAAGATCATCGGCGCGTCCGAGGAGGATACGCGCTCGATCGTGCGCGCCTTCGTCACCCGCGACGAAGCCTATCTTCGCTACGATCCTCATCTCGCCAAGGAGGACACGGTTGACGTCACGCACGAGTGCATCCTGCGCCTCTGGCAGCCGTTGCAGGCGGAATGGATGGCTGACGAAAAGCGGTCGGGCGAGAACATCATATCCCTGGCGCGATTGGCCCGGGACTGGCGCAGCACTCCGGAGGACCAATCGACCTTCGACAAGCTGCTCGCAGGAATCGCGCTGAAATGGGTTGCCCGCGGCCAGTATCAGTCTTGGTTCGACAAGGCCCGCCCTAGCTCGGACTGGGCGGCGCGCTATCTCGGCAACGTCGATTGGTCAGCATCTGCCGAAAGCGGTGCGCGGCGCCTGGCGCCCGATGCGATCTTCAGATCCATCGTGGCGTTGCTGGACGCCTCGAAGCGGCAGCAATGGCTGTTCGTGCTGACGTCGATCGTCGTCGCGTTGGGATTGTTCATAGGCGGCTCGTTCCTGTCGTTCAAGATGGTGAGTGCGAAGGCGCAGGAGAAGCAGCGTGTCGAAGACGAGCAGGCGATCTGGAGCCTTCCGCTTGAACATGCGCGGATATCTCAGGTCAAATCGGCGCTGAGGGCGTTCGATCTGGGGCTGACGGATTTTGGCGCCGTATGGAGCAAGTTGCCCCAGGTCTTCGAGCTCTATCGTTTCGCCGCCTCAGATGAGGTGCATGCGGCCGACTTTGCCGCCGACGGAAATTCGGTGCTCGCGATCGACAAATCGGGCGTTCTGCATCAATGGGCGATTGCTCCAGGACGCAACGTGTTGCGGGAAGTCGATTTCGGTCTGCGCGACCCCGACGGAAACCGCGCCCAGGGCCGATCGCTCGTCGCGTCGCCGCGTGGCGATGTCGCTGCGGTCGGATTCAATCAGGGATCGGTGGTGCTGCTCGATCTGACCAGCAAGACGAACCGGTTCAAGGCCCTGCAAATCGACGGTGCCAACCCGCACGGCATCGACAGCGTGTTCAAAGTCGTGTTTTCCGTCGACGGCACGCTTCTCGTGACGTCCTCGCGTGCCGGAAACATCGCGATCTGGCAACAATCCTCATCCGCGCCGGCGCAAAATGGCGCTGCGCAGGGAGAGGATCCGCTGTCCTGGACCTTGAAGGAGAACGTCGACCTGAAGAAGCAGTGGTCGCCCGCGGATATCTGGGCGGTCGATATCGATCGCGCCAAGCGGACGATCGCAGTTGGGCTGGGCGACGGACGCATCTGCTTCCTGCCGGTCGA
Source organism: Bordetella parapertussis (assembly GCA_943372075.1). Taxonomy (GTDB): domain Bacteria; phylum Pseudomonadota; class Alphaproteobacteria; order Rhizobiales; family Xanthobacteraceae; genus Bradyrhizobium. The sequence goes on along the minus strand of CALRXG020000152.1, from coordinate 10,472 downwards.
CGATCCGAACCGGACCTTTTGCCCGGAGGAATCCACCAAGCGCAGGGTCAAGTCGGTCAAGTTTCTTCCGAACGGCACCACCGTGGTCGCTGCCGGTAACGATGCCAAGGTGACGATCTGGGAGTTTGACCCGACGGCGCAAACCGCAAAGCCGCTGCCTTTTGCGCTCGAGAACAATTACGCCATCTGGGACGTCGACGTCAGCCGTGACGGCAGCCTGCTTGCCACGGCAGACTTTGACGGCTTTGTTCGGGTTTATCAAACCGGAAGCTGGCGCTTGCTGAACGTCATTGCAGCTGACGCACTGGTTTCGCGACAAGGTCCCCGGCCCGCAGGGGCAGATGCGGGCATCGATTTCTTTTCGTTGCGAACCGTGCGCTTCAATCCGGCATCGGACATGTTGGTGACCTCGTCGCTCGATCACACCGCACGGGTGTGGACCCCGCTGATCGACAGGGCGAGTTTGCGCGAGTTGAGCTATCGGCTGCCTCCCGGCGCGGACAAGAGACTGCCACGGATTTTTTCGGTGGCGCTCGATCCTTCCGGCCAGGAGGTCGTCTTTACAGACAAGGTGGCGGTTTACCTGAAGGCTGCCGGCAAGGCGCCGCAGATGTTGCGCAGCGCGGCCAGGGCGAAGAGTGGGACGACACCGAAATACGATCAGGTGCTGATCCGGTCAACGAACGAGATCGTGGCGACCAGCGTCGAGCCGATACTCTCCGTGTGGAGCAGGGAGGGCGATGGCGGGTGGGTGGCACGCACAGTTGCCTTGCCCGGCGACCCGATCCTCAACGGACGCAGCGTAGCGATCGACGCGTCCGGAACCCTGCTGGCCGTCGAGGTGCGGACCGGAAGAACGGCGAGCATTCTGTTGTGCCCGTTGCGAGGTGCGCGCTGGAGCTGTTCGGTATCGGATAACCCGGACGTGGTGACACTTCAGCTCGACGCGAAGATCCCATCGGAAGCGCCTGAGCACGATTGCGCATCCAACGAATCCGAGGTGCATGTCGCGCTCTCCCGCAGCGGACGGCTGCTCGCCGCGAGCGTCGGAGTGTGCCCGGTCCAGATGTTCGACCTTCGCAACCGGAACCAGTCCCGCTTCTATACCGGTCACAAGGGAGACGTGAACTCCCTTGTCTTCTCGCCGGATGAGACGGCATTGCTGGCCTCTTCTCAAGCCGCCGAGGTGAGAGTCTGGGATGTTGCGAGCGGCGAATCGAGGAACATCAGCCATCACAAATCGCCCTATGTCACCGCTGCGATGTTCTCTCCGTCCGGCAAGTTGATCGCCAGCACATCGGACGACAATTCGGTGATCGTCAGCGACGCGGCTTCAGGAGCTGAGATCACGAGATTGACCTATCGCAACAGCCTGTACGGCCTCGTGATCGTCAAGACGGACCGCGGCACTCTGATGGCAACCGGCTCGGAAGCCGGCGACGTCAATGTCGGAACGTTCTTCGAGGACGGCAACGCCGTCATCTCATATGCGAAGTCGGTCGTGAAAGACGTTTCTCCGTAGCGGCTCCGATGGGGCGGATCGCCTCGTGGGCTCAATGCGCCTCGATCTGGCGCGCCAATTCGTCGTACTGGTCGGTGTCGCCGACGGTCTGGTCGTAGCACGATGAACTGATCACCGGCTCGCCCGCCTTGAGCAACTCCGTCACGGTGACGAAGTCGTAGCCCTGCTTCCTCAGGCTGGAAATGATGTCCGGCAGCGCATCGTCGGTGTACCAGCCGCGGCCGTTGGCGTGAAACAGCACGATCGATCCCGGGTGCACATTGTCCAGCACCTTCTTCGTCATGGCGTCCGGGCGCTCCTTCCAATCGGGATCGTCCGAGGACACGTCCCACTGGATCGGCACGAGGCCCTGCCGGCCAACGGTGGCAAGCGATTTGGAATCGCACGCGCCGTAAGGAAACCGGAACAGGCTCATCGATTTCGGGGCAATTTCGTCGGCCATCCCCTGGCGTCCGGGCACGGCGCATTTGCGCGCCTCGAGGTCGTGGCGGAGCTCGTCATAGGCCTGATCGGCCTTCCTGATCTCGTCCGCGGCGTCCGGGCTGGACAGCAGGCGCAGATTGCGGTGCTCCCAGGTATGATTGCCGACCTCGAAGCGGGCGTCCGAGATCAGCTGCTGGGCACGCGCCTTGTGCGTCATCATCCATTTGCCGCTCATGAAGAAGGTTGCCTTGACCCCGTGGTCGCGCAGGATGTCCACGATCTTGCCTTGATAGCCGGCGACTTCATTGACGCCCTCGCACAAGTCGAAGGTCAGCGCGATCAGCTTCTTTCCGGGCGGCAGTCGGACGCTCCGTACGCTGCCCAACGCGCGAGGTTCGGCCGGTGCGGCGTCGACCGAAGCGGGCTGCGGGAGTGGCGGCTCGATCCTCTCCTTGACGATGGTGTCTTCGCCGTCCCGCGCGGCCAGGTCCGCGGCAACCCAGCACGCTTGCGGGGCATGCGTCGAGACCTGACCGTCTTCGGCGTACAGTGACCGCGGGGCGAGGGACGTGCTCGATATCGCCAGGACGATCGTGATCAAACTTCTTGTGAACATGACGTCGCGCTCGAAAACGATGTTCGGATATGAAGCCTAGCGTGTAGACAGGACCCAGCCGCGGGCAGAAACACGCGGATTCGTAACGGGATCACTGCAAATTTTACGGCAACCTGCGGTATAATCCAACATCAATCATGCGTTGCCCTCGGTCGGCATGCGGGCCTGCATCATCCTGTGCAATCGGTCGGGCCGTACGTCTGGAGTTGAAATGAGATCATCGTTGTCCGTTGCCATCGTTGCGCTGGCCGTGGTGCTGTTTGCGCCGGCGGTGCGCGCTACCGAAGTGACGGCGAATGATACGGCGCGCTTCCTTGCCGGCCTGCAGCCGTCGGCCAATTCGCCGCTGCAGCGGTTGACGACGGACCCCGCCTGGCAGCGCCACGCGCAATTCTTCGACACGGCATTCGCGCAGCTCGAGCAACAACAATTGTCCCGGATCCGGAACTGGTCCGGCGTCAATCTCCCCGCGGCCAGGCGGACCATGTTCTACATGTTCGCAGGACCGGACTTCCTCTATGCCAATGCATTCTATTCCGGCGCGACAACCTATGTCCTGAGTGGCCTGGAGCCGACCGGTGCGGTGTCCGACCTGACCACGCTGCCGTCCGACACCGTCGCCGTCGCGCTCGACAGCGTCGAGCGCTCGCTCTGGTCGCTGCTGAATTTCTCCTTCTTCGTTACCAGGCAGATGAAGACCGATCTCGATGTCGCCGAGGTCAGCGGCACACTGCCGATCCTCTATGTGTTCCTCGCGCGCTCCGGGATGACGATCCGCGACGTCAAACCGGTGATGCTGGACGCCAACGGCATGCTCACGGTCGGTGTCGATGAGTTGGCGCATAGCAGGGCGCGCGGCACGCGCATCGCGTTTGCCGGCGCCGATGGCGTCGAGAAGACGCTGTACTATTTCTCGACCGACCTCTCCAATTCCGGCCTGAAGGCGAGCGGGTTCCTGAAGTTCTGCGCCACGCTTGCGCCCGGTGACAGCCTGATCAAGAGCGCCTCGTATCTGATGCACCTCGGCGACTTCTCGACGGTGCGCAAGTTCATCCTCGCCAACAGCGCGACCATCATCCAGGACGATTCCGGAATTCCGCTGGCGCAATACAGCCCGCGGATGTGGCGGTTCGCGCCGTTCGGCCGCTACCTCGGTCCGATCGACAAGTTTCCGGGCCTCTATCAGCAGTCCTATGCCGAGCTGTTCAGCCGCGCGCGGCCGCTCGATTTCGGTATCGGCTATCGCTGGCGGCCGAATGAATCGAACCTGCTGCTGTCGGTGAGATTGCCCGGCGACGGAGCGACCGCGGAAGCGCTGCCGCCAGGTGAGAAGGCGTCCGCGCTTTCATCGAGCCCGAAGCCGCGCAAGCCTCGGCCGCGGCCGTCCGACGATTTCTGGGGCTCGCGCTAGATGCTGACAACGCGGCGCGGTTTTCTTGCGGCAAACGCAGACGTCTGCGCGGCATGATGCTCCGCGTCACCACCTCACGCTCTGGCTGGGCACGATGAACGCCGTCGTGCTCGGCTTGCTGGAATTGTGGGTGAAGTAGCCGTAGGCGGCGACGATCACGACGAGCAGGGCAAGCACCGCCAGCAAATCGATCTGCCGGGGATCGTGACCATTGTGGCTGATTTTCCAGCGCATTGTTGTTTCCTCCCCAAGGGTAGCAAGGGGGCACCGAAACAATGCGCCAAGTATCGCCACAGTTCCGCCGGGCAGCAATGCGCGCCGCGTTTGGAAGCGGTGCAGCAATCATCAATTCTCGTTGACGCCACGCCAGCGGCCGTAGCGCCAAGGCAGATACCAATGTGCGCCCGGCGGCCTTACGGCGGGCACGTTGTCGATTCCCGATGTGCCCCAGGGCTGGCAGCGCAGCAGCCGCGCCAGCGTCATCCAGCCGCCGCCCCACAAGCCGAATCTCTCGATCGCCTCATCGCCGTAGACCGAGCAGGTCGGCAGGTGCCGGCAGTTGTAGCCGACCAGCGGCGACAGCGTGTGCCGGTAGATCCAGATCAGGGCGCGTCCGAAATTGCGCGGCAGGCGGCGCATGCCGGTGGCACATTCCGTGCATCGTGTGGCGTGTGACGTCGAATGATCTGTCGGGTGCATCGCGCAATCATGTACGTAGTCTTGCGGGGGTTCCAAGCCGCGGAACCGTGCAGCTGCAGATATTTACGCCACAGTTCGCAATTATCCCACAGCGCAGGTGGCGCTGCAGCAAGGGTCCTATGGACGCTCCAGGTCAGCAAGGCTACCGTTCCCATAACGCGCCGATGACAGAATCGTGGCGTAGTGCCGATGGGGCCGTAGCCACCGCCTGCACCGTCAGGGGCTTGGGGGAAGGAACCAAATTGAGGCTCGTCAAGTCGCTCTCGTTGCGCAGTTGGGCGCTGGTCGGCGCAACTGCCCTTTGCTTTGCAGTATCCAGCACCGTCACCACGACGGGGAGTTCCGCGCAGGCGAGTTCGACGCTCGAAGAACGCAAGCTGCCGATGAAGTTCAGCTGGATTGCCTGCCAGCCGAATTGCCGAGGCTGGGTGTCGGCGGTCGGTATCATCACGGCGGATAGTCCCAAGGATTTCGACGAGTTCGCACGCGGCCGCCAGCTCAGCGGCGCCACCATCGTGCTCGACTCCAGTGGCGGCTCGGTCAACGACGCGATCACGCTCGGCCGCCGCTTCCGCGGTCTCGGCGCGCTGACGACGGTTGGCACCAGCATCGTCAGCCAGGTGGCGCAGGGCGAGCGCGCCAGCGTCTTGCCGGATGCATACTGCGAGTCGATGTGCGTGTTCCTGCTGCTGTCGGGCAAGGCCCGCTACGTGCCGCCGGCCGCGCACGTCCGCGTGCATCAGATCTGGATGGGCGACCGTGCCGACGATGCCAAGGCTGCAAGCTACACTGCGCAAGACCTGATGATCGTCGAGCGCGATATCGGCCGCCTTGCCAAATACACCTTCGATATGGGCGGCGCCGGTGAGCTGCTGTCGCTCGCGCTCAGCGTGCCGCCATGGGAAGACCTGCACGAATTGTCGGCGGCCGAATTGCGGCTGACCAACCTGGTCACCACCGATGCAGTCGCCGACGTGCTGCCGCGTCAGGACGATGTGATCCCGGTCGCCGAGGCAAAGCCGAAGAACGGCGATCGCTTCCTCAGCAGCGCGATGGAAGGCGAGGCGCAGCCGCAGGTCGCGAAGGCGACCAAGACCGCCGAGGCCGTGGTGCCGACCGGCGGCACCGCCGCGCCGGCGCCGGTCCAGCCTTCGCAGTAGCTGCCTAGGCCGGCTGCTTTGCCTTGGCCTCGATCTGCCCGATCGCATCGACCACGGCGTCGAAGGTCAGCAGCGTCGAGGCGTGGCGGGCCTTGTAGTCGCGCACCGGCTCGAGCAACGCGATGTCGGCCCATTTGCCGCCCTGCGGGGGCTGGCCATTTTCCTTCAGCATCTTGCGGACGGTCTCGCGCAGTTCGCGCAGCTCGTCGGCGGTCGAGCCCACCACATGGCTCGCCATGATCGAGGACGAGGCCTGGCCGAGCGCGCAGGCCTTCACGTCATGGGCGAAGTCCGTCACCACGGGGCCATCCATCTTGAGGTCGACCTTGACGGTCGAGCCGCACAATTTGGAATGGGCGGTGGCGCTGGCGTCGGGGTCTGACAATCGTCCGAGACGCGGAATATTGCCGGCCAACTCGATGATCCGCTTGTTGTAAATGTCATTCAGCATGGGGACAGGTGCCTGGTTCCGGCCGCGCCGGGCGCTCTTGGCGGCTGGGTTTCACCGCCCTATATATGAACGGCAGCGCCGGAAACATAGTCCGGCCATGCCGCCGCCGCGGTCCACTTTCGCCGGGGCGGTGCTACAAAGATGGGACTCAGGCGCCCGGCGGTTCGACGATCCGCCCCGTCTGCCCGGTGACACATCCGGCCCGAGGGCAGTGCCAGGGCCGGTCGAACGGAGAAGACATGGACGCCTTGATCAAATCGATTCGCCCCAACAAGCCAACCGACGCCAAGTCCGCCGAACTCGATCCTTCCGAGTTCATGGGCGCTGCCGTCCGTGCCGACCAGCCGCGCCCGTCGCGGGCCGAGGCCGAGCAGGCCGTGAAGACGCTGCTCGCCTATATCGGCGAGAACACCAATCGCGAGGGCCTGCTCGACACGCCGCGCCGCGTCGTCGAGGCCTATGACGAGCTCTATCAGGGCTATCATCAGGCGCCGGCCGAAGTGCTGAACCGGACCTTCGGCGAGACCGCCGGCTACGACGATTTCGTGCTGGTCCGCGACATCGAATTCACCTCGCAGTGCGAGCATCACATGATGCCGTTCTACGGCAAGGCGCATATCGCCTACACGCCGGTGGAGCGCGTCGTGGGCCTGTCCAAGCTGGCGCGGCTGACCGACATCTTCGCCCGCCGCCTGCAGACCCAGGAGCATCTCACCGCGCAGGTCGCGGCCGCGATCGACGAGATCCTGAAGCCGCGCGGCGTTGCGGTGCTGATCGAGGCGGAGCATACCTGCATGTCGGTGCGCGGCGTCGCCAAGCACGGTGCATCGACCTTCACCAGCCGCTTCACCGGCATGTTCCGCGACAATCCGGCGGAGCAGCAGCGTTTCCTGTCCCTGGTGCGAGGACCGAACCGGTAACCTCGCATTTTCTCGAGCGAGGTTTGCCGTGTCCGCATCGACCCACGATCACGACCGCGAAGAGGGGCTCGGCTTCGAGCCCAAATTCGACGCGGCAGGTCTCGTGACCTGCGTCGCGACCGATGTCGCGACCGGCGACGTGCTGATGGTCGCGCACATGAACGACGAAGCCCTGCGCAAGACGATCGCGACCGGCGAAGCCTGGTACTTCAGCCGTTCGCGCAATGCGCTGTGGCGCAAGGGCGAGAGCTCGGGCCAGACCCAGCGCGTGGTCGAGATCCGGACGGATTGCGACCAGGACGCGGTGTGGATCAAGGTCGAGCAGATCGGCGCGGCCTGCCACACCGGACGCCGCTCCTGCTTCTACCGGGCGGTGAAGGGCGAGGGCGGCGACGTCAGCCTGTCCTTCGTCGATGCCGAGCGGCTGTTCGATCCGGCGCAGGTCTATCGCAAATAGCGGCAGTCCAAAGGCGGCTTCTGCGCCAATGTGGGCGCATTAACGCGTCGTTAACCATAATTACGGCAGGTTGACAGGACATGGGTGCCGATTGCCGGCGCCCGGCAAGGCACCGGATCGATGGCGGTCGACCTCTTCAATGCCACGGCTGCGACAGGTGTCGATCCCTCGCGCCTGCAGGTCGCGAGCTCGATCAAGCAGGCGGCTGCGACCACCGGCACGAGCTTCGAATACCTGCTCACGACCGCGAAGATGGAATCCAATTTCAATCCGCGGGCCGGCGCCACGACATCGTCGGCGCATGGACTCTATCAATTCATCGACCAGACCTGGCTCGGCACCGTCAAGGAGGCCGGCAGCCAGCTCGGCTACGGCCAGTACGCCAACGCCATCACCAAGAATTCCGACGGCAGCTATTCGGTCAGCGATCCCACCGCGCGCAACGCGATCATGAAGCTGCGCGACGATCCCGATGCCGCGTCGTCGATGGCGGCAGTGCTGACGCAATCCAACAGCTTCAAGCTCACCGGAACGCTCGGCCGTCGCCCGACCGATGCCGAGCTCTACATGGCCCATTTCATGGGTGTCGGCGGTGCCGGCAAGCTGATCTCGAGTGCCGAGGACAGTCCGAGCGCCAACGCGGCCGCGATGTTTCCGAAGGCGGCGGCCGCCAACCAGTCGATCTTCTACGACAAGTCGGGCAATGCGCGCAGCGTCAGCCAGGTCTATTCGGTGCTGACCACGCGCTACGCCGCGGCGGCGAATTCCAAGGACACCCGCACGGCCTTTGCCGCGGCGGGCGGCGACACCATGAGTCCTTACGCAATCGCGAGCGCTGTGCCGACACCGGCGTTGACCATGGACACCGCGTCCTATCTCTCGACTTTCCCGGACGCCCGGGCGGCCACGTCGGCCGGCGCGACCTCCGCCGTCGCCTCGACCCAGCCGGCGCCGGCCTTCCGCTCGCTCTATCAGGGTGGCGACCGTCCGCAACCGATCTCGCCGACGGTGCAGGAACTGTGGGGCAGCTCCTCCGCGCTGACCACGTCGGCGACGCCGAAGGTCCGCGCGCCCGGCCGGCTCGATCTGTTCAGCGATCCTAACGGCACCTACAGCAGCAGCTAGCGCCGCGGCGCGCTGCGGGGGCCATTGCGCGTCCTGGCCGTCTTAACGAAACGTCAATAATCCCAAACGTTTATGGTGAACCCTTTGTTAAGCGTCATGGTTTATTTTTCCTTGTAGTGGCGTCGTATGTCGATGCCGTTACGTTGCGTAAGCCGGCAGGACCATGATCGTTCGGCAGTTCATTAGTTGGATTAGGACCGCTCCGGCAGGCGAGCGGGCAGAGGCGACGCGGGCGCTGGCCCGGGCGTGGCTGATTTCAGACCTCACCGAGGACGACCGGCTCGCGGCCGAAGGCGCGCTGCTGATGCTGCTCGACGACCCATCGCCGCTGGTGCGGCAGGCGATGGCCGAGGTGTTTGCATACAGCGCGGAGGCGCCGGCGACGATTGTGCAGGCGCTGTCGGCCGACCAGCCGGCGATCGCGCTGCCGCTGCTGGAACATTCACCACTGCTGATCGATGCCGACCTCGTCGACATCGTCGCGACCGGCTGCGACGAGACGCAGTGCGCGATCGCGCGCCGCGTCAACTTGCCGGCTTCCGTTGCCGCCGCGATCGCCGAGGTCGGCTCGGCGGCGGCCGCGCTCGAGCTGATCGAGAATCCCTATGCCGGGCTCGCGCCGTTCTCCTGGGACCGCATCGTCGAGCGTCACGGCCATCTCGCAGCAATCCGGGAATCGATGCTGGCGCTGGAGGATTTGCCGTCGGCGACGCGGCTGGCGCTGGTCGCAAAGCTCTCCGACACGCTGGCGCAATTCGTCGTGGCGCGAAACTGGCTCGGCGCCGACCGCGCCGAGCGGATCGCCGGCGAGGCGAAAGAGCGCTCCACGGTGAACATCGCCGCGCGCGCCTTCGGCGACGACATGCAGAACCTGATCGCGCATCTGCGCGCCACCGGCCAGCTCACCGCCGGGCTGATTCTGCGCGCGCTGCTGTCGGGCAATCTCGATTTGTTCGGGGCGGCGCTCGCCGAATTGTCCGGCTTGCCCTATGGCCGCGTCTCCGCGCTGCTGAACGATCGCGGCGGTAACGGCCTGTCGGCGCTGCTGCGGCGCGCCGGCCTGCCGGAAACGACCTATGCGGCATTCCGCGTCGCGCTCGAGGCCAGCCACGAAGTCGGCTATGTCGACAGCGGCGACGGCGCGGCGCGGCTGCATCGCCGCATGGTCGAGCGCGTGCTGACGCATTGCGAGACCGATGATACGGCGGCCGAGCCGCTCTTGATCCTGCTGCGTCGCTTCGCGACCGAATCGGCGCGCGAGGATGCGCGGATGTTCTGCGAGGAGCTTGCCGCCGAAGACGCGCTCGCGGCGTCGCCCTACGAGGACGACCTCGTCGCGGCCTGAAGCATGATCCGGAAAAGTGCGAAGCGGTTTTCCGAGAAGATCATGCGCAAACAGGAAGCTAAAGCGAGATGAGTTTTTGTTGAATCGGTTTTGCGCGGTCTCGGTTCACCTCTCCCCACTGGGGAGAGTTCGGATTGCGAAGCAATCCGGGTGAGGGCTCTTGCTCTCTCGATAAACCGTAACCCCTCACCCGATTTGCTGCGCAAATCGACCTCTCCCAAAGGAGAGGTGAACCTTCGATGCCGTTCCAGTTCAACCTAATCTCATCAGGCTTTAGAGCGAGATGACGATTCAACCTCATCTCGTCTCGCTTCAGACGGGCCGCGTTTCCGGCAATTGATGA
>CALRXG020000151.1:0-13719 GCA_943372075.1 Bordetella parapertussis | reverse complement strand
TGGATTGCTTCGCTTCGCTCGCAATGACGGCGGCGCATTTTTACGATCCAAGGAATTGCATGCTCTCCAAGCTCCCGCATTTGTTCGATGACGCAACGACCGTGACCGCCGGCGACAGCCGCTGGCAGGGGCGGACCAGCCCGGACTACTGGGCATTCGTCGGCCCGTTCGGCGGCTGCACCGCCGCGACCATTCTGCGGGCGCTGATGCAGCATCCGCAGCGGGCGGGCGATCCGCTGGCGCTGACCGTGAATTACTGCGCGCCGGTCGCCGAGGGCGTGTTCGATCTCGATGTCCGCCTGGTGCGGAGCAACCGCTCCAGCCAGCACTGGTCGGTCGAACTGACGCAAGGCGGCGGCGAGGTTTCGACGCTGGCGACCGCCGTATTCGCCGAGCGCCGTCCCTCCTGGTCGCACCAGCCGGCGCAATTTCCGGGCGCAGTGCCGTTCGAGCAGCTTCGGCCCTATCCGAAGCTCGCGATGACCTGGGCCAACCAGTACGATTTCCGCTTCGCCGAGGGCGAGCCGAAGTTCGGCGGCGGCGCGGCGAAGCAGCCGTCGAGCGCATACTCGAAGCTCTGGATCGCCGACCGCGTGCCGCGCAAGCTCGACGCGCTGTCGCTGATGTCGATGTCGGACGCCTTCTTCGGCCGCGTGTTTCACGCCAGGCACGAACTGGTGCCGTTCGGCACGGTATCGCTGACCACCTATTTCCACGTCGACGCGGCCGACCTCGACGCCGAGGATACCACCCGCGTGCTCGCGGTCGCCGACGCCAAGACCTTTCACAAGAGCTATGGCGACCAGAACGGCGAATTGTGGTCGTCGTCCGGCCGCCTGCTCGCGACCACGACGCAGATCGCGTACTTCAAGGCGTAGATCGTCTCGAAGCGTAGCCAAATATCCACATTGCTCTGTTACCAGCGGATTGCCTATTTCAGGCGTTGAGGGAACATTGGTGCGTCGCTTCTGTTCCACGCCTTGGGAGTCCGCCGCATGCCCGAAGCCGACAATTCCAGACCTCAGCGCATCGCGCTGCTGGGCGTTCCCATCGAGATCGGCGCATCGCAAGCCGGCCCATTGATGGGACCGGACGCACTGCGCACCGCGGGCATCGCGCGCCTGCTCGAGCAACTGGACTTCCACGTTGACGACCACGGCAATCTTGCGATCCCGGCCGTCGTCGCCGACGGCCCGGTGCCGGCCAACACCCGGTTCTACGACGAGGTGAAGACTTGGACCCGCGCGCTGTCCGAGCGTGCCTACTGGCTGGCGCATTCCGGTGCGATCCCGATCTTCATGGGCGGCGACCATTCGCTGTCGATGGGATCGATCAACGGCGTTGCGCGCTACTGGCAGGAGAAGGGCCGGCCGCTGTTCGCGCTGTGGGTCGATGCGCATGCCGACTACAACACGCCGGCCACCACCATCACCGGCAACATGCACGGCATGTCGGCGGCCTTCCTGTGCGGCGAGGACGGGCTGGACGATCTGCTCGGCGGATTGCCGCGCGCCTCGATTCCACCGGACCAGCTCGCGCTGATCGGCACCCGGTCGGTCGACCCGCTGGAGCGCAAGCTGCTGCGGCAACGCAACGTCTCGATCGCGGACATGCGCCAGATCGACGAGTTCGGCGTCGCCGTGCTGACCCGCCGCGTGATCGAACGCGTCAAGGCCAAGAACGGCGTGCTGCATGTCTCGTTCGATGTCGACTTCCTCGATCCGGACATCGCGCCCGGCGTCGGCACCACGGTGCCCGGCGGCGCGACGTACCGCGAAGCCCATCTCATCATGGAGCTGCTGCACGATTCCGGATTGGTGCGCTCGCTCGATATCGTCGAGCTCAACCCGTTCCTCGACGAACGCGGCCGCACCGCGCGCGTCGCGGTCGAATTGATCGGCAGCCTGTTCGGGCTGCAGATCACCGACCGGCAGACGCCGAGCAACGCGGTGCTGCCGGAGATGGGGGAGTAAGGACGCGAATGGCGAATAGGGAGTAGCGAATAGCGGCGCATATCCATTCGCTATTCGCCACTCGCTATTCGCCTTTTCTTCGGCAACAAAAAAGGCGGCCACCAGGGCCGCCTTTTGCAATCGCGCAACGCTTGCGCAGCCTACTCCGCCGCCAGCTTCACTTCCGGCGCGGCGGCGCGGACTTCGGCGTCGACCTGCGCTTCGAACTTGGCGAAGTTCTTCTGGAACATGCCGACCAGCGCGCGCGCGGTCTTGTCGAACTCGGCCTTGTCGGCCCAGGTCTTGATCGGATCGAGGATGTGCGGCTCGACGCCCGGCAGCGAGGTCGGCACCGCGAAGCCGAAATACTTGTCGGTGCGGAAGTCGGCGTTGCGCAGGCTGCCGTTCAGCGCCGCGGTGAGCAGCGCGCGCGTCACCTTGATCGGCATGCGGCGGCCGGTGCCGTACTTGCCGCCGGTCCAGCCGGTGTTGACCAGCCAGCAATCGACATTGTGTTTTGCAATAAGCTCGCGGAGCAGATTGCCGTAAACCGACGGATCGCGCGGCAGAAACGGGGAGCCGAAGCAGGTCGAGAATTCGGGCTGCGGCTCGTTGCCGAGACCACGCTCGGTGCCCGCGACCTTCGCGGTGTAGCCGGACAGGAAGTGATACATCGCCTGCGCCGGCGTCAGCTTGGCGATCGGCGGCATCACGCCGAAGGCGTCGGCGGCGAGCATCACCACGTTCTTCGGGTGCGGCGCGCGGCCGGTGCGCGAGGCGTTGGGGATGAAATCGAGCGGATAGGCCGAGCGGGTGTTCTCGGTCTTCGAGCCGTCGTCGAAATCCGGCACGCGATCATTGGCGCCGAGCACGACGTTCTCCAGCACCGCGCCGAAGCGCTTGCTGGCGGCGTAGATTTCCGGCTCGGCTTCGCCCGAGAGCTTGATGCACTTGGCGTAGCAGCCGCCTTCGAAGTTGAAGACGCCGTCCGCGCTCCAGCCGTGCTCGTCATCGCCGATCAGCGTGCGCTTCGGATCGGCGGAGAGCGTGGTCTTGCCGGTGCCGGACAGGCCGAAGAAGATCGCGGTGTCGCCGTCGGGGCCGACATTGGCCGAGCAGTGCATCGGCATCACGCCCTTTTCGGGCAGGTAGAAGTTCAACGTGGTGAACACGCTCTTCTTCATTTCGCCGGCATAATAAGACCCGCCGATCAGGACGATCTTGCGGGCGAAATCAATCGCGACGACGTTCTCCGACTTGCAGCCGTGACGTTTCGGATCGGCGCGGAAGCTCGGCAGGTCGATGATGGTGAGCTCCGGCACGAAGCCCGCGAGCTCCGAGGTCTCGGGACGAATGAGCAGCGTGCGGATGAACAGCGAGTGCCAGGCGAGCTCGGTGAAGACGCGCGTCTTGATGCGATGCGTCGGATCGGCGCCGCCGTAGAGGTCCTGCGCGAACAGCGTCATGCCTTCGGCATGCTTTACGAAGTCGGCATGGAGCGTCGCGAACTGCTCCGAGGTGATCGACTGGTTGCCGGCCCACCACATGCTCTTGTCGGTCAGGCTGTCGCGGACCGTGAACTTGTCCTTCGGGCTGCGACCGGTGAACTCACCGGTGTCAGCGCACAGCGCGCCATCGGCCGACAGCACCGCTTCACCGTTGCGCAGCGCATGCTCGTAGAGCTGCGGCGCGCCGTAGTTCCAATGCACGCCTTTGAGATTTTTTAAGCCGAATTTGTCGGCGCCAAAGGCACCGTTATGCACGCCCGTCTCTTGCACGAAGAACCTCCTCGAACCCGCGTATCCTTGTTCGCGCGAATGTCGCCAGTCGCGCCCCGTCGCGGTGATGACCGTCGTCGGAATATAGCCTCTCGGCCCCGGTCCGGCGACCTAATAGTGGGGATCGCCGCCCTTGCCAAGCCAGTCGGTCGGCTTTTGGTTTATTCCGAGGCGTATCCATCATCAGGCACAAATACCGCAGCGCGAAACGGCTTCGCTTTGCTTTCGTTTTCGCATTGTTTTCACCGCGGTCGGACGGCGTTTCGCCGTCTTTCCCGCCGTGGACAAGGCTTTGCGATGCACAAAGAGTGCCAGCGATCGGCTCGCCCCCGTGCTCCGCAAAGCGCAGAATGCCGGTCATGCATTTCACGTCGAGGATGTGTCGCTGAGATACGCCGCCGCGAGTTGACGCAGATCAATAAGCTCGATCGAGCCCGACACATCATTGAACTGGGCACGCTCAATGTGCGGCAGCGGTGAATGTTCCGCAACGCCCCGCGTTCGCAGCCAACACCATCGAAGCTCCTGCCATTCGATGATAACGCAATCAAACGACCGCCCGCTCGTCACCACGGGTTGATGATCGCAATCCAGGCGCTTCGATGCAGCAGCGCGGGAAACTCTCGCACACGCATCGCACCCAGCAGTCGATTGCATGATGCGCCGATGCGCAATGATCGCGCTATCAATGCAGCCAATGGCAAGCGACGCACGGCTGGAGCACAGCCTCAGTAAACGGCGCGGCGGTCGTGCGACACGATGCCTCGTCGAACGCGCCTATCCCTTGGCGCGCGCCTCGCCGGCGAGCCGGACCAGCATCTTGCGCAGCTCGGTGCCATCGGTGACCCGGTCGGGGAAGGTGAGCCGCAGGGTGTCCCGGCCGGCTTGCAGGTCCATGCCCTCCGGATCGCAACCGCTACAGAGCCAATCGGCGCTTTCCGCGTCGAGCAGGCGCGTGGCGTAGAGATTCATGGCGTCCCGGTGATCCTCGTTCATATGCGCCACCGCCCCAGGCTCGGCCTCCAGCAGCGCCTCGGCACCGCCGAGATCGGTCAGCAATTGCGCCGCCGTGAGGTCGACGATGCGGCCGAACCCGGCGACCAGATGGGCGCCGCGCGGCCGGATCACGAAGAACGAAAAATCCTTAAATTCTACAAAGGTTTCCGCCGATGGATGGGCGGCAAGGTAACGCCGGCGGACCAGTTCCCGCTCCCCCTCCGTGACCTCCTCCGCCTGGCCGCCGAGCATGATCCGGGCGCCCTCCAGCGGGTCGCCCTCGGCGCGCTCGTCCAGCATCAGCGACACCCGGGGGTCGGCGAGGATGTTCCTGGTGTGCAGCGCCAGCCGCGAAATCAGCAGGATCGGGGAGCCATCCGGATGGCTGGCCAGGTTGACCAGCGAGCAATAGGGATCGCCCGAACCGGCCATCAGTGTGGCGAGCGCGCCCTGGCGGCTGCGGCGGAGCAGCGAGCGGGCAAGGCGGGCGGGGTCGAAGTCGGCGGTCGGTTGCATGGGGTCTATCGGGTCATTTTGAGGGCGAAGGGCCGGTTCCAGACGAAAAAAGGGCCTGTTTTCATGGTCTCAGGGTGGTATATGGGGTTCATCGCGTGGGTCGCAGAAACGTATTTTTTGCGGAACTCGGTCACACTTCAGCCCAGCTTGCATTGCTCGTTGACCGCGTTCGAAGCCCATTTCCACGGCGCGTCGCCAGAGTGCCCGCCGTTTAAGCCACTCTCATTGTGAAAGCAGCTCATGCCCACAATCGCCTTGGTCGACGACGACCGCAACATTCTCACTTCGGTGTCGATCGCGCTCGAAGCCGAAGGCTATCGCATCATGACCTATACGGATGGTGCGTCGGCGCTGGATGGATTTCGCACGTCGCCACCCGACCTCGCGATCCTCGATATCAAGATGCCGCGCATGGACGGCATGGAGACGCTGCGCCGGCTGCGCCAGAAGTCGGACCTGCCGGTGATCTTCCTCACCTCGAAGGATGAGGAGATCGACGAATTGTTCGGCCTGAAAATGGGCGCCGACGATTTCATCCGCAAGCCGTTCTCGCAGCGCCTGCTGGTCGAACGCGTCAAGGCCGTGCTCCGCCGCGGCCAGCCGAAGGATCCGGCCGCCGCTCCGAAGGAGCCGGACGCGCGCGCGCTCGATCGCGGCCTGCTGCGGATGGACCCGGAGCGCCACACCTGCACCTGGAAGAACGAGCCGGTGACGCTGACCGTGACCGAATTCCTGATCCTGCAGGCGCTCGCCACCCGCCCCGGCGTGGTGAAGAGCCGCAACGCGCTGATGGACGCGGCCTATGACGACCAGGTCTATGTCGACGACCGCACCATCGACAGCCACATCAAGCGGCTGCGCAAGAAGTTCAAGGTGGTCGACGACGACTTCGAGATGATCGAGACGCTGTACGGCGTCGGCTATCGCTTCAAGGAAGCCTGATCTGCACCTCCCGGGCGGCTTGTTAACTGACAGGGCCCGCACGGCTGGGGTAAGCTTGGGCCACCGCCTGCTTCGCGGGACGACATCCAAACCAACCGGCAGCTTTCGCCTGTGCTTGATCGAACGCAGCTCGAGCAGGGACTGAATACCGAGGACGCGTCACTGCTCCTCGATCAGGAAGCCGTGGCCGACGAGGTGGCGCGGGACAAGGGCTGGCGCCGCCCGCTCGGCTGGCTGCGCCGCGCCGGCCAGTTCTTCTTCGCATTGTCGTTCTCGAGCCTGACGCGCCGCATCGTCTCGCTCAATCTTGCCGGCCTCGTCGCTTTGGTCGCCAGCATCCTCTATCTGTCGCAATTCCGCGCCGGCCTGATCGAGGCGCGCACCCAGAGCATGATGGTCTATGCCGAGATCATCTCGGAGGCGATCGCCGCGTCCGCGACCGTCGAAGGCAACACCGTCACCATCGATCCCGACCGGCTGCTCGACCTGAAGCCCGGCGAGAGCTTCGGCCAGCCGGATGAATCGGCTGATTTCCCGATCAATCCCGAGCGGGTCGCGCCGATCCTGCGCCGGCTGATCGCGCCGACCAAGACGCGCGCCCGCATCTTCGACCGCGATGGCGGCCTGATCCTCGACAGCCGCAATCTGTTCGCGCGCGGCGACGTGCTGCGCATGGAGCTGCCGCCACCATCGGAGAAGCCGTCGCTCTATGAGAAGACCAAGGCCACGATCAAGACCTGGCTCAACCGCGGCGACCTGCCGATCTACCGTGAGCTCGGTCCCGAAGGCGGCAAGGGCTATTCCGAGGTCGCGCAATCGCTCGAGGGTCTCAACAGCAGCATGGTGCGCGTCACCGAGCGCGGCGCGATCATCGTGTCGGTCGCCGTTCCGGTGCAGCATTTCCGTGCGGTGCGCGGCGCGTTGATGCTGACCACCCAGGGTGACGACATCGACCAGCTGGTGATGTCCGAACGCCTCGCCATCCTCAAGATCGGCGGCGTCGCGTCCGCGGTCATGATCATGCTGTCGCTGCTGCTGGCGAGCACGATCGCAGGCCCGGTACGTCGGCTCGCCGACGGCGCCGAGCGCGTCCGCCACCGCATCCAGACCCGCGTCGAGATTCCCGACTTCACCGGGCGCCGCGACGAGATTGGCCATCTCTCCGGCGCGCTGCGCGACATGACCAACGCGCTCTACAGCCGCATCGAGGCGATCGAGATGTTCGCCGCCGATGTCGCGCATGAATTGAAGAACCCGCTGACCTCGCTGCGTTCCGCGGTCGAGACGCTGCCATTGGCGCGCAACGAGAACAGCCGCGCCCGGCTGCTCGCGGTGATCGAACATGACGTCAGGCGGCTCGACCGCCTGATCTCCGACATCTCCGACGCCAGCCGGCTCGATGCCGAATTGCAGCGCCAGGACATGGCGCCGGTCGATCTGCGGCGGCTGTTGACCACGCTGACCGGCGTCGCCAACGAGACCAGGCTCGGCCACGATGTTGCCGTCGAGGCTCGCTTCGAGGGCCGCGGACCGAACGATCCGTTCTCGGTGCCCGGCCATGATTCCCGGCTCGGCCAGGTGATCTCGAACCTGCTGTCGAACGCGCAATCGTTCTCCAAGCCGGGCGACAAGGTGCGCATCGTCTGCCGCCGCACGCGCGGCGAGGTCGAGATCGTGGTCGATGATGACGGGCCCGGCATCGGCGAGGACGCGCTGGAGCGGATCTTCGAGCGCTTCTATACCGACCGGCCGCATCAGGGCTTCGGCCAGAACTCCGGCCTCGGGCTTTCGATCTCCAAGCAGATCATCGAAGCGCATGGCGGGCGCATCTGGGCCGAGAACCGCACCGGTCCGGCGGACGAGGACGGCAAGCCGACCGTCGCCGGCGCACGCTTCGTGGTCAGGCTGCCAACCCTATGAGCGACAATTCAAGCGTGCACGCATCCGCCGTTCTCGTCGGCGAGCGTGCGGTGCTGATCCGCGGCCCGTCGGGCGCCGGCAAGTCCCGGCTCGCCTTCGATCTGATTCTCGCCGGGCGCACCGGCATGCTTCCGCCGGCCATTTTGGTGGGGGATGACCGTGTCCATCTCGACACAGCCGGCGAACAATTGTGGGTTCGTCCGGCGCCGCAATTGGCCGGTCTGATCGAGATCCGGGGCCTCGGAATCCGCCGCTGTCCGTTCGCCAGCGAGGCCGCGGTCGGCTTGATCGTCGACCTTGCCGCCGACGATGCCGAGCGGCTGCCGCCGCCGGAAGCACTCAAGTCTCGCCTCAATGGTGTTTTGTTACCGCGATTGCCCGTCGCCGTCGGCTTCCTACCCCTGCCGCTAGTTGTCGCGGCGCTGACGACAACCGAAAGTTCATGGTCCCGTAATCTTGCGGCCAATTGCCGGGAGGGAATTGGTAACCATATCACATCCACAATCGCGCCGGATTTTGCCGGCGCAGCCTCCCCTCTCTACCGCCAGGAACCGGGAGACTAGCCAAGATGCCCTCTTGCGCAGGGCCTCTGGATGGTCAAAGTGGCGCGTTCGTGCGGTGCACCAAAGGGCGCCCGCGAGGAGTTTCCGATGATTGGTCTAGTGCTGGTGACCCATGGGCGCCTTGCCGACGAGTTCAGGGCGGCGCTCGAACACGTGATGGGTCCGCAGAAACAAATTGAGGCAATTACGATCGGTGCCGAGGACGATTCCGATCTCTGTCGAAGCGACATCATCGAGGCGGTGAATCGCGTCGATAGCGGCGACGGCGTTGCGATCCTCACCGACATGTTTGGCGGCACGCCGTCGAACCTTGCGATCTCCTGCATGAGCCGCCCGAAGGTGGAAGTGCTCGCAGGGATCAATCTTCCCATGCTGGTCAAGCTCGCCAAGGTCCGCGAAGAACGTTCGCTGCCGGACGCGATCGCGATGGCCCAGGAAGCCGGACGCAAATACGTCACCATCGCCAGCCGCGTGCTCGCAGGCAAATGAGCGACGGGGCCTCGGGCGATAATCAGGCCGGCCCGGGCGTGCCAGCGGGCGCCATGTCCCGCGAACTGCTGATCGTCAACAAGCGCGGCCTGCATGCGCGGGCATCGGCCAAGTTCGTCCAGCTGGTCGAACGCTTCAACGCCGAGGTCTGGGTCACGCGCGGCGGCGAGACCGTCGGCGGCACCTCGATCATGGGCCTGATGATGCTCGCCGCCGGCCCCGGCACCACAGTCGTGGTCTCCGCCAAGGGCGCCGAGGCGCAGCAAGCGCTGGACGCCATCGCCGAACTCGTCGCCAGCAAGTTCAACGAGGAAGGCACGTAAGCGCGGCCTCCCCTGTAAGGCCGCCAATCTATCCATCCCGTCATTGCGAGCCAACGGGTCGCGCGAACGCGCGCCCGATGACAGGCTACGTCGCTATCGCTCCCCGCAATGACGAGGTATTCGCGGACACTGAGCGGGCGCTACTTCGCCGGCGGCACCAGATAGACTTTCCAGGCGGTCGACGGACCGGGATGACCGTTGAAGAAGCGCATGGTGGTCATCACCAGCGGCTCGGCATTCTTGGCATTCTCCGCCATCCACGCCTCGCATGGCTTCAGGAACACCGGATCGGTGGTATCGCAGATGCCGATGAAGCCGAGGCGCCTCGCTTCATCGAGCGAGGTCAGCCCGGAGGTCCAGGCTTCGCCCGGCACCAGCGATGCCGGATGATCCGGACTGTAGAACGTCATCGGCTCGCCGATGTCGGAACGCGCGATCACCACGGCCCAGCGCGAATGGAATCTGTCCTGCCAGGTCTGGGTGAGCTCGCGGGCGAGCTCGGAGCGCGCCGCGTAGGTCGCGGCGCCGTTGTGGCTCGACGCCATCTCCTGGGTGGCGATGCTGGGCGCGGCGATCAGCGTGGCGATCGTGGCCACCAACCAGACCGCTGTGATCGAGAACAGCGCCATGCGCGGGAAGCGCAGCGAGGGGATCGCGACCAGCGCCAGCGGCACCAGGAAGAACAGCGGGATGCCCCAATCGGTCTTGATGTAGACGGTGAACGCCAGCGCGCCGAGCGGCGGCCCGATCGCGACGATCGACTGGATGATCCAGACGTTGAGCGCCTGCGGCAGGTTGACGGCCGGGTTGGGTCCGCGCGACCAGATGCGCGCCAGCACGTCCGACGGCCGCCACGGCACCGCCCCCAGCAACAGCGCCACAAAGCCCAGCGCAACGGGAATCGCGAGCAGCCCCACATTGTGCACGATGTAGCCGATCACGAGCTGCACGTTGAGCGCGCGGCTCGACAGCGCATAGACGTCGCCGGCGTAGGTGAACGGCACGAAGTTCACCTCCTCCAGCCAGACCAGATGCGGAATCATCGCCACGATCATCGTGCCGATCGCAACCCATGGCGCCGGCGAGCGCAGGAACTGGGAGCGCTGCGGATGGATCAGCGCGGCAAGCCCGATGGCGCCGATCACCGTCACCACCCAGTATTTGGTCATCAGCGCCAGCATGCCGGCGAAGCCGAGCCACAGACCTGATTTGAAGCTGCGCTTCTCGAACGCGTTCAGATACGCCAGCACCAGCAGCGGCAGCGGCACCAGCTGCGCGAGGTCGGCGTTGTACTTGAAGCCCTTGAAATTGAAGATCGGGTAGAGCGCGAGCATCACCACCATGAAAAACGCGCGGCGACGATCGACCACGCGCAGCGCGATCAGCCAGCACACCACCAGCGCGAAGCTGACGGTCGCCATCGCGAGCGCATAGGTCGACCAGTTGGTCACCGGGAAGATCCTGAACCAGACCCCGGCGATCCAGCCCGATAGCGGCGGATGCTTGCCGTAGCCGAGCAGGAAGCGCTGGCCCCAGGCATAGGCTTCCGCGACATCCATATGGACGTCCTGCGCGGCCTTCAGCTTGACCAGGATGAGCGTCCAGAGAAACGCGTGCACCAGCGCGAAGCCGATCACGAACCACAGGCTGGTCCTCGGATCGGTGGCGCGCGAAGCGATCCATGCGGCGATCCGGCGGATCGTCGGCTTGCGGCTCGAGCGCCGTGCGGCGGGGAGGATGGAGGCGGTCGACATGGCCTGTGCCTGAGACATGCCCCGGAAAAGTGGCAAGCGGTTTTCCGGGTGAATCATGCCCGAGTGGAAGCGGGAGCGCGGTGATAGCTCGTTTGGACTACGCCGCGCTTTAGCGCGTTTTTGTGGCCAGTGAAATCAGCTTGGCGTGAGAACGCCTCCAGCCGACGGATTCGGCTTCCGATTCACTTTCCGAGCAGCTCCGGCCGGTATTCGAAGTGCATGGTATCGTAGTGATACCATTTGCCGCCCCAGATGAATCCATGGCGCTCGAAGATATCGACGATCTCTCGCGGCATCCGGTTCTTGTAAGGGATGGCCTTGGCCTTGCCGTCTCCCTTGCCTTGCTCTTTGGCTGCCCATAGCCAGTAATCCGAGACCTTCAGGTTGAGGTCGATCGCGGCGGCATAGCCATGCATGCTCATCCGGCCGGTATCGGCGACGGCGCGACATGACAGCACACCTGCGATCGGAAAAGCCGCGGCACGCAGCGCCGGATCGAGTGCGTCGATCTCAGCGGAGACCTGCTTGAGTCGCTCGGCGACGCCGTTGACCCGTGTCACCTGGACCGGCTTGCCCCAGGATTTCGGCAGCCAGGTGATCGTCACCAGGTTCCTTTTGACCTCGCCGGTATTGCAGTCGCCGTACATCTTCTTGAAGAAGGCTTCGTTGCGGAAACGGCCGGGGTCGACGTCAAGCGCCGGCGGCGCCGATGGTCCGGTCGGATAAGGCAGCCGCATCTGGTCGAGGATCGACGCATTGCGCAGCATCTGGTCGAACGGCTTGTCGGAGACGCCGTCATCGACCGGCATCACCGTGCCGTCGCGCCAGGTGATCGACGTGTCGTCGTGGCCGGACAGCGCATCGGGATAGGCGCGCACCAGGCGGTCGAGCAGTTCGGAGCGCGGTTCGGCCTGCGCGAGCGGTGGCATCAGCGCGACCCAAGCAACGATGCAGGCTGTCACTCGCGCGGCCATTCAGCGCCTCCCGGCCTGATCGATCAGCGCGACATTGGCCTCCTCGATCGCGTTCAGTTTCGGATTCCAGCTGTTCGGCGCATACCAGGGGAAGCGCGCGAAATACGCCTTGAGATCGGCGGAATCGAAATAGCGGCCCCTGCGGGCAAAGATCTCATTGCGCGCGATTCGCAACTCGTCCCGCGACAGCCGTCGCAAATCGGCCGGCGTCAGCAGACGGCGATCGGAATCCGGGAAGATGAAGCCGGCCGGCACGGTCCCCGCGCCGGCTTCGAAACGATCAATCAGCGCGACATTCGCGCTCTCGACAGCGTTGAGCGGCGGGTCCCATGAGCGGGGCACGTACCAGGCGAACTTGCTGAATCGCGCGGTCAGGTCGGGCGCATTGAAGTAGCGCCCGCGCCGCGCGAAGATTTCGTTGCGGGCGATCCGCAGCTCATCCTTGCTGAGCACCTTGAGATCGGCGTCCGACAGCAGGCGGCTGTCGGAGTCCGGGATGATGAAGTCCGATTGAGTGCGCGCGACCGGCGGCGTCGATGCAGGCAAGCCTTGCTGCGGCGGGATCACCGTCGTCGGTGGATCGGCGGTCGCGACCTGGCTTGTTGCGAGCTGCGCCGGCACATTGCCGGCAAAATAGAACGAGCCGTCGATCGGCGAGGTCGAGACCCAGGGCTGCTGGGCGCTGCCGGTGGCGCGCTTGACCACCAGACCGACCTGATTGAAGGCTTGCAGCACATCGAGCCCGGGCTTCTGCATGGTGTCGACCAGCGCGCGGGTGTAGGGGCTGTGGCCGTCATCGCCGTCCAGCGCGACGTTGCCGGGCTGCGTCGCGTAGGACAACAGCGTGCCCTCCGGCGCGCGGATCTGCGCAAGGCCGCCATCGGCGGCGCGCAGGCCGCGCCCGCCGAACGGATTGTTCCGGCAGGCATCGAGGATGACGATGTTGAGCCGCGTGCCCGCTCCTTCCATCTGCCGCAGCACCAGGCTGACATCGACCATCTGGAAATCGACATCGGCCTCGCGCGTGGGGTTGGCCGACACCGGCACCAGATAATTCGCGCCGTGCACCTGGATGCCATGGCCGGCGTAATAGAACAGCGCGACGTCGGCGCCGATCAACTGGCTGCCGAAGCGCTGGATCGCGGCATCGAAGCCGACCTTGTCCAGATCGACCTGGGCCCGTCCGCCGACCAGCGCAAAGCCCAGCCGTTGCAGCGTGTCGGCCACGAGCTCTGCATCGCTCTTCGGATTCTGTAGCCGCGACACGTTCTGATAGGTCGAATTGCCGACGACCAGCGCGACGCGCTTCTCGGCGGCCGCCGGCGCGACCAACAGCACGGCGAGCAGTCCGGCAGCGAGCAAGGTCCAGCGCATCGTCAGGTCCAGGGTTTTCGGGCCGAAAGACCTAGCAGAAACATGCCCGAAAATCGATCATTGCAACCCGACCGGAAACACCCCCGTGATTCGCCGTCACACCCCTGCAAAATACCGCAATATGGTTGCCCGCGCGGG
>CALRXG020000150.1:0-13805 GCA_943372075.1 Bordetella parapertussis | reverse complement strand
TCAGGAAGAGCACGACAGCGCGCTCAAACCATTGATAAAGTGACGCCAACCTGACCTCGCTCTTCGTCTCCTGGAATTCATCCTTAATGGACATGATCGCCTTCGCTCTCTTCCTTTCGCTGGCCTGACGCGCATCGTCGGATCAAGCTTTCAGCCGGGATCGCACGGGACCATATGGCCGGAGGACATTCTTCCGCCTTGACTGCTGTCAGCAGATGTCTGGCGCCGCGCTCATCATTTTTGCCGCGATCCAATTGAGAACTATCAATGCACGGCCCCTTGGCTTTTGCGATGATCCAAATGCGAGGTATCCCACCATCGCAGCCCGTCCCCGGGCGTCCTCCCTTGACTTGGACCGCCAGCACGGCTGCGCGGTCCTTTCTTTCTCCACGCGAATAAAAGATCAGCCGTCGCCGGCGCGGATCCACTCACGCCCCATGGTCAGCAGAGCGGCCATGATCGCCGGCCCGATGAACAGGCCGAGCAGCCCGAGGGATCGCATCCCACCGATAATACCGATCAGCACGAGCAGGAACGGTAGTCGTGCGGCACCTCCAATCAGTACCGGCTGAATGAGATGATCAATGATCAACAATACGACGCTGCCGAAGACCCCTAGTCCAGCGCTCGCCAACGGCGCATCGTTCACGACAAGCAAGGAAGCGACGGAAGCAATCAGGATAATCCAGGCTCCGAATGGTACTAAAGAAAAAAGAGTCATGGTTGCGCCAAACAGCAAGGGATGCGGCACACCCGTTATGACAAACGCCAGCCAAAAAACGCCGCCCTTGACGAGCGAGGCCGCCACAGTACCGTTCGCAGTTGCACGGAGGGCGTCCACGAAGGTGATCAACAGATTTTCTCCCTGCATCCCGAGCAGATTTCGCACAAGCACCCGAAATCGAACTGCGAGCCAGGCGCCATCGCGGAGCGCGATGAAGAGGGCAAGCAACATCGTCAGCAGCTCAAGAACTCGTCGAACCATCGCGCCGCCAAGAGACCCTGCCCAGGTCGCGAGGCTTTCGAGATTGGCGCGCCGCAGCCATGCGGCGAGCGCGTCGGGGTCGCTGAGATTCTCCCGCCACCATTGATCAAGACGCTGGCCGGCATGCGGCAATCGCGACAGCCAAGGTGGAGCGGCAATCCCGTTGATTCCGAGCGAATCGAGCGAATCCAGCAACACAGCGCTTCCCTCGGCAATCTGCCGTGCCAACAACATGGTCGGCACGATCACGAAACATGCCATCACAAGGGTGAACCATAGTGGCACGAGGACCGGTGATCGCTTGCCGCCGATGGCTGCCAGGCGGTTATAGAGTGGCCAAGTTGCGATGGCGATGATGGCGGCCCAAGCCAACGCTGCCAAAAACTCCCACCCGATCCAGGCCGCCGCAGCCACCACGACGGCTCCGATCGCGACACGAGCCGCGGCCTGCACCCCGGCATCGACTGACGGAGCTGCTGGATCCGCGTGCCTGGAGACATTTCTTTCGCCGGCCTGCATGACTTTCTGCCAGTGTGATCGAGCTTGGGCTCACACACGATGCGTGCTCCCAAGCTAACCGACACGATGCGGCAATCGGTCGGTTCCGGCGTTGATGACCGTCATCCCGGCCGTGCTTTTCAATAGCTCCACCGAAAGCCGCACCTCGTCCAACAGCTACTGCGCCTAAGACATTGACCCAGCTTGGCTTGACAACCATCATGGCATCTGCCGGCCGCTCCACGGTACTTGGCTGCAAGATCAAAGCAGCAGGAGCCCATCATGGGATCGTCACCCGATTTGTTGGACCTCCGGCGAATTCTGTTGAACCTGGCGCGCTCCAAGGAGTTTCCTGCCGGCTCCACGCGCCACGGGTATGATTTCATCGCACCTCTCGACGCAGACGGACATATCGATCCGACTCTGTGGAAGAAATACCGCGAGTATTGTCGCGTGCGTCGGTTCTGGAACGGAGAGGACGACGAGCTCGGCTGGCTCGTTCACAGGCCCGGCGGCTCCGAACATGCGCGTTGGATGTTTGCCTACGACCCAGACGGCCACGGTAACGATGAGGCCGGCTACAGGTTCGGCGTGCACACGTTCGTGCCTGGCGAATACGTCTCGATCAGCGGCAGGGATGGCAAACCGCACACCTTCCGGGTCGCTTCGGTCGAAGCCACTCATCCTCTCCATCCAACTGGTCAAGTCATTCAGGCTGGAAGTTACCATTTGATCAATCGAGGCCGGCCGAACCACTGGAAAAGGACTGCCATGATCAAGGACATACTCGTTCGCCTCGACGGAACGCCGCAGGACGACATTCGTCTGGCAGACGTCGACCAGATTGCCTCGATATTTGCATCTCACATCACCGGTCTCTACTTCAATCTGCAGTCACGTCTTACCTCCGGCGAAGCCGCAACTGAAGAGAGCGACGCGGTCGAAGCAGCCGCGGTGGCGCGTTTGACACGCCTTCAGCAGGAGACGCACCTGCGTCGCTTTGATGTCGCGGGCGAGGAGGACGTCCCTGACACGGCCTTGCTGCCAGCGCGCGCTGCCGACACGTTTGTGGAGCTCTGCCCCGACAGCCGGTCGAGCAACCCAGAGCGCCTGATCGAGCGCCTTCTTTTCGGGGCCGGCCGCCACCTCTTCCTCGTGCCGAACGACCTCAAGGCAGTTTCTTTCTGGAAGCACGCAGTCGTCGCATGGAACGGCAGTCGGGAGGCGGCCCGCGCCTTGGCCGAGGCCATGCCTTATTTGCATCGGGCTGAGAAGGTCGGCCTCCTCGTCGTCGAGGGTGAGAACCCGACGGAGGCAGACCTCCTGATGGGAAACGATGCCGTACAACATCTTCGGCATCACGGCATCAATGCCGTCAAGTACCGAGCGTTTGGTGAAGAAGACGAGACCGCCGGCGTGCTGATCGAGGAATGCCGCAAGCTGGACGCCAATCTGCTGGTGATGGGCAGCTACGGCCATTCCGCCCTGCATGAATTGCTACCCGGCAGTACGACGAGCCGCCTGCTTCGTCGTTCGCCGATCCCGCTCGTCGTTGCCCATTGAGGAGCCAACCCATGCTTGACCGACCCCGTCGTGCCGGCCTTGCCGGAACTCACGCAATTCCCGTTCCCCGCACGATGTATGCCGCGGCCATGGATCGCTTCGGCGAACCCGCCGTACTCACCGGTCACGCGCTGCCGGTTCCGACGATTGATCCTGGCGAGGTTTTGATTGCGGTCGACACATCAGGAGTCGGACCATGGGATATCGACGTGCGCCTCGGACGCTATGCGAGCCGCAGGCCGCACTTCCCGATGGTTCCAGGCGTCGATGGTGCCGGAATTGTCGTCGCGGTCGGCTCGCGCGTGCGCCGACTGAAAGTCGGCGACGAGGTCTATTCGTACAGTTGGCAGAATCCAAAGGGCGGCTTCTACGCCGAGTATGTGGCAGTGCCCGCCAGCAACGTTGCGCCGATCCCGAAACGGCTGGACCTCCAGCACGCAGGAGCTATTGCGACAACGGGTCTGACGGCTCTGCAAGGAATCGACGATGCCCTGACTCTAAGGAGGGGTGAGACAATCATCATTCATGGCGCCTCGGGCGGCGTCGGCACTCTGGCCGTTCAATTCGCCAAGCTGCGTGGCGCTCGCGTATTTGCTACGGCTTCCGGGATAGAGGGCGTGGAACTGGTGCGAGAGATGGGTGCCGATACGGTCGTCGATGGCAAGCGGGTGGTCGACATCGACGATCGTGCGCGCGCTTTTGCGCCCGAAGGAGTTGATGCCGTGCTCGCTCTTGCCGGCGGCGACGCACTCGGGCAATGCCTCGATGCGCTTCGACCGAACGGAAGGGTAGCTCACCCGAATGGCATCGAACCGGCGCCAAGGAAGCGACGCGGTATTACGTTGACTCGATATGACGCCGTTGCCGGGGTCCGCGAATTCGAGCATCTCAATGACGCAGTGCAGGCGGCGAAGCTCAAGATTCCGATCGCAGAGCGTTATTCGCTGGCTGAAGCCCACAAGGCGCACTTGCGTCTCGAGGCAGGCGAGGTCCTTGGAAAGATCGTGCTGACAGTTCACGGCGCATGATTGCGAGAACCCGTCCTCTCCTACGAAGGGTGGCCTGCATCTAAATGGTAGAGCGGCGTCTTCTTCGTGCGCTGCGGCGTCATCTTGGCCGGGTCGGACGCTCCGGAACGCCGCGCGGCCCGACAGGTCGCGCCGAACGTACAACCCCATTCATGGGACGCTCTCTTGGCACCTTCGCCTCGGCACGGCGGTGCGGCGATCCAGGAGTGCTACGTAGGGCCTCGCCATTCGCATTGTCTCGCAGCGGGCAAAGCTTGATAGCTGTCAAGGCACATAGTCGCGGCAGACCGGTACTATGGCCGGACCTGGAAACAGACGGCTATTTTGGAGCTAGACATGACCAGCATGACCTTCAACAGCAATGCTGACTTTAACATCGACTCGGCCTCCGCGATGCTTGCCAGGAATTGGTGGCTGTTCCTGCTGCGGGGCATCTTCGGAATGATCTTCGGATGCCTCGCTTTTCTCTTCCCGGGGCCCACCATGCTCTCGCTGGTGTTGTTGTTCTCGGCCTACATGCTGGTCGACGGCATGGCAGGAGTCATATCCGCCGTTCGTGCGATGCGACGGAGGGATCAATGGGGACTGTTGATATTTGAAGGCCTGCTCAATATCGCCGTCGGCGTTGCCGCCTTTATCTGGCCGGGCCTGACGGTGCTTGCCTTTGTCTTCATGGTCGCCGCCTGGGCAATCGTCTCAGGCGCGCTGATGATCACTGCTGGCTTCCGCCTCGAGCTTGATCATGGCCGCTGGTGGATGGTTCTGGGCGGGGTCTTGTCCCTCGTTTATGGCGCGCTGCTGGTCGCTATGCCGCTCATCGGAGCAGTGGTGCTTACGTGGTGGATGGGCGCCTACGCGATGGCCTTCGGCATTGCGCTGGTCGTTCTGTCCTTCAAGTTGCGCGCGCGCCAGAACGAGCAGACCGGCTCCCTCGCCGCGGCGGCGTGAGCCATTCTGCCGACGTATCTCAATGCGCAGATCGTGCAACGACAGAACCCGCACGCACCGAGCGAACGGCTGCCGCGAAAGCCGACGCTCGGCGACGGAGAGTGACCGGCTTCTCGTGAGCCTGCTCGACACATTCCCGGCCAATGACCAACGATCCCCTGAATGCCCCTGGCCTTTCCAAAGGAAGACCGCACTCTAAAGCCCTCCCGTCAGGCGGGGCCTCTCATGCGACGTCAGACGCAGCCGGAAGGAATTCTGTCGCCCGGCTGCTGCCCGACTATCAGATCAGCGCAATTAGGCTGCGATCGCAACCGAACCAGCGTTCGGATACTTTCTACCGATTTGGTGCTCCAGTGCATCGCGATCCACAATTCGGACCGTTCGGATCCCAATCAGAGCGATGATTCCGCGCTGCTGCAGATCTGAAAACGCACGACACACAGTCTCCACCGACACGGCGAGGTACTCGGCGAGATCATACCGCGTGATCGGAAGCCGTATGTCTCCCCGCTGGTCTCCATAGCGCTCCTCAAGCAGCAGCAGGAACGCACTCACCTTGTCCGCCGTCGTGACTCCCCCGATGACCAAGAGCTGCTGCCGGGTGCGTTCCAACGATTGAAAGGTGATCTTTCTCAGTTCTCTTGCGAACTGGCGATCGCGCTCGCCGAGATTCTCGAGCCGCACTCCGGAATAACCCGCGAGCACAGTCTCTTCCGTAATGGCCTCGATCGTTTCCTCTCTCTGGCTGCTGCCGACAAAGAAGAAATCCTGCACCAGCATCAGATCCAGGATCTGCCGGCGTCCGTCGGCGCGGATGGTCGACCGCCGTACGGCGCCGGCAATCACGTAGTACCAATGTCCCGCGGGGCCGTCGTCTTCCGGAACCTGCTGGTCCCGGTTCAGTTTTATGATTGCGACCGCCCCATCGAGCGGCTTCAGCGGGTGCTGCTGTGCGGCGAGAATCCTTCGATAATAGTCCGCTGGGTGGATTATCGGCTTCATTTCTCTGTCCTTTCTTCAGCGCACTCTCGGCGGGCGGAACGATCCGCTCGCAGGCAATCAACTATAAGCAATATAACCGTGTAAACTTGGGAAATTTTCATACGTAATAACACGTAACGGCGCTCAAGCCGGATCGAAGGCGAACTCAAGCCGATCGAACGTCGATTGCGGTCCGCTACCAACGACATTCCGCCACCAACGACATTTCGTTGCGCAGCCGGAGCCGGCATGTGCTGGCAGACCCACGAGGCGCACGTCAAAATCAGCCGCTCGTAGACGCGTCGATCATTTGCTGATCGGCAGCGAGCTTGGCCTCCGAGCGATGCCCTGCGAGACCCTCTCCAGACGGGCAGCACATCGCGACAAGGTGGACGGTAACTCCCTTGACGGTGTGTTCGACCGTGCCCGGCCCGCACTTTCTTCACCGATGGATTACGGCGCGATGGTTCCTGTGACTTCCTAGTAATCGCGGCATCGATGCAAGCGTAGGCTGCCGCAGATGCGCAGCCATCACCGCTAGACGATCAAGGTATTCATCCGCGGTGTCGATTATGCGATCCCCGAATTGACAACGGTCAGCGCACCCCTGGTTCAAAGGAGGTACTCGCTAGGCCACGAACAGTCACAGGAGTGAGATATGGAAGCAACCGTCCCCCGTCCCCTTCCGAAACTCATCATCAGCGCAGCCACGCCGTGCCGGCAGAACGCGGCGAAGTGGAGCCGATATTCCAGCCTGGCGGCGCTTGCGGGAATATTGGCTCTCCTCGGCAACGATCCCGCCCTGCCCCAGGCTGGTGTGGCGCTTGTCAAGGTCGACTTGAGCGTCGTCGCGCAAGGCTATCGCATGAGCAAGCTGATCGGCAGCGCCGTCATCAACGACAAGAACGAGAAGATCGGAAGCCTCGACGACGTGATCGTCGGCAAGGACAAGAAACAACTCGACTACGCGATCCTGCAGGTCGGCGGCTTTCTCGGCGTCGGTGCCCATCTGGTCGCAGTCCCGTTTGGTAGCTTCGTCATCGATGACACCGGCAGCAAGATCACCCTTCCTGGCGCATCCAAAGAAGAGCTGAAGAAGCTATCCGAATTCCATTACCGATCCTCTTGACGGTGACATCAGATGTCGACGTCAAGAGCGACCGACACGATCCTGGACCATGCCCGAACTCGCGAAGTGACCGGTGTCTTTCACTCGCGACGTGCGCTCGATGACGCGGCCCAGGATCTTCTTCTGTCGGGATTCGATCGCTCCGACATCGACCTCAGCGCATCTCCCGACGAGGTGCAGCGACGGCTAAATTACGCCGTGATTCCTCCGGCCGACCTCGCCGACCTGCCGACCACACCGAGACAGCCCTTCTTTGGCGACGACGATTTGCTTGGCGCTGAAGCCGTCGCCAGCGGCATTCTGGGCTGCATCGCAGCGGTTGGCTCCGCTCTTTTCCTGATGATCAAGGGCTATGAGGCGATGGCAGTCGCGATGTGGTCGATCCTGATCGGGATCTTCACAGGTGCCGTCGTCATAGTGCCCATATACCGACTACTGCGCCGCGAGCGCGCCAGAGGGCTGGAGCCGGCTGCAGAATGGGATGGCCTCTTGATCTGGGTTCGGGTTCGCACACCCGAGAAGGAAGCTCAAGCGCAGGAAATTCTGATTCGGCATGGCGGGCGGGCCGTGCACGTTCATGAAATCAATCTGCAAAAGCGGCCGGAAGATCTGCCGCTGCACTCACTTCGTCCCGATCCCTGGCTGGGTGACGAACGCCTCGGACGACCGTAACGAGGCCGCGACAAATGCCACGCCGTGGTCATTGCTCCGAGCTGTTCTCACTCCGCCCACAGAGATCATCTTCGGCGACGTTCATCCAGCTCGGCTTCACGAGTTCATGCGAGAAAGTCGGGATGGAAGTTGACGGTCGTCATGGCTCGCTTGCTCGTCATGCCTAAATTGCCCCCCATACCGGCGATGACGGAGCCGCGCCGAGAATGCCACTCGCAAATGCAAGGAGCCAGTCATGAAGTCAGACAGTGAGATCGAACGTGATGTCCGTGACGAACTGAAATGGAATCCCGACCTCGATGACAGTGACATAGCCGTTTCGGTCAAGGACGGCGTTGTCACGCTTGCAGGCTTCACGCACAGCTACACCGATCGGCTTGAGGCCGAGTTAGCGGCGAAGCGCGTAGCAGGGGTTCGCGCCATTGCCAATGACATCGAGGTTCGGCTGCCATCGATCGATCAGCGCCCGGATCCCGATATCGCACGCGACGCGGTCGCGGCGCTCAAGTCGGAGCTCCCAATCTCTCACGACAAGATCAAGGCGACGGTCAGAGACGGCTGGATCACGCTCGAAGGCTCCGCCGAATGGCAATATCAAAAAACCGCTGCCGAAAACGCGGTCCGCAAGGTCAAAGGCGTCAAGGGCGTCACCAACGTGATCATGGTCAAGCCGAAAGTCCAGCCCTCCGAGCTCAAGCAGAAGATTCAGGACGCATTCAAGCGAAACGCGGAAGTCGACGCCAACCGGATCCAGGTCGAGGCCAACGGCAGCGAAGTGATCCTCAAGGGAACGGTGCGCTCCTGGATCGAACGCGAGGAGGCGGAGCGCGTCGCCTGGTCGGCGCCGGGTGTGAGCAAGGTCGACGATCGCATCGTCGTGAGCCCCTAGGACCGAGAGTTGCATCGCAAGCTGAAAAAAGGAGAACCCAATGAGGTTACGATCACTCGTCCCGTCTCGTGATGCGGGAATGCTGATGCGGCCCGACTTCGGCCTGTTCGGCCTGCACCGGGAAATCGACCGCCTGTTCAGCGAGTTTTCGCAGGGCTTGGCCCCCAACGGACAGCAGCTCGTGCCGAACATCGAAATCGCGGAGACAGACAAGGCGATCGAAGTCACCGCCGAAATGCCGGGGCTCGAGCGCAAGGACGTCGACATTTCCCTCGAGGATGACACGCTTACTATTCGCGGCGAGAAGAAGGTGGAGCAGGCCACGGACGGCGGCAAGAACGACAAGAATGTCCAGCACAGTGAACGCAGCTACGGCGTGTTCCTTCGCGTGCTGCAGCTGCCGCCCGGCATCGATCCCTCCTCCGTCGAGGCGACGATGACCAACGGCGTCCTGAAGATCACGATTCCGAAGCCCGCAAAGCCGGAGCCGAAGAAGATCGAAGTCAAGGAAGCTGCTTGACCGTCGACGCGGCGAGATGCCCGAGCCGTTTGCCTCCTCACAGCGCAGCTCGGCGCGTCTCGCCTCTCATCGCCAACAGGGCGAGACTACCACCGACGTCAGGACGGCCGCAGCCGTCCGGGATTCAAACCTGAAGGAACCTGATCATGGCAAAAGCAATCGGCATCGATCTCGGAACCACCAACTCTTGCGTGGCTGTGATGGAAGGCAGCAAAGCCAGGGTCATTGAGAATGCCGAAGGCGGGCGCACCACGCCGTCCATGGTTGCCTTCACGGACGATGGTGAAGTCCTGGTCGGACAGCCGGCCAAACGGCAAAGCATCACCAACCCCGAGAACACGATCTATGCCATCAAGCGACTTATCGGCCGACGTTACGACGACCCGATCACAGCAAAAGACAAGACCATGGTGCCCTATCACATCGTGCCGGGCGACAACGGCGACGCCTGGGTCGATATCCGGGGCAAGAAGTACAGTCCGAGCCAGATCAGCGCTTTCATCCTCACCAAGATGAAGGAAACCGCGGAAGCCACGCTTGGCGGCGCCGTCACACAGGCCGTCATCACCGTGCCCGCCTATTTCAACGACGCGCAGCGCCAGGCAACCAAGGACGCCGGCCGGATCGCCGGACTGGAAGTGCTGCGCATCATCAATGAGCCGACTGCGGCCGCCCTGGCCTACGGCCTCGACAAGAAAGGCAGCGGCAAGATCGTGGTCTATGACCTCGGCGGCGGCACGTTCGACGTCTCGATCCTGGAGGTCGGCGACGGCGTGTTCGAGGTCAAGGCAACCAATGGCGACACCTTTCTCGGTGGAGAGGATTTCGACAAGCGGATCATCGACTATCTGGCGGACGAGTTTCGCAAGGAAAACGGAATCGACCTCCGCAAAGATCGCCTTGCCCTGCAACGGCTGAAGGATGCCGCTGAGAAGGCCAAGATCGAACTCTCCAGCGCCACTCAGACCGACGTCAATCTGCCCTTCATCACCGCCGATCAGGCCGGACCGAAACATCTCAATATCAAGCTGTCGCGCGCCAAGCTCGAAGCGCTCGTCGACGATCTGATCCAGCGCACCATCGATCCCTGCAAGGCCGCGCTGAAGGACGCCGGCCTGCAGCCATCGGACATCAACGAAGTCGTGCTGGTCGGCGGCCAAACCCGCATGCCGAAGGTTCAGGAGACCGTGCAGAAGCTGTTCGGACGCGAACCTCACAAGGGCGTCAATCCCGATGAAGTGGTCGCGGTCGGTGCTGCGATCCAGGCCGGCGTTCTGCAGGGCGACGTCAAGGACGTCCTGCTGCTTGACGTGACACCCTTGTCACTCGGTATTGAGACGCTTGGCGGCGTCATGACGAAGCTGATCGATCGCAACACCACCATTCCGACCAGGAAGAGCCAGGTGTTCTCGACAGCGGAGGACAATCAAACCGCCGTCACGATCCGCGTCTTCCAGGGCGAACGTGAGTTGGCGGCGGACAACAAGCTGCTTGGTCAGTTCGATTTGGTCGGAATCCCGCCGGCGCCACGGGGCATGCCGCAAATCGAGGTCACCTTTGATATTGATGCCAACGGGATCGTCAACGTATCGGCCAAGGACAAGGCGAGTGGCAAGGAACAGAGTATCCGGATCCAGGCCTCCGGCGGCCTGACCGAAGCGGACATCCAGAGGATGGTCAAGGAGGCCGAAGCCCATGCCGACGAGGACAAGCGGCGCAAGGAGCTCATCGAAGCCCGCAACCAGGCCGACGCGGTGATCTACAGCACCGAGAAAGCCCTGAATGAATCCGAAGGAAAGATCCCTGCCGACGTCAAGAAGGAGATTGAACAGGCGATCGCCGAAGCAAAGCAACGGCTGAGCGCCGAGGACGTGACAGCAATCCAGCAGGCAACCCAGCGGTTACAGCAGGCGGCATCGAAGATCGGCGAGGCCTTGAACCGCGCGGCGTCCCAAGGCGGCGCTCCCGGCAGCGGACAGGCGGGACCGTCCGGCAGCAGCGAAGATGTCGTCGATGCGGAATTCGAAGAGGTGGATCCCGGCAACCGGAAGGCTTCTTGAAGCCTTCCAATCCGGGACAAACGCCACAAGTGGAGCACCACATGCCTACCAACACCATGGATGATGGGCTCGGTGAGCTTCCCGCGGGCGAGCACAAGGAAAGCGCCCAGGCGCAGGAGACCACCGCCGAGCGCGACCGCCTGATGCGTGCACTTGCGGACGCCGAGAACACGAGGCGCATCGCCGAGCGCCGGGTTCAAGACGCCCGGAAATATGCGATCGCCGACTTTGCCCGCGAACTGTTGCAGATCGCGGATAATCTGCAGCGAGCTATCGACGTGGGCTCGCCGAATCCGGGAACCAAGGACGACGACGGCCTGCTCGCCGGAGTCGTCGCTACCGATCGTATCCTGACACAGATCCTGAAACGCTTCGGCGTCGAGGAAATCGACGCTCTGAACCGGCCATTCGACCCGATGAAGCACGAAGCAGTGATGGAAACCGACCGGTCCGATCAGTCTCCCGGAAACGTCGTGGACGTCTTGGAGAATGGCTACATGCTTCATGACCGTCTCTTGCGGCCGGCGCGAGTCGTTGTAGCCAAACCGCCTGGACCACAATCGCCGTCACCCCCGCAACAATGAACGGCGGACCGCTCGGTCCGGCCGGCGCGTAAACAGGAGCTGGTGTTGGCTGCAGACCCGTATGCAACGCTGGGCGTCAAGAAAGACGCGGCACAAGCCGACATTCAAAAGGCCTACCGCCGGCTTGCCAAGAAGCTGCATCCTGACCTCAATCCCGGCAACAAGGAGGCAGAGGGCAAATTCAAGGAGCTATCTGCCGCCTATATGCTTCTGAGCGATCCGGAAAAGCGAGCCCGTTTCGACCGCGGTGAGATCGATGCATCAGGTACCGAGCAGCAGCCCCGGCGATACTACCGGGATTTCGCCGATCGGGGAGGATGGTCGGGCTACACTAGCGGCGCCGGCTATGCCGATTTCAATGACTTCGCCGGCAGCGATGATATTCTCTCCGAGTTTTTTGGACGTGCCGACCGCGCCGCCCGGCGCGGACGCGGGGCTGACGTCCGATATCACCTTGAGCTCAGCTTTCTCGATGCCGTCAACGGCGGCAAGCAATCCATTGTGCTGCCGGACGGGACTACGCTCGAGGTCAACATCCCTCCCGGCACTCGCGACGGCCAGATTCTGCGCCTGAAGGAGAAGGGTCGTCGGGGAGCCGGAGACAGTCCGCCAGGCGACGCCCTGATCGAGATCAGCGTTTTGCCGCACCCCTACTTCGTCCGCAAAGGCGACGACATCCACCTCGACCTGCCGATCTCACTGAAAGAAGGCGTGCTGGGCGCGAAACTCAAGGTACCAACCGTGAGCGGCGCTGTCGCGGTCTCCGTGCCGAAATGGTCGAGCTCGGGCCGGGTTCTCCGGATCAAGGGACGCGGCGTGCCGCGCGCCGATGGCGGCAGCGGCGACCAGTACGTCACGCTGAAACTGGTTCTGCCGAAAAAGCCAGACCCGGAGCTCGAACGGTTTGTGAGTGAGTGGCAGCCTTCTGACAGCCCAAGACAGTCGATGCGAGTGTGACAATGCAGTTGCAAGAATTCGCCGACCGATCTCACCTGGATTCCTCCACGATCGACGCCTGGGTGAATGCGGAATGGCTGGTCGTACAACGACCAGGGCATCAGTTTTCCGAGCAGGATCTCGCCCGTGCGCACCTCATCCAGGATCTCAAGGGCGACCTCGGTGTCAACGACGAAGGTATCGCGCTGGTCCTGTATCTGCTGGACCAATTATATGGGCTGCGTTGCCTGCTCCGAGACATCCAGGCGATGCGGACCACAGCTTCTGAACGCACGCATTGATGCGCTTGCGATTAATCGGCTATCATGAGCTTGCGCGTTCGGGCTTCGCTAAATCTCTTTGAAGGCCACGGATCATGCAGTCACTTCTCTCAACACTTCACGACGCAGCGGTGTCCCAGGATGCCTGGCCAAAAGCGCTTCAAAGGCTGATGGATGAGGCGGGCGTGGCGGGCGCGGCGCTGATTGTCACGAACAAGACGACGGGTACGGTCGACGAAGCCGTCTTTTGCGGTCTGAGCGCCGAATTCAAATCCCGCTACGTCGACCACTACGCCGCGCTCGATCCATACTCGCCACTGCTGGATGCACGCTGGATCATGCTCTCCACATGTCTTCCAGAGGCCTTTTTGCGGAGAAGCGAGTGGTACAATGAGTTTGTGCTGAGCTGCGGCGTTCGGGACATCCTGGGAACGCGGCTCGTGGACACGGTGGGTCATTCCGTCATTCTTGGCGTTCACCAACGGATCGGACGTCATTTTTCTCAAGATGTTGAGCCGTTGATCGCCACGATCACGGAACCCCTGAGGTATGCGGCGCGCTGCCATCTCGATCGCCTGAACGGGGGACAGCCAGTTGGCGATCCGCAAACGACGAACCCCGCGGAAGGTGGTCGCTTCTTCTTTCATATTGAGAACGGAGCGCACTATCCCGACGAATGCGGCAGCATTTTCCTCTCGCCCAGCCACGCTGCGGAACGTGGACTGATCATC
>CALRXG020000149.1:0-13903 GCA_943372075.1 Bordetella parapertussis | reverse complement strand
GCGCTCGACGATCGCGTCGTCGTCGCCGAATTCGGCTGGTGGGAAGATTGCCCGCCGCTCGGCCGCGACCGCACCGCGGCGGCAGGTACCCGTACGCGCAATATCAACGCCGTGCTGCACGACGATGCGCGCGATCCCGTCAGTGGCTCGGTGCCGTTGCGCGCCATCGTCTGCGATATCAGGCGTGACAGGCTTGCAAGCCGCGGCGTCTGGAGCGGCCAGCGGCGGTTTGTGGTCGGCGAGCGACGCGTCGAGGCCGATAACGTCGTAGCCCTCGGCCTGCAGCCGCGTGATGGTGGTCCGCTGCCCGACTTCCTACCCGGACAGCACGTCATGATCTCGCTGCCTGGTGTAGCGGAGGCGCGCGCCTATTCGCTGACCGGGTCGGGCGATCTGCCGGACGCGCTGTCGATCGCGGTGAAGGGACGCTTCTTCGGCGAAACGCGCAGTGGCGACATGCCCTTCTTCATGCCGGATCGTCTGCATGATCTTGCGGTCGGCGACGAGGTGCTGCTGGAGCCGCCGGGCGGCATCTTCACGCCGCCATTGAAGGGGCCGCGGCCGCTGATCTTCCTCGCCGCCGGCATCGGCATCACGCCGTTCATCAGCCATCTCGAGACGCTGCAAGGCATTGCGCCACAGGATCGCGTTGGCGCGATATTGCTGCTGCATGGCTGCCGCAACAGCCGCGAGCACCCGTTCGCGCAGCGGCTTGCCGAGCTGGAAGCCGGCACGCCAGGGCTGAAGCGCCTGACTTTCTACTCCGCGCCGCTCGCGCAGGATCCGATCGGCTCTCATTCGCTGCGCCAGGGACGGCTCGATCTCGCTGAGGTCAAGCCGTCGCTGGCAAGCCGACCGCTGGTCTACATCTGCGGCTCGCCGGATTTCGTCACCGCGCAAATCGAGGCCGCGGCGGCGCTCGGTATCCCGCGCTTCGATATCTTTGCCGAAAGCTTCGTGTCGCCGCCGGCGGTGCCGGATAACCTTGCGCCGCGGACCATCCGGCTGGCCGGCAGCAAGCAGAGTTTTTCTTGGGGACCTGAGCAGGGCACGCTCCTCGACGCAGCCAGCGCGGCGGGCGTCGCGCTGCCGAGTGGCTGCCGCGTCGGGCAATGCGAAAGCTGCGCGGTCGAGGTCGTCGATGGGGAGTTCACCCATCTCGCGCCGGTCGATGCAACCGAGGGACGATGCCTCGCCTGCCAGGCTGTGCCGCTCACCGATCTCACGCTCGCGCTTTGACAACCAATGGGACTGAAGGCCGTAACCGCATCACCGGAAGGGGGATCAGATCAATGACGAATGCAACGCACGATCAAACCGTGAGCCTGCGGAAACCTGTCGCGGACAACATCATGGCGCGATTTTCGCAAGCCTTGGTGGCGTTCGCCGAGCGCTGGTTTCCGGATGCGTATGTCTTTGTCTTGATCGCGGTGATCGCGGTCGCCGCAGGCGCGATCCTGCATGGCGGGTCGCCGCTCGCCGTCAGCCGCGCCTTCGGCGACGGGTTCTGGAATCTGATTCCGTTCACGATGCAGATGGCGCTGGTTGCGATCGGCGGCTATGTCGTGGCGATGTCGCCGCCGGTGGCGGCCGTGCTGACGCGGCTCGCCAGCGTGCCGAAGACCGGGCGCGGCGCGGTGGTGTTCGTCGGCGTGCTCAGCATCTTTCTCTCGCTGCTGAACTGGGGCCTCAGCCTGATCTTCTCCGGCCTCTTGGTGCGGGAGATCGCGCGACGCACCGACATCAGGCTCGACTACCGGGCAGCCGGCGCGGCCGGCTATCTCGGGCTCGGCTGCGGCTTCACGCTCGGCATCACGTCGTCGGCCGCGCAGCTCCAGGCCAATGCCGGCAGCATCCCGGCATCGCTGCTGCCGATCACCGGCGTGATCGGCTTCTCGGAAACCATCCTGACCTGGCAGAACATGGTCACCGTCGTGATGGTGACCGTCGTGTCGGCGACGATCTGCTATTTCACGACACCTGCGCCGGAGCAGGCCAAGACCGCGGAAGACCTCGGCGTCGCGCTCGGCGATGATCGCATCGAGGCCAGGAAGCCGACCCGGCCGGGCGACTGGCTCGAATTCAGCCCGCTGCTGACGATCCTGATCGCGCTGCTCGCCGCCGGCTGGCTGTGGCAAACCTTCCAGTCCGGCAATCCGCTGATCACGCTGTCGGGACTCAACACCTACAATTTCGTCTTCCTCATTCTCGGCATCGTGCTGCACTGGCGGCCGCGCAGCCTGATCGAGTCGTTCTCCAAGGCGATGCCGAGCGTGTCCGGCGTGCTGCTGCAGTTTCCGTTCTATGCCGGCATCGCGCAGATCCTGACCAAGGTGCCGAATAGCAGCGGCACGACGCTGTCGGATACGATCGCGCACTGGTTCGTCGGCGCGTCCAGCAATTCCACAGTGTTCTCGTTCCTGGTCGGCATCTATTCGGCGCTGCTCGGCTTCTTCGTGCCGTCGGCCGGCGGCAAATGGATCATCGAGGCTCCCTACATCATGAAGGCGGCTAACGATATCGGCGCGCATCTCGGCTGGACGGTCATGGTCTACAACATCGCCGAGACGCTCCCGAACTTCATCAACCCGTTCTGGATGCTGCCGCTGCTCGGCATTCTCGGCCTGAAGTCCAAGGATCTGATCGGTTACACGTCGGTGCAGTTCTTCATCCACTTCCCGATCGTGATGCTGCTGGCCGCGATCCTGATGGCGACCTTCACCTATCACCCGCCGATCATCCCTTGAGCAATGCGGGCCGGGCACCACGAGATGGTGCCCGGCCATGATTGCGTCAGATCGAGCCGGCTGCTCCCGGCATCACCAAAACTGTGCTGTTTTTCCGCCGGCCGCGAATGAGGCATCGCGCCGGGCTCTGATCTTTGGTCAGTCATTTCATTGACCGTCGCGCGGTTCGGCCGGATATTGGTGCGCGATATCCGTGCCGTTCAAGGTCACCGCCATGAGACTTATCCACCGCAGCCTGATGTGCGACATGCGTCACCGCATGCAGCATCGCTGCGTCTCGGCGGCGACCGGCGTCTGTTGTTGATCGCTTCGAAAATCCAGAGCACTCGACAATCAGACAGGAGCGCCGTCATTCGGCGATCGAGCACGCATGTCCAAGACCCAGGCCCAGCCGTCCCAAGCCTACATCATCGAAGTATCGGATCGAACCGCGGGCATCGTCGTCAGCGATAGCGGCGGCTTCTGCTTCTTCTCCTCGGACCGCGCTTTTGATGGCCTCGACGGTGGCCATTTTGGCTCCGCGCGCGCCGCGGAGCGCGCGGTGAGGGCGCACCTGCAACGGCGCCAGAGCCGGCCGTCATCGATCTCAGGCAACATCTGAAAGGACCATCATGACCACACGACGCATCATCCTTGCCGCCGCGCTGACGTTCTCCGCACTTGCGATTGCGCCAGCTCGCGCCGAAGACAAGCCGACCGAGATCCGCATCGGCACCCAGAAGGGCGGTTTGTTTCCAGCGGTCCGGCAGCGTCACACCGTCGAGGACGCGTTCAAGCCGCTCGGCATCGAGGTCAAGTGGATCGACTTCCAGTTCGGGCCGCCGCTGCTCGAGGCGATCAATGTCGGCAGTGTCGATTTCGGCTTCGTCGGCGATACGCCGCCGATCTTCGCGCAGGCCGGCGCGGCCAGCATCCGCTACGTCGCGGCGGTGACGTCCGACGGCAGCAACCAGGCGATCATCGTGCCGGCGGGCTCGCCGATCCGGACGCTCGCCGATCTCAAGGGCAAGCGCGTTGCGTTCGGCAAGGGCTCGAGCGCGCACAATCTGCTGGTCGCGGCGCTCGACAAGGCCGGCCTCAGCTGGGCCGACATCACCCCGACGCCGTTGGCGCCGGCGGACGCAACCGTGGCCTTCTCCAGGGGGATCGTCGACGCCTGGTCGATCTGGGATCCGTATCTGGCTTTGGCGGAGATCAAGGACAAGGTGCGCGTCATCGCCTTCGATAAGGACGTGCACAAGCCGAACGCGTTCTACATCGCGGGATCGGATTTCGTGGCGAAGTATCCGTCCACCGTCGCGAAGCTCAACGCGATCTTCGCCGCAGAAGGAAAATGGGCCGCGGACCACCGCGAGGAGGTGGCCCGTGCCCAGGCCGAGGCGACCGGCGTCGACATCGAGGCGATTAGGCGCTTCGTCGCGCGTTCGAACTATCAAGTGGTGCCGCTCGATGCGGAGATTGTCAGGAGCCAGCAGGCGATTGCCGATCGGTTCAAGGCGATCGGGCTGATTCCGAAGCCGATCAACGTTTCCGATATCGTCTGGAAATGGACGCCGGGTTCGTGAGCGTCCTTCGGGTGTTCGCGAGCGCGGGGTTTGCCCACGCTGAGAAAAACTGATGGCGGATATGCTTGCCTGACCGGGGACGTCGCTCGGGCCTGAGATGCCCGAGCGATTGGCGTGTAGCCCGCAGTCAAATCAGGCCGGGCAGACCATCGTCAGCAGCAGAAGGGTCGGCGGCTGGTCGTCGCCATTCTTGTATTCCCAGGTCAGCAGGATGTCGTGCCGGTCGGCGTTCGGCGCATACTTGTCCTGTTCCTTCACGTCGATCTGCATCGGGATCGGTGGTTCGGAGTTGAAGCACTTGCGGACGCTGGCATCCAGCAGTGCACACTTGGTCAGCGGGACGACGCCGGGTTCGTCCTTGGAGAGTGCCGCGCTGTTGGGCTGGGTTGCGAGGTCCAGACGGGCCTTTCCCATCTCCCGCTGCCACAACTTGCCGCTTCCGCTCGGCCATTTGTCCCTGGGTGACAGGATCGGCTGATACTGGCCGTATTCCAGCGTCTCTATGTCGATGGCGTCCGACGATTTAAGTATAGCAACACTCTTGATCATGTTCTGCAAAGGATAGTAATTTGAATTGATGTAATCTTTAAACTGCTGGTTGTTATAGACTCTTCCGCCCATAGGATTTTCCTTTCATTACAACTTGGTTTGCACCGGTTATACGTAAATTGATTCAACGCTGTTCGGCTGGAAGCACAAGTCTTGCGGGCTCAGTCGCGCGCCTGATATCTGCCGCGCCTCGACCTACCACTCAAGACTGTATCTCGTCCAGTTCAACACCCTCTCGGGTTGGTCCAGTCGTGGTTGGACTGCATCTCTGGATTGATATGCATTTCCCGATTGGTAATCTCTACCCCAAGCTGCTCATCCGGGATGCTGAGCTGGCGATAACGCAGCAGCCTTGAGAGCAGGGAATGCTTTGTTTTGCATGCCAATCGGCGATCGGAGCGGACGACAGCTGGTGCAGCAAGTGCGGCGCCGCCGTAGCCAAGCGCGTGGATCCCGATAGCGAACAGCGATTTGTGACGATCCTTCGTGCCGACGTGGTCGATTCCACGGGGCTCGTTGCCGACCTGGAGCCGGAAGCCGCGGTTTCGCGTCTCGAGCCGGCCTTGGCTGCCATGCGAAGCGCGGTGCGGCAGTTTGGCGGTATCGTCAGCAAGGAGCTGGGCGACGGGTTGTCCGCGGTGTTCGGCGCACCGATCGCCGACGACAACCACGCGCCGCTGGCCTGCCATGCCGCGATCGAACTGGTGCGGCGCGTCACCAGCCTGGGCGATTCCGGGCTTCAAGTCCGGGTCGGGCTCCATTCGGGGCGTGTGGTGGCCTACATGGTCGCCAGCGAGTATTCCAAGGTCTACGAGATCGGGGGGGTGGCGCAACATCTCGCAGCGAGGCTCGAGGCGGTCGCCGAGCCGAACGAGATCTATGTGTCCGAAGCCTGTCAGAAACTTGCCGATGGCAATGTTCAGTTTGAATCTCTCGGCCGCAGACAGCTCAAGGGGTTCGCCGAGCCGTTACCCATCTACCGCGTCACCGGCGCGACCGATGTTTCGAGCTGGCGGGTGCGCAGGGCGCGGCGTGTTGCTCGGTTCGTCAACCGCTCGAAAGAGACCGCGCTGCTCAGGCAGCTGGCGCGCAACGCCGGCCCAAGCCGGCAAACCGCGCTCCTGGTCGGTGACTCCGGCATCGGGAAATCGCGATTGGTGCATGAGTTTGTTGACGAGCTCAAACGCGAGGGGTGGCGCTCGTTCCATGCCGAATGCAGCCCGAATCTCCAGAGTGCTCCGTTCAGCGCGCTGAAGGCGCTGATAACATCGATCCTCGAGGAAGCCTCGGCGGACGAAGATGGTCCGGCGAACCTCACAGGGGTTCAGCGTTCCGCGATCGACGCGGTGCTGGATCGTCCGATATCGGATCCGGAATGGGCCGAGCTGGAGCCCCACGCGCGCGGCCGTGCGATCATCGATGCCAGTTGTGCCATTGTCGAGAGCGTCGTTCTGCACCAGCGCACGGTGATCCTCGTCGAGGATCTGCACTGGATCGATCGGGCCAGCGAGGCCGTCATGGCGGCACTTGCATCGCTTCAGTCTCCCGGCCTGCTGATGCTGCTGACCAGCAGACCCACCGGAATTCCAGATTGGATCGCGCGCTGCAACGTCGAGATTGCCGCCTTGCGCTCACTTGGAGAGGACGCTGGACGGGAGATGCTCGACGACATTCTCGGTTCGTCGGAAAACATGGCCGATCTGAAGAGCCGCGTGGTTCTGCACACCGCCGCGGTGCCGCTCTTCATTGAAGAGGTCTGCCGCGGCCTCAAGGACAGCGGAATTCTTCGTGGGCACTGGGGCGATCTAGCGCTCGCGCGTCCGGTTGGTGAGCTCGGTATTCCGACCAGCATCCAGGGCGTGATCGCCGCGCGTCTGGATCGGGTATCGAGGGAGGAGCGCTCCCTGTT
Organism: Bordetella parapertussis; assembly: GCA_943372075.1. GTDB lineage: Bacteria > Pseudomonadota > Alphaproteobacteria > Rhizobiales > Xanthobacteraceae > Bradyrhizobium. Next base: position 7,133 of record CALRXG020000149.1, on the reverse strand, counting down.
GCAGATCGCGGCTGCGCTGGGGCCCCGTTCGACGGAAGTCATCCTGCGCGAGGTGTCCGGCCTGCCTGAGGAAGTTTTGCAGCGCTGTCTGGTGATTCTCGATCGATCCGAGTTTCTGGTGAAGATCGATATCGAGCCGGATGGCTTGCTCGAATTTCCGCATGAGATGGTTCGGCAAGTCACCTACGACTCGATGGTCGAAAAGGTCCGCGAGAGCGTTCATGCGCGGATTCTTTCCACCCTGGAAGCCAGTGGAAGTTTGCACGACGAGCCCAGCAGGCTCTGCTACCACGCGATGCGCGCAAAGGACTGGCAGAAGGCTTTCACCTACGGCAGGTCGGCCGCACGAAAGAGCCTGGCACAATCGGCGTTCTCAGATGCCGCGAACTACTTCGAAATCGCGATGACGGCGCTCGACAAGACGCCCTTCGCGCGTTCGAGAGAGACGGATGCGATCGACCTTCGCATCGAGGCACGTACCGCATTCATGAGCGCCGGAAAGGTTGCCGAATGGTTCGACCTCGGAAGGGATGCAGAGGGACGCGCCAACGCGATCGACGACATCGGGCGAAAGGTCGCGGCGATGGCGGTCCGATCGGGTGCGCAAAATTTCTACGGCGCGCCGCTTGAGGCCATCGAAACCGGCGAAGAAGTTGCTCGGCTGGCTGGAGAGTGGCGCAATCCAGGCTGGCTCAACCTTGCTCAGTACAGTCTTGGCCAAGCCTATTTCATCGCCGGTCGTTTTCGTGACGCCGAGCAGATGCTGGGGCAGGCCTGCCTCCGGCTTTCGGGGCCGGACGCCAGTGCACCGCCGGGGACGACTCCGAAAACGTTGCTGCTGCTCTGCTGCATGATGAAGAGCGTAAATCACACGACATTGGGAGAGTTCGATACGGCCACCGAATTTCATCAGCGCGCGGCCGCTATCGCTAACGAAAGCAATCGGCCATTCGATCGTGTTGCCGCCGGATATAGTGGCGGTTTCCTGATGCTGGGCCAGGGCAATCCTGTCGGAGCAGCGGGCATCCTGGAGGAGGCCTTCGCCGTCACGCAGAAATATGGAGTTCGTATCTTCGTGCCCGTTGTCGAGTGCCATCTCGGCATTGCGTATCTGGAGCAGGGGCGGCTCGTTGACGCGCGAAAGACGCTCGCCGATGCCCGCGAGGAGGCGAGGTCGGTCGGCTACACCTCGATCGTGCTGCGCACCTCGATCTATCTGGCGCAAACCTTGAGCCGGCTCGGAGACGTGCCGGCGGCGCTCGGCATGCTGCGCGAAGCGCGCAATACCGCCCGCCAGCAGGGATTTTCCGGACTGGAAGCCGAGGCGCTATTGGGTGAGGCGATGATACAGCCGGCCTCGAATGAGGCCGAGCGGAACTCGGTTCTCCACCAGCTGCGCGCCGCGATCGGAATTGCGTCGGATATCGGTGCGAAACCGTTGCTGGACCGGGCCGAAGCGGCTCTGAACGGAATGCTGGCCGATCATCCGGGGAACCTGTGGCGCCGCTAGAGCGCGAAATGCCTGCTCTAAACCGAGATGAGATGAGGTCGAATCGTGATCTCGCTTTAGCTCCTTGTTTACGCATGATCTTTCCGGAAAACCGCTTCGCACTTTTCCGGATCATGCTCCGGGAGCGGCCAAAGCGGGATGACGATCGGTCCGACGTCGTCGCGCGTCAGGATGCGGCAGCAAGCGGCGGAGAGGCCACCTGCGGCGCCTCTGGCGTTTGCGTGGCCGTCGTCGCCAGCTGGAAACGGATGCCGTGCACGGAGACGGTCAGCGGGATGCCGCGGAAGTCGTCGTGGAAAGCGCGGATCCGCCGCGCCAGCTCGCCGGCGTTGATGCCGGCGGGAAGCTCGCACATCTCCCGGTACATCTGCCGTGTGCTCTTGGTCCCGCACCAGGCAATCGGCAGCTCGGCGAGCGGCGAGGGATCGCAAGCGAGATCGCGTGACATCCGCCAGAACAGATGGGCAAGCCGCACATAGGCGATCTGCTCGAGCCCGCGCACGCTGATCTTGTCAGGAATAATGAAGGATTCGACCCCGACGATCGGGCCGGAATCGACCCGCGCAGCCATCACATGGGCGACCGCGCCGAATATGCGCGCACCGTCATAGAGCGCGAAATGCGCTGGCGCCCAGCCAGGATATTGCGGCGGGCCGGGGTGGAAATTGTAGGCGCCGTGGCCGAGCGCGGCCAGGATGCTCTCGGGCACGATGACGCCGGTGGTGAATGCCAATAGCCGGGCTTCGCGCAGCACCTCCGGCTCGATCGCGGCGAGGTCTTCGGCGGTCACGGCGCAGCGGAACGACAGCGCCGGATTGTGCGCCTTCAGCAATTCGGTGAGCGCGAATTGCTGGCTGGCGACGCCGGTGAGAAGGATGATGGTCTTCATGATGTGGATATCCTTCCCTGTTTCAGTTGTTCTGGCGGTCTCAGCCGAGTTGGCCGGCCATCACGACGACGCTTCCGGCGTCGCGGGATTGGCCCACGGTGCGGAACAGATCGACCGGCAGCGTCTGCCACGGTGCGATCTCGATGATGCGGTTGTTGGCGCGTCTCGCCGCCGATTTCGCCGCGCGGATATCGTCCTGCCAGGGGCAGAGTGCGAGCTCGAGCCGGCCGAAGCCGCCGCAATCGGCGGTGAATGCGCCGGTCACTGCCTCGATGCTCGCAGCCATCTCGCGCGCATCGCTGGCTGCGATATCGCGCATGATCACGGTGATCGCGTCGTTCGAGACCGCCTCGGACTGGATCACGATCATGGCGTCGCGGCCGCCGCTGCGGCTGGCGCGCCGCGCGGCTCGCATCGCGACGCCGAATTCGGCGTCGGGACCAAGGTCGCTATTGTCGCCGGGCAGGTTGTGAACGACCGTGGTGTGGCGGGGCGTGCCGACGTCCTCGGCCGGGGCATGGTACGAGCGCGGCAGCCAGACGGTGTCGAGCGCCATCTGCGACGACGTCAGGCTCCATGCCTGGTCGAGCAGGTAGCCATCCCAGACCGCTGGATAGGCGGACGCGACGTGATGCCAGCTGCGCAGCATTGCCTCGGCCGCCGCGGTGCGACCGAGATAGAGGGTGCGCGCCGACATCTCCCACCGGTTCCACTTGTGGAGTGCAACGTCGCAATCGAGCGAAGACGGCAACAGGGGCGGCTCGCTGAGCGTTGCATCGGCTGCGATGAACAGCAGCGGCTCGGGGTGCGTTTCCCACATCCGAAACATGAATGCGGATATCTCGGACGCGCGCATCTGCCCACCGTCCGCGGTGTCGATCGGCTCGATGTCGCAAGCGATCTGGAATTCGGCCAGCTTCTCCCGAAGCGCGTCGGCATGATCGTCGCCGCAGGATCGGGGATAGCAAGAGACCACGCGTAACGGAGCCTCGGACCTGGAGCCCGCCTCGGGCGCGATCGGGCGCCAGGTGAGGCCGCCCCACCACATCTCGTGCGGGCCGTCGGCGCTCGGCCCGATCGTGCCGAAATCGTTCAGCTTGGACTTCAGGAAATCGAAAGCCGGATTTTCGCCGAACGGCACAACGACCACGCAATCGGTACGAAGCGATCGGTAGAGCATCTCGGCTGCTGGGCCGCTCGGCGGCTCGACAAGAACGATGACGCCATGGTCTCGGGCGGGCACTGAACGGGGCTGATGGACGGCTGCGCGCCCAAGCCGTTCGGACAGCCATGCCAGCCGACGGCGTTGTGCCTTGCCCATCCGGATGCCGTTTGCCGATAGCAATTGGTCAAAGTTCGTCTGCAAGCCGTCTGCTTGCGCCGTGTCAGCCGATGTCATGCCCGCGCTACCCCTCGTTAACTACTACGTACGGGGCAGCGAGATCAGGCGGACAAATCAGCTGTGGCTGGCGACCGTCGCGGCACCGGCGTTGCGCCAGGTCAGCGTGGCCGAGGGGGCCGCGGCGCCGTCGCGGTCTTCGACAGCCAGAATACGATCATGGTCGAGGGCACTCAGCGCCACCGTGTAGACCGCAACGTCGTCCTCGAAGGCGTCGACCGGGATCAGCAGCATGCCGTCCTCGCTGCTGGCGCGGAACTGACGGCCGCTCCGGTCGAGGCCTGCGTCGATCACGCGGTTCCCTGCGATCGCCTTGATGCTGGAGTTCTCCGTGGCCTTTGCCGCGCTCTCGCCGTACTGGACGGTGATGCCGTGGAGCAGGCCATTACGGGTGAGCTTGGCCAGCGGCAGCGCTATTGTCGTGACCGCCATGCGCCGCGACAGGGGAATCCGCAGCCGGAGGTCGCCGAGCCCGGTGTGAAAGACGGTGACGGTCTGAAGCGACGCCTGACCGTCCTGCCCGAACAGGCCGACCTGCAACGTCCCGCATTGCGACTCACCGAATAGGTTGGCGGGAAGACGATTGGTGCCGAACAGCGTGTAAAGATAGGCGTGCGACGGTGACAGTGCGGCAAAGCTGCCCGCCAGCCACATCGGCGGTGCCGGCGCGATGCAGGCGGTCGCGACGCCGCGGGCAATGATGCAATCATTGATGAAGCTGGCATCGAGCAGTGGCGCCAGCGCTTGTGTGCCGAGATTGACGTCATGCTTGATGCCACTGAGCAGCACGAGTTCGTCATCGTCGGGCAGCAACAGCAGGCGTCCGAGGACGGCGGTGGCCCAGCGCGCCGCGACGGTGGGGTTCGCGTGCGGCAGCAGGCCGTAGCGCGGTGCCAGCTCCCGGGCGCGCGAGGCGTAGGCCAGCGCGCCTGCTTGCACCTCGGTCGCCAGCGCAAGCTGAGCGGCCGGGCGCTGGTCGGCCTCTCGCAACACCTCGCCACCGCGGTAGTCGCGCGCCGATCCTTCGGCGGAACAGCAGAGCTGCTCCAGCAACGCGACATTGCGGATCAGCATGCGCTTGACGTGCGGGGTGACCACCCGATCCGAAATCAGCCCCTCGGCGGTGTCGCTATCGGCGATGTCGTCGAACGCATCGTCCAGCGTCAGCAGATAGGCGCCGTGCAGACGAATGCGAATACCCTCGCAATCGAAGATGCGCCGCAGCGACTTCTGCACACTTGCCGAATAGCCGAGGTCGACGAGGATCAGGTCGGTGCAGCCGTCGAAATCCTCGATCCGCGCGCGAAGGTACGCGAGCAGGCGTGTACGAACGCCGGTGGCGATATCGGCGATCTCGCTCGGATCCATCAGATCGGGCAGCGCGTCGGCGAGCTCGCGTCCGCTCGCGATGCCGTCGGGAAACTGCGCAAAGAACTTCATCACCCCGGGGGGCTGCACCTTGACGATGTCGACGAAGGTCGACGCGTCGATCTTGACGACGCGGCTCAGCAGCTCGCAGAGAGGCTCGAGCGTATCGGCGGACCCGACCAGGCTGACACGACGATTGATCTCGACATAGGCGCCGGCCTCGCCACGGGTTTCTTGCCAGACACGGTACGGCAGCAATCCATCGCGGCCGAGAAATCCGATCGCAACGCGCTTGCCCTCGCGGGTGAGCGCCGCGCGGCGCTCTTCGATAAATGCGTCGAACGCCGCCATCACCGGCCCGAGGACGGTCACGCCGAGGTGGAAAGCCGGGGACTGTTCCGCGCTTCGTGCAGTCACTACACGCCGCAGCGTGCGGGCGCCGTCATCGAGCCGCGACGTCTGATCGGGGCACAGTAGTTCGAAGATCGATGTTTCGCGCTGAAACTTGGATGCCAGCGCGGCGCTCGCCTGCGGATAGTAGCGCGGGCGAATGCCGTGACGGCGCGCGCCCTTGATATCGGCGTTGTGGTTGTCGCCGATGTGGAACGAGCTCGCCGCATCGATGCCTTGCTCGGCGAGATAGGTCTCGAACAGCGCTTCGCTCTTGCTGCTGCCGTGGTCACAGGACGCATAGAGGAAATCCCAGGTCAGCCCGGGGCTGCACGTCCGCAGCAACCGCGCGAGCTGCTCGGTGTTCCAATAGGTGTCGGAGATGAAGCCGACGCGAAGATTGCCGCGCTTCATGTCCAGATATTGCTCGAGCATTTCCGGATTGACGCGGCACAGCTCGAGCTCGGCTTCGAACTCGATCCGCGCGAGATGCTGCAACGCGTCGCGGTTCAGGCCGAACAGCCTGAACGGAAAGTACTTATAGATGTCGGCGATCCGCACTTCGGTGGAGCCGTTGCGCTCCTGCGCCAACTTGCGCGCGCGCGTCTCCGCCTGGATGCGATGCTGAACGAAACTGGCAGACATATTTGGAAATTTTTCAGCAATACAGGAAAGCTGAAAAACCCTTTCAAATACGCCATCTGGCGTCGTGCAGGCGCGCAACAGAAATGTATCGAAAACATCGAATGAACATGCAGAAACATTCTGCGCTCGACGCGTCGCGTCGACCGTCACGATCGTCATGCGCAAGATTCCCGCCAGTCCTCATGCGTTCAACGCGCGCGTGAGACAAATCAGGCGCGTCGGTTCAAAAAAGTTGATGCGGGATTCGAAAACACGCGCTTCGCGACTGACAGATTCAAAAAATCCGATAACGTCGAAATAGTGATTCGGAAAAAATTGCCTAGTCGCAATCGTCGAATGCAAGATGGCGACCACGCGGCAATGAGTCACTCGCATGCTCCACGCATGCATGTGTTCGCGTAGCGTTAGTCGATGTGACAACAGCGTTTTCCGGCGCGACGATCTCTCCCGCGGGAATGCGAGGCGATGCTGAACGATTGCTCCAAATCCTGGCGAACTTTTCCAAGCGCAGTGGCGCGGCGGCAGCTTTTGCCGGGCGGTCGGCAAAAAAATCCAGCTAAGCATCTGAAAAATAACAAAAAAAATTCGCCTGGTTTGCCTGACCCCTCCGTTCAACGCTCAGAAGCCGTCTGGGATGTGTGCCAGCGGCGCGGGTTGGAGAGCGGGGCATGAGTTACGCGCTTGATATGACGGCAGCGGCCGAGATCGAGGCCACTACGGCCGTGGTCGCGCCGGTCGAAGCGGCTGCCCCCTGGAGCGACGTCCCCACCGTCGCGGATGCCGGTCCGCTCGACACCGTCGAGATCCAGGACGAAGACAAGGAACTGCTCGACCGCCTCGCCGCCGGCGACGAGGCGGCGTTCCGCGCTCTCGTCGAACGTCATGTCGATCGCGCCTACGCGATCGCGCTGCGCATCGTCGGCAATGCCGCC
>CALRXG020000148.1:0-13905 GCA_943372075.1 Bordetella parapertussis | reverse complement strand
CGTGCCCAACCAGCTTCGGCCTCTGGTCACGCTGGCGCTGCCGGCCTATCAGATTCAGCTGGCGACCAGCCGCGAGGTGAAGACGGCGAAGGATCTCGAGGGGCTGAAGATCCGCACCACCGGCGGCGCCATGGACCTGATGATGCGCTCGATCGGCGGCGTGCCGGTGCGGATGGCCGCGCCCGAAATCTACGAATCGCTGACCCGCGGCACGCTCGACGGGCTGATCTTCTCCTACCAGAGCTCGGCATCCTACGACTTCGGCAAGATCCTGAAGTCGGGCACCGAGGGGCTGAACTTCGGCACCGCGATCTTCACCTATTCGATCGGAGAGATGAAGTTCAAGTCGTTGCCCGAGAACGTGCGCAAGGCGCTGGTCGAAGCCGGCGAGCAGACCACCCGCGAGGCCTGCAAGCGGTTCGAGGACGGCGAGAAGGCCGCGACCGACAAGATCAAGTCGCAAGGCATGAAGGTCATCAACTTCAGCGCCGACGACAAGAAGGTGTTCGATACCGCCTTCAAATCCGTAGCGCAGGACTGGGTGAAGGACGTCGACAAGCGCGGCAAGCCGGGCAGCGAGGTCTTCAAGGCCTTCACCGAAGCGCTGGCCACCACCCATTGAGCAACGCGCCGACGAGAAAGACACCAACCACGCCGGCGGGTCCGCTCGCCGGCGTCAGGATCATCGACCTCACCAGCGTGATGATGGGTCCATACGCGACCATGATCCTCGGCGATTACGGCGCGGACGTCATCAAGGTCGAGAGCCCGGATGGCGACGTGATGCGTCACGCCGCCCCGATGCGCCATCCCGGGATGGGCGCGATGTACCTGCAGGGTAACCGCAACAAGCGCTCGATCGTGCTGGATCTGAAGAAGGTGAACGGCCGTGAGGCATTGCTGCGGCTGGCCGCTGCGGCCGACGTGTTCGTCCACAACGTCCGCCCCGCCGCGATGGCGCGGCTGAAGCTCGGCGCCGACGATCTTCTCGCAGCCAACCCGCGGATCGTCTATGCCAGCCTGCACGGCTTCGGCGAGACCGGGCCCTATGCTGGCCGACCGGCCTATGACGACCTGATCCAGGGACTGACGGCGCTACCCGCGCTCACCGGCCAGATCACCGGCGAACCGCGCTACTCGCCGGCCACCATGGCCGATCGCATCGTCGGCCTCAACGCGGTCCATGCCATCCTGGCGGCGCTGTTCCATCGCGAGCGCAGCGGCGAGGGCCAGGCGATCGAAATCCCGATGTTCGAGACCATGGCGCAGTTCGTGCTGGGCGATCACATGGCCGGTCGCAGCTTCGATCCGCCGATCGGACCGCCCGGCTACTCCCGTCTGCTGTCGCCCGATCGCCGCCCCTACCAGACCAGCGATGGCTACATCTGCGCACTGGTTTACTCGGACAAGCAGTGGAATGCGTTCTTCGCCAAAATCGACCTTGCCAACGAGGCCGACCGTGATCCGCGGCTGAACAGCATCTCGGCGCGAACCAGGAACTATGATTTCGTCTACGACTGGTTCTCGCAGATGATGAAGACCCGCAGCACCGCCGAATGGATGCGCTTCTTCGCGGAGGCCGACATTCCGCACGCGCCGCTGCATGATCTCGACAGCCTGATCGACGATCCGCATCTGGCTGAAGTCGGATTAATCCAGTCGCTGGAGCATCCGACCGAAGGCACGCTGCGGGTCGCCGGCCCGGCCGCGACCTGGAGCCGGACGCCGCCGTCGATCCGCACCTATCCGCCGAGCCTCGGCGAGCATGGCCGCGAGATTCTGCGCGAGGCCGGAGTTGCCGAGTCCGAGATCGCCGCCCTCATCGCGGAGGGCGCGCTGATCGAGCCCGACCGCTGATCATTTCCGACGCGACGCCAGGATTTTCTCGGCGGCGCGCAGATGCGGCTTGTCCAGCATCTTGCCATCCATCTTGGCGACTCCCGATGGATTGTCGGCGAACGCAGCGATCACCCGCTCTGACCACGCAATCTCCTCATCGGTCGGCATGAAGGCCGCGTTGACGACATCGACATGCTTGGGATGGATCACGGCCTTCGCCAGGAAGCCGTCCTGCCGCGCGGCGATCGCTTCGGCCTTCAGCGCGTCGAGATCGTTGATGTCGGTGGCGATGGTGTCGATCGCGACTACCCCAGCCGCAGCCGCACCGATCAGGCAGAGATCGCGGGCCAGAATGAACGGAGAATGATAACGGCCATCGGTGCGGTTGCGAGTCGCCCCGAGCGAGGCCGCGAGATCCTCCGCACCCCACATCATGCCCCACAGCCGCGGGCTCATATTCTCGAAGTCGAGGATTTTCAGCACCGCGCGTGCCGTCTCGGTCGCGACCGTGACGATCCGCGTTGTCCCCTGCGCGATGCCGGAAGCCGCCTCGAACGCGTCGAGATACAGCGCGAGCTTGTTGACATCGGCGGCACCGGCGCATTTCGGCAACACGATGCCGTCGGGCTTGCCCGGCATCACGGCGGCAAGGTCGCCGAGCGTCAGGTCGGTGTCGAGCGCATTGACGCGGATGTAGAGCTTCTGCTCCGAATTACGCGTGTTAAGCATCTCGCGGGTGATCCCGCGCGCAACCACCTTCTGGTCCGGCGCGATGGAATCCTCGAGATCGAGGATCAGCGCATCGGCCGTGGTCTTCTTGGCGCTCTCATATTTCCGGGTGCTGTCGCCGGGAACGAACAGGAACGATCGCATCGCCTATGCCTTCGGCTTGCAGTGCATCAGCCCGGTGCGCCGGCAGCTTGCCACCACCTCGCCGCGCTGATTGGTCATGGTGTGCTCGAATTCGACGATTCCCTGGGTCGGCCGCGACTTGCTGGCGCGTTTGCCGATGATCTTGGTGTGCGCCTTCAGCGTGTCGCCATGAAACACCGGCTTCGGGAACTTGACGTCGGTCATACCGAGATTGCCGACCGTCGTGCCCAGCGTCGTGTCGTAGACGCTCATGCCGATCATGATGCCGAGCGTATAGAGGCTGTTGAACAGCCGCTGGCCGAATTCGGTCTTCTCCGAGAAATGCGCGTCGAGATGCAACGGCTGCGGGTTCATGGTCAGGAGGCTGAACATGGTGTTGTCCATCTCCGTCACGGTCCGGCTGAACTCGTGATGGAATTCCCGCCCGACCTCGAATTCTTCGAAATACAATCCAGCCATTTACCGTCCCTTGTAGTTGGGCGTCCGCTTCTCGACGAACGCATTCAGCCCTTCCTGGCAGTCCTCCGTCGAGGCCACCACCACGAAGCTTTCCGCGGTGTTCTCCACCGAACGGCGGAAATCGGCATCGACCGCGCGCATGAAGGCATCGCGGCCGATCTTCATCACGATCGGCGACTTCGCCGCCAGCTTGCGCGCAATCTCGCGAGCGCGCTCGAGCGCGGTGCCTTTCGGCACCACCTCGCTGAGCAGGCCCATACGATGGGCGGTCGCCGCATCGAAGGGCTCACCGAGGAACAGCAGGCCAAACGCCTGATGCTTGCCAACCAGTCGCGGTAGTTGCACGAAATGGATCGCCGGGATCAGGCCGACATCGATTTCGGGATAGCCGAAGGTCGAGCCGTCGCCCGCGATGATCATGTCGCAGGAGATCGCGATCGTCATGCCGCCGGCCCGGACCGCGCCGTCGATCGCCGCGATCGTCGGCTTGCCCATCCGGTACTGCGTATCGTTGAGGGCGAAGTACAGCCGCTCGAGGAACGTCTTGGTCTCGATCGCGGGCTTGCCCCTGACGATATCGAGGTCGAGGCCAGCGCAGAACACCTTGTGGGCGCTGCTCACGATGACGGCGCGTACCGCCTCGTCATCGCGAGCTTTTGCCAGTGCCGCGAGCAGCGCGTCGATCAGGGGGATGCTGAGGGCGTTGACTGGTGCGCGGTCCAGCACGATCTCCGCGATCTGCCCAGTGACCGAGTAACGAACGAGGTCCGTGCTCATGATGTCTCCCCTTGTCTCTTGGCTTGCCGGACCGCGCCTGATTGCAGCAGGCCGTCGATCTCGGCGGTACCAAAACCGGCCTCCGTCAGCACAGCGCGGCTGTCCTGTCCGACATCCGGCGCCGGGCAAAGGTGATCCTCGGACAGGCTCGCGATTCCCGGCGTCCGCGGCGAGTACACCGCGCCGACGCCGGGCGTATCCTGGCGCACCGATGCCTTGGTCGCCTCGACATGAGCGTTGCGCAGCCATTCACCGGGATTGAGAATCCGCTCCGCGATGATGTCGGCGGCGTGCAGTCGCGCCAGCCAGGTCTCCGTCGGCTGGGTCAGGAACACCTCGCGCAGCTGCGGGATCAGCGTATCGGCGGCATCGGCGCGGCGGGCGAAGTCGGCAAAACGCGGGTCGCTGGCGAGATCGCCGCGGCCGATCGCAGTGCATAGCCGCTTGTATTGCGGCTCGTTCACCAGCGTCACCATCATCCAGCCATCCTGCGTCTGGTAGGTGCCGGCCGGTACATTCAGCGCCCGCGGCGCGCCGCCTTCGAGAATGAACTCGGCGACCTTGTGCCCCAGCAGCGCCGACGTCGACTGGCAGAGATTGACGTCGATCCAGCGGCCGGTGCCGACGGTCGCGCGCGCGAACAGCGTCGTGGCGATGGCCTGGAATGCGTAGACGCCGGTAACGATGTCTGAAATGGTCGTGCCGACCCGATGCGGCACGCCATCGGTGCCGACATTGACTGAGACCAGCCCGGAAAAAGCCTGCGCCACCGAATCAGAGCCCGGGCGCTTGGAATACGGCCCACTCTGCCCGAAGCCGCTGACCGACAGATAGACCAGGCCTTTGTTGTCGCGCGAGAGGCTCTCATAGCCGAGCCCGAGCCGCTCGGCGACACCAGGCCGGAATCCCTCGATGAGCACGTCGGCCTCGCGCGCCAGCCGCTGGGCGACCGCGATCCCGTCCTTGTTCTTCATGTCGAGGCACAGGCTGCGCTTGCCGCGGTTATAGACTGCCGACAGCGTCGTGTGATTGCCGTAGGTCGTGCCGAGATAGCGCGACCAGTCGCCTTCCGGCGGCTCGACCTTGATGACGTCGGCGCCATAGACCCCGAGCAGCATCGCGCAGTAGGGCGAAGCGATCCCCTGCCCGAAATCGAGCACTTTGAGACCCCGATACGGCGCCTCATGCGTCGGCATCAGCTTGCGTTCGACCGCCATTTATCCTCCCGTTCTGTTTGAAGATCCGCATCCTTTTTTGGCCGTGATCCGGGATCTTTCCGGATCATGCCCTACAGCGCCAGATAGCGCTGCCGGATGTTGTCGTTGGCCTTCAACTCTTCGATGGAGGATGTGTAGACGATCTGTCCCTTGTCGATAACCGTCGCGTGGCTCGCAAGGCCAAGGCAAAAATGCATGTTCTGCTCGGCGATCAACACTGTGGCACCGGTGCCACGGAGTTGCCGCAGCAGCTCACCGATGCGCTGCACGATGATCGGCGCCAGCCCCTCGCTCGGCTCGTCCAGCAGGAGCAGCACCGGATTGCCCATCAGCGTGCGGGCGATTGCCAGCATCTGCTGTTCGCCGCCGGACAGCCTTCCCGCGATCCGGTGCCGCAGCGGCTCCAGCAACGGAAACACGTCGTACACGCGTCGGATCGACCATTCATCCTCGCCGTCAGGCCCCTTCTTCTGGCCGATCACGAGGTTGTCCTCGACCGTGTGCTCGGGAAAGATCTGGCGATCTTCCGGCACGAAGCCGAGCCCGGCCCGCGCGATGTGATGCGGCTTCAGTCCAGACACCACATGGCCGCGCAAGGTCACCTTGCCGCGGCGGGCCGGCGCCAGCCCCATGATCGCCTTCATCGTGGTCGACTTGCCGGCGCCGTTGCGGCCGAGCAGCGCCATGGTCTCGCCCTTCCGCACCGATAGACCGACGCCGAACAGGATCTGGCTGGTACCGTAATAGACGTCGAGGTCCTCGACCTGCACGACCGGCTGCGCGCTCATGCCACCGCCCCTGCATGGTCGTCACTGCCGAGATAAGCCTCGATCACGGCTTCATTGCTGCGGATCGCGTCCGGCGTCCCGGTCGCGAGGATCCGACCGTAGCACAGCACGACGATCTCAGGTGCGATCTTGAACACGATGTCCATGTCATGCTCGATGAACACGATGGTAATCTTCTGCTTCTCCCAGAGCTCGCGCACCTTGTCGATCATACGCCAGCGTTCCTCGGTCCCCATGCCCGCGGTCGGCTCATCCAGCAGCAGCACCTTGGGCTCGAGCACCAGCGCGAGCGCGATGTCGAGCAGCTTCTGGTCGCCGTGCGACAGCGTCGCCGCGGTCCTGTTGCGCTTGCTGGCGAGGCCAAGCAGTTCCATCGCATATTCGGCACGGTCGCGCGTCTCGGCCAGCGGGAAGCGGCGATGCATGACGCCGGCGCGGCGCTGATCGGCGCAGACCGCCGCCAGCATCGTCTCCTCCACGGTCAGCGACGGGAAGATGCTCGCCACCTGGAAGGCGCGGCCGATGCCATGGCGCACGATCTCCGGCGGCGCCCGGCCCGCCATGTCGACGCCATTGAGCAGGATCTGCCCGGCATCCGGCCGCAGCGCGCCCGTGATCAGGTTGAAGAAGGTGCTCTTGCCGGCGCCATTGGGACCGATCACGGCGGTAAGCGAGCCGTCGGTAAAGTCGAGCGAGACATTGTCGGTCGCCTTGACGCCGCCGAAGGATTTTGAGAGCCCGCGAATCTCCAACATGGCTAGCCGCGCCCCTCACCGCGACGCTGCGCGAACCATTCGACGGCAAAGTCCATCAGCCCCTTCCGCAGGCCGATGGCAAAGAACAGGATCACGATGCCGAGCACGATGCCGTGATACTCGGTCAGGCGCGTGACGGTGTCGTTGAGGATCAAGAGCAACACGGTGCCGACCATCGGCCCGAGAAAAGTGGTCACGCCGCCGAGCATGTTGATGAAGATGCCTTCGCCCGAGATCGTCCAATAGGCGAACTCGGGATAGGCGCCGGAGACGAACAGCGCCATGATCATGCCGCCAGTCGCCGCGAACAGCGCCGCCAGCACGAAGATCGTCAGTTTGGCGCGCCAGACATCGATGCCGATGAAGCTCGCCCGCGTGGCGTTGTCGCGGATCATGCGCAGCGTATAGCCGAACGGCGACTGCGCGATCTGGCGCATCAGCAGCAGCCCGATCACCAGCAGCGCGCAGCTCGCAATGTAGAGATGCAGATGGTTCGACAGGTCGACGCCGAGAAACGGCGGCCGCGGGATACCGCCGCGCAGGCCCTGGTCGCCGCCGGTCAGCGATTGCCACGACAGGATCGTCGAATGGATCAGCATCTGGAAGGCCAGCGTAACGAATGCGAAGTAGACCTCCTTCAGCCGGACGCAAATCGCCCCGATGACGGTAGCGACGACCAAAGTCATCGCCAGCGTGGCGATGAAGGCCACCGGGATCGCAACGCCGGTCTTCTGCATCATCAGACCGAAGCCATAGGCGCCGAGGCCGAAGAACATGCCATGCCCGAACGAAATCAAGCCGGTGTAGCCGACCAAGAGGTTGAGCGACGTCGCGAACAATCCATAGGCCGCGCAGCGGATCACGAAGTCGAGCAGCTGCTTGCTGCCGAACATCATCGGCAGCAATGCCAGCAAGACAAAGGCGATCAGCGCGATCAGCGCATCGCGATAACGCTGCGGTCTGGCATCGATCCGCGGGGGCACCAGGGTTTGCGCGCCCTGCCCGGCCTGCAACTCGGTCATGCGACCTCCTTGCCGAACAGGCCGGTCGGCCGCGACACCAGCACGATCACCATGAAGAGATACATCAGCCCCTCGGTGAACAGCGGGAAGCCGAGCGAACCGAACGAGCGGATCAATCCGATCAGCAGCGCACCGATCAGGGCGCCCAGGATCGACCCCATGCCGCCGATCACGGTCACGATGAAGGACTCGATCAGAACCGAGAATCCCATGCCCGGCGTCAGCGAGCGCACCGGCGCCGCCAGCGCGCCGGCCAGTCCGGCCAGCATGCCGCCAAGCGCGAACACGCCGCCATAGATCAGCCCGGTGTTGATGCCGAGCGCCGACACCATCCCGGGATTATGTGCGGCCGCCCGGATCACCTTGCCGACCCTGGAGCGCGCCAGTCCCAGTCCGAGGACCACAGCCGCAGCGAGCGCCACGCCGATCAGCAGCAGGTAATACGGCGGCACCACGCCGCCGGCGATGAACAGCGGCGGCACCTGGAATGCGGCCGGCATGCCCATCGACTTGAATTCTGGCCCCCAGATCATGCGGACCACGTCGTCGAAGATCAGCACGAAGGCATAACAGACCAGGAGCTGCATCAGCACGTCGCGGCCATAGACCCGGCTCATGAACACGCGCTCGAAGATCAGGCCGAGGATCGCGGTGCCGAGGGCGCCGCTCAGCATCGCCAGCGCGAAACTGCCGGTGAGCTGGTAGGCCGTCATCGCGAAATAGGCGCCGAACATATAGAAGGCGCCGTGGCTGAAATTGACGACCTTGAGCACCCCAAAGATCAGGGTCAGCCCGACGGCGACGAGAAACAGCAGCACGCCGATGATCAGGCCGCTGGTGGTCTGGGTCACCAGGCAAGCGGGGCTGACGAAGCAACTGGCGAGCGCGTCGAGGTCCACGGGGATCATCCATTACGGCGGGCCGCAACGCCGGCGCGCGACAAACACTAATAAGAGGCGGAGGCAGCCGGTCGCGGCCTCCGCCCCGCATGCGGATCAGGTGTAGCCCTTGCTCTTCTTCCACTCGGCTTCGAGCTCGAAGATGGTCTTCCAGTCACCGGCCTTCATATCGAGCACATAAGGCTCCTGCGGGATCGTGGTGCCCCAACCGATCGCGTAGCCAACCAGCGTGCGGTCGTCGGCGCGCATGGTGACGGTGCCGTCGGCGCCGAACGGGCACTTGATGGTCAGCCCGGTCAGGACCTCGGCAAGCTTCTTGCCGTCCGTCGAATTGGCCTTCTTGGCCGCCTCATTGAGGAACATGACTGCCGTTGCGTTCTGCCACGACCAGTTGGTTGGGTACTCGTTGTACTTCGCCTTGTAGGCATCGCCCCAGGCCGCATTCTCCGGCGTCGGCGGGAATGTCTTGATGTAGCGGTCGCCGGAGTGGATGCCTTTGGGCAGGTTCTTCACCACCGTCAGCGCGGTATAGTCGGCCATGTTGACCGCGAACACCTCCATCTGGGTGAACATCGCGTAGATGTTGGCCTGGTCGATGTAGGAGGTGAGATCGCCGCCCCACAGGCACGAATACAGCGCCTGCGGCTTGGCCTGCAGGATCTTGGTCACGACTTCCGTGTAGTCGGGCTGGAACAGCTTTGGCCAGGACTCGCTGATGATCTCGACGTCAGGCGCGAACTTCTTCAGATAGAGCACGAACTCGCCGGTGGTATCGCGGCCATAGGCATAGTCGGGCGAGCAGGTCGCCCACTTCTTCAGACCCTTGGCCTTGGCGATGCCTGCCGCGTAGCCCGCACCGATGATCGAGTCGTGGATGCCCTGCCGCACGCAGCGGAAGGCGTTCGGAATGTGCTGCTTCGGATCGGCCGTCAGCGACGATGCTTCCGAGCAGGTGTGGATGCAGAGCACGCCCAGATCGCGCGCCACCTCGTGAACCGCGAACGATCCCGACGACGCCTCGCCGTCCAGCAGTATCTCGCAGCCGTCGGTGTTGACGAGTTCGCGCGCGATCCGCGCGGCCTCCTGCGGCTGCCCCTTAGAATCGCGGATCACCATCTCGATCTGCCGCCCGGCAAGGCCGCCGGCAGCGTTGACCTTCTCGACTTCCAGCAGCACCGCATTGCGCGAGGATGTGCCAAGTTGCGCGACGCGGCCCGACAGGATCGTCGGCATGCCGATCTTGATCGTCTTGGCCTGCGCGCGCGCCACCCATGGCGCGGCAAAGGTCACAGCACCGGCGCCCATCAGCGCAAGCGTCGAGCGCCGGCTGATGCCCGGTTTCCGGGTCCTGTCCATATTCCCCTCCCTATCGGGTTCGCGTTCCCAAAATCCCTGTCGGAGATCGTGCCGTCTCCGTGACCACGATGTTTTCAGAGCAAGGGGGGTGACGTCAAGCCAAAGATGAATTACGAGTCATAATTCATCTAGGGAGAGAACCGGCGCCGAAATCGGCCCGACGGACGGCAAATGATCAATCTTTCCAGCTTCATCGCATTCCATGCCAGGCGGACTCCGGACCGCTGTGCGCTGAAATATCGCGGCGAGGACGTGTGCTATGCCGAGTTTGATCTGCGCATCCGCCAGGTCGGCGGCTGGCTCGCGTCACGCGGGATTGCGCCCGGCAATGTCGTCGCGGTGCTGATGAAGAACAGCACGGCCTTTCTCGAACTGGTGTTTGCAACGAGCCATATCGGCGCAGTGTTTCTGCCGATCAACTATCGGCTGTCGGCCGACGAGGTCGGCTACATCGTCGGCAATTCCGGCGCGCGGCTGCTGGTCGCCGATGACGAATTCGCCGCGATCGCAACCGGCGGTGCGCCAGTGGTGCTGCTCGACGAAGTCGCGCAATCCAGCATCACGAACCTTGCGCCCGACCTCGCGCCGGCCCCGATACATGTACGCCAGCCGCGCGACCTGATGCGGCTGATGTACACCTCGGGGACGACGGATCGCCCAAAGGGCGTGATGCTCACTTACGAGAACATCTACTGGAAATCCGCCGACCAGACACTGGTGCTCGGGCTCAACGCCGAGACGCGCCTGCTCGTGGTCGGTCCGCTCTATCATGTCGGCGCGCTCGACTTGCCCGGAATCGCCGTGCTCTGGCACGGCGGCATGCTCTGCATTCACCGCAGCTTCGAGCCCGAACCAGCGCTCGCCGCGATCGAGCGCGAGAAGCTGAGCGCAGCGTGGTTCGCACCGGTCATGACCACGGCCCTCCTCACCTGCCCGAACCGCGCGCGCTACGACGTCTCCAGCCTGCAATGGGCGATCGGCGGCGGCGAGAAGACGCCTGAGGTCCGCATCCGCGCCTTCTCGGACTATTTCAGGAATGCGCGCTACATCGATGCCTACGGCCTCACCGAAAGCTGCGGCGGCGACACTTTCATGGATGCCGGCCGCAAGATCGAGAAGATCGGTTCGACCGGCCGTGCCATCGCCCATGTCGAGATCGAAATCCGCGACGACGCCGGCAAACGCCTGTCGGCGGGCCGCAATGGCGAGATATGCCTGCGCGGACCCAAGGTGACGCGGGGCTATTGGAAGGACCCCGAGAAGACTGCGTCGGCTTTTTTCGGCGACTGGTTTCGCACCGGCGATATCGGCTATCTCGATGAAGATGGCTTCCTCTACCTGACCGATCGCAAGAAAGCCATGATCATCTCGGGCGGCGAGAACATCGCCTCCTCCGAGGTCGAGCGCGTCATCTACGAAATGCCCGGGGTGCGCGAGGTCGCGGTGATTGGCCTGCCGGACGACCGCTGGGGCGAGAAGCCGGTCGCCATCGTCGTGCTGGCCGATGACGCCGAACTCGATCTGTCGGACCTCACCGATTTCTGCCGCGCCCGGCTTGCCGCCTTCAAGGTGCCGAGGCAACTCATCATCCGCGACAGCCTGCCGCGCAATCCGTCGGGCAAAGTGCTCAAACGCGTGCTCCGCGCCGAACTCGAGGCCACCGCATGACACAAGCGACATCCGCCAAGGTGACGAAGCTCAATCGGGTCGAGCGCAATGCCTGGACCAAGCAGAAGATCTTTGACGCCGCGACCAAGATCGTCGGCAAATACGGCTATGCCGAAGCCTCGGTGGCCCGCATCACCGAAGCCGCCGGAGTGGCGCAGGGCACCTTCTACAATCATTTCGAGAACCGCCAGGAGCTGCTCGACCAGCTGCTGCCGAAGATCGGCCTCGACATGGTGCGCTTCATCCATGCGCGCACCGGCACCGCCAACGAGGCCCGGCAGGAGATCGAGCGCTTCAGCGCCTTCTTCGACTTCATCCGCGAGGTGCCGGAGTTCCTGCGGATTCTCAACGAGGCCGAGTTCTTCGCGCCGATCGGCTACCAGAAGCACTTCGACAACATCTCGAATGCCTATGTCCGGATCCTGCAGCGCGCGCGGGCGGCGGGCGCGACCGAGAAATTCAGCGACGAGGAATTCGAGGCCATCGTCCAGGTCTTGATGGGCGCGCGCGGCTATCTCAGCCGCCGCTACTCCTATTCCGAGCACGGCGTCACGGCGGTGCCCGACTATGTGATCACGGCTTACCAGAAGCTGGTCACCCGTGGCCTGTTCACCGCCAGCAACAAGGGAAGCAAGACATGAGCGCTGACGGCACCATCCTCGTCACCGGCGGCAGCCGCGGCATCGGCGCCGCGACCTCAACGCTACTTGCCGATCAGGGACACCGCGTCGTCATCGTCGACATCGCACCCGAGCCGATAGTCGGAACGACCGCTATCCTTTGGCCAGCGCCGTTCGACGTCGCAAGCGAGAGCGCCGTGGTCGCCGGCATTGCCGATATCGAGAAGGCGCACGGCCCGATCACGGGCCTCGTCAACGCGGCCGGCGTATTCGGCAAGATGCACACGATCGACCGGGTGCGGATGGAGCAATGGGACCGCGAGGTCAATATCGACCTGCGCGGCACCTTTCTGGTCGCGCGCAGCGTCGGCATCGCGATGGCGAAACGGCAGCACGGCGCGATCGTCAATGTCGCTTCTGTAGCCGGCATGACGTCGGGTCCGATCCACGCCTATACCGCGGCGAAGGCCGGTGTCATCCAGATCACGCAGACCCTTGCCGCCGAGTGGGGCCGGACCGGCGTCCGCGTCAACGCGGTGTCGCCAGGCTTCACCCGCACGGCCGCGCTCGAGGCCGGCATCGCGTCGGGCGCGCTGAACAGGGATCTGCTGTCTAGCCCGACGGCGATGAACCGGCTGGTCGAACCGATGGAAGTGGCGCAGGCGATCGCCTGGTTGCTCTCGCCGCAGAGCAGTGGCGTGACAGGCATCAATTTGCCGGTCGATGCCGGCTACATCGCCGGCACCACCTGGGCCGCCTATGGCGGTTTGCCGGACGCACCACGCAGCTGAGGACGACACATGAATATCGAGATTTCGCGTCAACACCTCGATCTGTCCTCCGCGGTCGCCGAGGGTGACATCCGCGTGCTGCTGATGGTGCTGGTGCATATGACCGGCGATGAGAAATGGCTGGAACCGCCCTACAAGCCGAAGCGCGACGTCCGTCTGATCCCGGATCCGGACGCCGGCGTGCCGAAGGAGATCCAGGACGAGATCCGCGCCGCTGTCCTCAATTTGTTCGCGAACGGCACGCCGAAGCCCGTCATCACCGATCCCGGCAATGAGCTGATGCTGCGGATGATGCGCGCAACGCTCGGCGAGAACGTCGCGCCTGAATATGCCCCGCTGATGCGCGAAGAGATGGGCTTCGTTCCCCGCGATGCGCGCTGGCGCACGCAGCCGTCCGGCGCGAAGCTCGCCGGGCAGCATGTCCTGATCGTCGGCGCCGGGGTCTGCGCGATCGCGCTCGGCGTTGCGCTCGGACGTCTCGGTATTCCCTACACGATCGTCGAGAAGCAGGACGAGATCGGCGGCACCTGGTACGTCAACCGTTATCCCGGCTGCGGCGTCGATACGCCGAACCACTCCTACTCGTTCTCGTTCGGCGCACGCAATCCATGGACTCGCTATTTCGCGCAGCGTCAGGAATTGCTGGACTATCTGCTGAAGGTCGTACGCGAACACGACATCCGCAGGCACGTCCGCCTCTCGACCGAGCTGGTCGCATCGCGCTGGGACGAAGGCAAACGCCGCTGGATCTCGACGCTGAGGACCGCGAACGGTGAAGAGACGTTCGAATCCACCGCGCTGGTCAGCGCGATCGGGCAACTCAACGATCCGCTGCCCGCCC
>CALRXG020000147.1:0-13911 GCA_943372075.1 Bordetella parapertussis | reverse complement strand
CCGAGGTCGGCGTCCCACATGTCGTAGGCGAAGCCGGCGGTGTGGGTCATGAGCTGGCGCAGCGTGATCGGCTTTTTCGCCGGCCGCAGTTTCGGTTCGCCCTTGGCATCGAAGCCGTCGAGCACTTGCACGGCGGCGAGATCAGGCAGCAGCTTGCCGATCGGTTCATCGAGCGAGAGCTTGCCCTGCTCGACGAGCTGCATGGCGCCGGCTGATGTCACCGCTTTGGTCATCGAGGCGATCCAGAACACGCTGTCGGCGGTCATGGGATCGCTCTTGGAGAGGTCGCGCTTGCCGAACGCGCCTTCGTAGATGACGTCCTTGCCGGTGGCCGCGATCGCGACGACGCCGGGAATCTCCTTTGCCTCGCTCTTCTGACGCAATACCTGATCGATCTGAGCCTTGCTCTGCATTGGGGGCTTCCTCCGGTGGGTTTATTGTTTTGAAGTGGCGGGATCATCCTCCCGCTTTCCGGGTCCCGCAAGGCAGGCGCGATGCGATGATGTCGCGATGTCGTGAAGCCCGGGGCAGCAGGACCACCCTTGCTCAGTCAGCGTTCACCACGCGCACAGATTTCGCGGTGGATGTGGCGCAAGTCCCGGTGA
Organism: Bordetella parapertussis; assembly: GCA_943372075.1. Lineage (GTDB taxonomy): Bacteria > Pseudomonadota > Alphaproteobacteria > Rhizobiales > Xanthobacteraceae > Bradyrhizobium. The sequence goes on along the minus strand of CALRXG020000147.1, from coordinate 13,306 downwards.
CCCCTGGGCGTGGCCACGGTAACGTGATCGAGGAATTGATTTTCGGACCTGATTTTTTGCATTAACGCATTCAGATCGCTGCACAAACGGTGCGGCAAATTGGGATGATTTGACGAAAACGATCGTCATTTTTCGGGTTGCGGGACGCAGCGATGATTTCGACGTGGAGTGAATGGAAACGCTATCCGCGGCCCGGCCGCGGCGAGAATATTGAGGCGCCGATCTGCCCGGGCCTCTACGAGGTCCGCTACGCGGGTACCGGCGCGCTGCACTCGTTCGAAGCGGTCGACAATGTCGCACAGGCGCTCGCGCTGCTGCAGACCGGGACCAAATCCTGGTTCGGCCGCCGTGATGCCAGGGCGCAGGCTGACCTCGAATACCGGACCTGCGCGACCTCGACCAAGGCGGATGCCAAGGCCGCGGCCGAGCGCATGATCGGCCGTCGTGAAACCTACATGTCGGGCGGCGCAATCTGACAGGAGGGTCGTCTTCCGGGAGGATCCGCCGCATCGAACCCTCAGTGGCGCAATTGCGCACTTGAAGTCTGGCGATATCGGACCATCCCGGAACGCTCATCTTCCACGATGGCGTCGCGTTTGCGTCCAAGCAGGGTCGCGCTGGCCGCCAGTGCATCGCGGTGGCTTTCCGCTTATATAGGCGGCGAAGACCCCCGGGACATTCAAGACCTTCGAGGAGTAACGCCATGACCCCGCCCGTTGCCGCACGCGCCACGCAATCCGCAACATCCGCCCTCCACGACCGTCTGAAGGATCCGTCGCTGCTGCGCGACCGCTGCTACATCGACGGCGCCTGGGTCGGTACGCCCGAATTCGCGGTCAACAATCCGGCCAACGGCGCCGAGTTGATCAAGATCCCGCAGCTCAGCGCTGACGACGCGACCAAGGCTGTCGAGGCCGCCGAGCGCGCATTCCCGGCCTGGGCCAAGCTGACCGCCAAGCAGCGTTCCAACATCCTGCGCAAATGGTTCGACCTGATTATCGCCAACCGCGAGGATCTGGCGCTGATCCTGACCTCCGAGCAGGGCAAGCCGCTGGCGGAAGCGCTCGGCGAAGTCGATATCGGTGCCGCCTATGTCGAGTTCTTCGCGGAGGAGGCGCGCCGGGTCTATGGCGAGACCATTCCGACCCAGCGGGCGGATGCGCGCCTGCTTGCGATCCGGCAGCCGGTCGGCGTCTGTGGCGCCATCACGCCGTGGAATTTCCCGAACTCGATGATCACCCGCAAGGTGTCGCCGGCACTGGCGGCCGGCTGCACGGTGGTGCTGAAGCCCGCCAACGAGACGCCGCTGTCGGCGCTCGCGCTGGCCGCACTGGCCGAGAAGGCCGGTGTGCCGAAGGGCGTGTTCAACATCATCACCGGCGACGCGCCGCCGATCGGCAAGGTGCTGTGCGAGCATCCCGCGGTGCGCTTCGTCGGCTTCACGGGTTCAACCGAGGTCGGCAAGATCCTGTACCGGCAAGCATCGGTCGGCGTGAAGAAGCTCGGTCTCGAGCTCGGCGGCAACGCGCCGTTCGTGGTGTTCGACGATGCCGACATCGATGCCGCGGTCGAAGGCGCCATGGTCTCGAAGTATCGCAACATGGGCCAGACCTGCGTCTGCGCCAACCGGCTCTATGCCCAGGACAAGATCTACGACCAGTTCGTGCAGAAGCTGTCGAAGAAGGTCGCGGAGATGAAGATCGGCGACGGTACCGAACAGGGCGTGACGCAGGGGCCGCTGATCAACATGGAGGCGATCGAGAAGGTCGAGCGCCACATCGCCGACGCCGTGAAGGGCGGCGCCAAGATCGTGACCGGCGGCAAGCGCTCCGCGCTCGGCCGCAGCTTCTTCGAGCCCACGGTGCTGTCCGACGTTCGCCCCGACGCGCTGGTGGCGCACGAAGAGACCTTCGGCCCGCTCGCGCCGGTGATCCGCTTCAAGGACGAGGCCGACGTGATCGCGATGTGCAACGCCTCGCCGTTCGGTCTCGCCTCCTACTTCTATTCGCGCGACATCGGCCGGGTCTGGCGCGTCGCGGAAGCACTGGAGTCGGGCATGGTCGGCGTCAATTCCGGCCTGATCACGACCGAGGTCGCGCCGTTCGGCGGCGTCAAGGAAAGTGGCCTCGGTCGCGAGGGCTCGCGCCACGGCATGGATGAATATGTCGAGATCAAATACGTGATGATGGCCGGCGTTTAGCGAGCCCGCCTCGCCATCCGGCGGTTGCCGGATGGCGGGATTGTGCTCACCTCACGGCCGAACTCAACATCAGTAAACGGTCACCTCCACCATCATGTGATCGTTGACGGCGGTCACGCCGTCCACGTTTTCGGCTGCGACCCTGATGGCTCGCCGGGCGGTATCCGATTCGGCAAAGCCCCAGAGATCGACGACGCCATGGCTCACGGTCACGTTCAGCTTGTGGGCGTGCGCCCATGTCTGTTTCTTCAACTCGTCGAGCAGCCGGGCGCGGATCGTGGCGTCCGGGGCGCTGACCTCGAGCCTTGGCTGCGCGCTTGCGATCGCCTGGATGATGTTGGCACGGGTGACGATGCCGACCAGATCGCCATTCTCGCTGACGATCGGAACGCGCTTGATGTGGCTGTCTTCGAACATCCCCGCGATGTCATGCAAGAGCGTGTCCGGAAGCGCTGTGACCACGTCGCGTGTCATGATGTCCTTCACGCTGGTTGCATGGGACTTGATATAGTTCTCCGCGACCGCCCGCTCGCCGCACATCAGGGTCAGCCACCAGGAGCGCGGATGCTCCGTGCCGGCCTCGACGCGATGGATCAGGTCGGCCTCGGTCACGATACCGATCACCTTGCCGTCGTGATCGACAACCGGAACGGCGCTGATGTGCCTGGCGAGAAGGAGCTTTGCGACACCGGCCACGGTCTCATTCTCGCCCACGGTGATGACAGGGGAAACCATCACGTCTCTGGCCTTCATAAGAGGCTCCCTGGTTCATGACTGCGAATGGGTGCGATCACGCATTCGCATTCGCGTTGGCATATGGCTAGGGCTTGCCCTTCGGCTGGAACACCTGGTTGGAAAACGACTGCTCGGCAGGCGTGCGCAGCACGATGAAGGCGCGGTCCATCGATTGATGACAGCTGTTGCAGCCTTTGGTCAGCTTGCCGAACTCCTTCACGAACGTGTCCGGGTCCTTGCGGTCGATGGCTTCCGAGATGACGGAGATGGTTGAGGCGAGTGTTGTGATGTTGGAGACTGGGATCCCCCTGTAGAGCATCGCGGCCTCGACGAGGCTTTCCTTGATTTGTTGCAACTCGTAGGCCGCAAGCGGCCAGTTTCGGGCCGACCCGGCCGACCACAGCTTCAGGTGCTGAAGCTGCGCGGCGGTCATGATGTTGGCGAGCTGCGGTACATACCGTTCGGAGTTGCCCGCAACGGGAGGCGACTGAGCCCAGCTGGTCGGGATCGTCGCCGTGACCGACATGGCAAGCAGCAGGGCCGCAAATGGCTTTGCTTTCATGCGCGTTCCAGATTTCGAAAGGCGGAGGCGATCACGAACGCACCTCATGTTATCGATCTCGAACAAGCATGCCTCCGCTGAGATCGCCTCGCGTTGATCCAGCGCAAGGGATTCGGTTTCGGATTGTTTCGAAATCATCGTAACGGGCGCTCTGGCCGAGGCTGGCCCATGAAGCTGCCGCGCCCGTGGCGCCCGTGTCCGTGTCGCGGGTTGGCCGTCGTCGCTGCGGGCGGACCTGTACCGGTCGCGCCCGTCACACGCCCCTGTCGTTCGGATTGGCTACGGCATCCTTGAGTGGCGGGGTCATCGGGAAATTCAGGTTCACGTTCTTCGGCGGGATCGGCCGCGTGAACCATTTGGCGTAGAGCTGCTGGAATTCATTGCTCTTCATCATGGCGGCGAGGGTGTTGTCGACCAGCGCCTTGAACTCCGGATCGCCCTTGCGGATGATCAGCCCGTAGGGCTCGGTGCGCAGGCTGTCGTCGATGATGCGCCAGTCGGACGGGTTGGGGCTGCCCGCGATCAGGCTCGCCAGCAGGATATCATCCATCACGAAGGCCTCGCTGCGCCCGGTGGTCAGCGCGAGGAACGAGGCGGCATGATCTGGGGTCAGGATATTCTTGGTCTGAAAGTGCTTCTCTTGGGCGCGCGCGCCCAGCAAGCCGATCGAGGTCGAGCCCGAGGTCAGCGAGACCGGCCGGCCGCCGAGATCCTCGAAGCTCCTGATCGGCGCGTCCCTGGCGACCACGGCGCGGATGCTCGACACGAAGATCGTGTTGCTGAAGGCGACCACCTTCTGCCGCTCCAGCGTGTTGGTGGCGGGACCGCAGACAATGTCGATGGTGCCGTTCTCGATCAGCGGAATCTGGGTCGAGAGCTGGATCGGCTGCAGCCTGGTTTGCAGCGCGGGCAGCTTGAGCTCGCGCTTCACCGCATCGACGATCCGCGCGCAGAGGTCCATGGCGAAGCCGACCGGCTTCTGGTTGTCGTCGAGGTAGGAGAACGGGATCGAGACGTCGCGATGCCCGAGCCGGATCTCGCCGCTGTCGCGGATCTTGGCCAGCGTGCCGCCCGGCGACTGGGCCTGTGCGGACACCGTCATCGCGAAAAAGGCCAGGCAGATCAATCGCTTGGGGGCTCGGTGCATCGTGTTTTCGCGGCTGTCGGCAGGATTGGATACGATGGAGGCCAATTTTATACATAGCATTGCATAATCGGCAAACCGATTTTATACAATCTCGGCTCTGTCGGATATCCTGACCGACCACCAGCGAGGGAAGCCGGATGGAACCAGCACCTGCCGTCAGCCACCGTGGGGCCGGGCCTCATGGGTCCGCACCGGATGCCGTGCGCGAGGCGCTGCGGGCGGCGATCAGCTCCGGCGAGCTCGCGCCCGGATTGCAGCTGCGCCAGGACGAGCTCGCCGCGCGGTTCGGCACCAGCCGCATCCCGGTGCGCGAAGCGCTGCGCCAGCTCGAGGCCGAGGGTTTCGTGACCTTCCTGCCCAACCGCGGCGCTGTTGTCTCCGACCTGTCGATCGACGAGGTGATCGAACTGCTCGAAATCCGCATCGCGCTCGAATGCCATGCGTTGCGCCTGGCCATTCCCGACATGACCGAGATCGATCTCGAAGAGGCGACGAAAATCCTCCGCGCCTATGACGCGGAGCCTGATCCGGCGCAATGGGGCGCCTTCAACTGGAAATTCCACGCCGCGCTCTACGCGCCGTGCAATCGCCCGCGGCTGCTCGGCATGATCGAGGCGAATTACGGCCATGTCGGCCGCTTCACGCGGGCGCTGGTGTCGCAGGCAACCGGCAAGGAGCGTCCGCAGCGCGACCACTACCGGCTGCTCGAACTCTGCCGCGACGGCGAGGCCAAGAAAGCCGTCCGCCTGCTGCGCGAGCATATCGAGGAGACGCAGAAGACGTTGCGCTCGGCGCAGCGCCAGGCGTTGCGGGATGCTGCCTCGGTCTGATCGGCATCGAGACATGACGAACCATTGCCGGCTCCGCTGCGGGCCGACCGGAGACTGCATGTGAAGACCAATGACGTCGAAATCCTGGTGATCGGCGCCGGCATCGTCGGCATCGCCACGGCCTATTACCTCGCGGTCGAGCACAAGCGGGCGCGCCTGTTGATCGTTGATGAAGGCCAGCCGATGGCGCTGACCTCGGCGCAATCGGGCGAGAATTATCGCAATTGGTGGCCGCATCCGACGATGGCCGATTTCACCAACCATTCTACCGACCTGATGGAGGCGATCGCGCGCCGCAGTGACAACCGCCTCCACATGACGCGGCGCGGCTATCTCCTGGTCACGCGTGAGGCGAAGCCGGAGGAGCTGTTGCAGCAACTTCACACCGGCTATGGCGCGCAGGCCGCGAAGCTGATCCGCCTGCATGAAGGCTCAGGCCGCGGCTATCTGCCGCCGCATTCGGCCGACTGGCAGAGCGCGCCCGACGGCGTCGACGTCCTGCTCGGCCGCGATCTGATCCAGGCGCATTACCCGACCTTCGATCCGGAGGTCGCGACCGCGCTGCATATCCGCCGTGCCGGCGACATCAGCGGCCAGCAGCTCGGCCAGTACATGGTGGAAACCATGCGTCCGCTCGGCGCGCAGTTTCAGCAGGCGAGGGTGCTCGGTATTGCGAAGACCGATCGCTTCGCCGTCGATGTGGTGGCCGATGGCGCGCGACAGACCATCAAGGCCGATATCATCGTCAATGCCGCCGGTCCGTTCGCGGCGCATGTCGCGGCGATGCATGGCGAAACGCTCCCGATCGTCAACGTGCTGCAGCAGAAGATCGCGTTCGCCGATCGCAACCGCGCGGTCGATCGCAAGATGCCGTTTGCGATCGATCTCGACGGCCAGACGCTGGCGTGGTCCGACGACGAGCGCGAGGCGCTGGCGGCGGCGCCGGAGTTTTCGCGCCTGCTGGCGCCGATGCCGGGCAGCATCCACTGCCGGCCCGACGGCGGCGATCACGGCGAGTGGATCAAGCTCGGCTGGGCCTTCAATGACGAGACGACGACCGAACCGGTCCGCGAGCCGGAGCTGAATCCCTATTTCCTCGAGGTGGTGCTGCGCGCTGCGAGCCGGCTGCAGCCGCGCCTCGCGCAGTATCTCGGCGCCTTGCCGCGCGACCGCGTGCATTACGGCGGCTACTATCCGATGACGAAGGAAAACTGGCCGCTGATCGGCGCGGCTAGGACCCCGGGCGTATTCCTTGCAACGGCGCTGTCCGGCTATGGCACGATGGGCGCCTGCGCCACCGGCGATCTCTGTGCCCGCGCCGTGGTCGGCGCGCCGGCGCCGGCCTTCGCGCGCAGCCTCTCGCTCGCGCGCCATCACGACAAGGCGCTGATGGACGAGCTTGCTGCGAGCGAAAGCCGGGGGCTGCTGTAAAGTGCGAAGCGATTTCCCCTCGCGGCAAGCGCGAAGCCTGCGCAACCTGGTCGCATCATGCTTCAGGCGAGCCGGGCATTGCAGTCGCGACGCAAGGCGGTTGTTCTGAAGCCTATGCGCCCGGTTTCCGATGTCCCCGCGTCTTCATGACCCAATACCAGATGAAAGCCTTGACGCGCCGTATCGGGGGGCCGAGCACGGCCAGTATGGCCCTTCTTGCCGGTTCTGGCAGCTTCAGCCAGAGATCAAGCGCCTTGCCGGAAAGAAGTGACGGCGGCTGCGGTGGCGCATGGAACCGGATCGGCGCGGTGAGAGGCAAATGCGGGGTGAGCGCCGCCCAGCTGCATAGTTGTGTGTCGACACGCACCAGAGCGAATGTCGGCCGCCTTTCGCGCGGCGGACCGAACGCGCCGGCTTCGTCGATCGCTTCGTCGATATCTCGGACAAAACTGCCGTAGCCATACTCGCCCCCTTGAATGATATCTTCATGGGCGCAGTCGACCATTTTCTGCAAAGCAGTCACATCGCCAAGCCGCTTCACGACGTCGTCAAGATTCCTGTAGTCCTTTCGAAGCGGAATGTAGTGCTGGTCGGGCTTGATCACATTGGAGTAGGAGCCTTCGAACAGTACCAGGCCGGTTCTTAGCGCAATGGCTTCGAATATCTTTGGACTCATCTGGCCCATGTCGACGTTGTTCTCGTGCGGAGCGACAAATCGCCTGTAAAGTTCTTCCTCGCTCAGAGCTGGGCGCTTTCTTGCCGCCGTCTCGACGCTGTTGCGAATATCTCCCCATGCGTCCATGACGTTGGCGCCGCTCTCGGTGCCGAGCATTGCCCGCGCATCCGTTATGAACCTGAACCAGGCGACGCCGTTGATTCGCTTTCCCTCCTCCCATTCGATGTCATGAGGGACGTTACGAGCGGCACATTCAGCCTTCATCCGCTGCGCGATGGTGAACTTCTCGAACCCCAACTGTCCGTACCAGATCGGGAGCTTTCTGCCGCGGTAAGCAAGCCAGATGCGTCGTTCCGAAAGCGGGATGGCCAGTTCGATCGGCAACTCGTCAGGAACATAGCCCGTCAGGCAGGGTTTGAACTTCACGCCGGGGAGTTCGTCGGGCGGATAAAACTGGTTCACAAACGGCTTTGGCACGGTCGTGAAGATCGTGTGGACGCCGAGCTTCCTGATCAAGGTGCATGCCTTTCGTGGCATGTCGTATTCATCTTGAATGAGCAGCACCTTGGGGCCGCTGAAATTGGACACCAGCTCCACGAAGGCGGGTGACATCGCTTCAAAGGGCATCCGTACCGAAAAGTGAATGACGATCGCATCGAACAATTCGAGTGGAAAATCGGCTTTGCAATCGAACGTGGCGGCGGCATAGGCCACGTGATGCTTCGAATGGCGTTTGATCGCCATCAAGTGCTGCCGGATGAACTCGGTCGCCAGTGCGTTCGGATCGTAGAGAACGAGAATGCTGTGTCGGTCGTGGGACATACTGGGCATCACTGGTGAGCGCATCCGAGGTTGGCGAAATTATTCAACAATCTCCGGAATGCCGGCTCCGCAAAATCGAAATGGCCGGCGTTGGCCAATCGAGCGGGTTCCCGTACCGCGTGAGGTAGTCTTCGGCGCTCGGGAAATAGTACAGCAGATCGGACGGTCGGAATTGTCCCTCCAGCAGTGCCGTGTTGAAAGTTGCCCGGGACGCATCGAGTTGTTTCGTCGCGCCAATAATCGCGATCGCATCCGCTGGAACCGGCTTGCCCGATGCGATTTCGTTGAAACTCGCGATACAGGCAACACCCAGGGTCGGATCGATCGCAAGGTGCGGCGCCTTGCCGACATCGCTGAGAAACAGCATTTGATGATTTCCGATGGCGCCGCCGTCCCATCCAACGAAGCTGAGGGGCTTTCGGTCCGTCTCGCTAAGCACAAGACGCGAAATGTAATAGGTCAGAAGGCCGTAGTTGGAACAGTCGAGCGACTGCGATCGCAGCAGCAGCTCGCTGAACTCCGGCGAAGGCCATCCCTTGCCGTAGGGCTTCAGATTGTGCGCGAGAGTCGATGCAAACAGATATAAGAGGTCGACTCGCGTAAGGTTCGACCAGCTTTTGGGTAAACATTGCTGCATTTGCCTCAACGCCACAGTTGAAGCATTCACGACAACAGTCGGTCCCTCGGAAATCGCCTCGCCGGAGATCGCTGTCAGATGCGGCAATTCAACGGTCTTGATCCGGGACAACGCGCGCCTTGTCCGTAGCGACGCTATTTTCGTGGGGAGGCGGCCGAACATTCCGGGGCGAAGAAAAGCCGGCCTGCTCATTACGCTTCGCCTTTCCCGGTTCGAGCGTCACACCCCCGGAACGCGTGTCGTCCCGAGTTCAGCGGTTTCCCCCAGAAGCCGATCCAGAGGTTATAATCTGGTCAAAGGTTCATCACCAGACTCTCTCACCTTGAGGTTGGGCTGCATGCCGGGTATCGAGTGTGGCGTTTCGCTTCGTGCGGGAATGTCTCAGCAGACACACTCGGCACGAATGGGCTGCGCCTAGCGGCGCAATACCGCGATGGTGCGATTCGCAAAGGTCAGCCGCTCCGCCATCACGGAGACGAAGTAGGTGAGCAGCTTGTGGCTGAGTTCCGGATCCTCGTCGCGGATCGCGGCGAACTGGTGGGTGTTCAACACATAGAGCACGCTTGCCATCTCGGCCTGGATGGTCGCACTGCGCGGGGTGCGCGCGACGAGACCCATCTCGCCGATGGTGGTGTAGCGACCGAGGCTGCGCACCCGCGTGGTGCGGCCGTCCTCGGCGGGGATCATGATGCCGAGCCGGCCGTCGAGGATGAAGTGCATGGAATCGGCGGCGTCGCCGGCGTGAACGATGATCTCGCCGGCGTCGACTTCGATGCGCTGGCAGCGCCGGATCAACGTGTCGGCGTCATTCTCGCTGTCGAGCATCTCCGTGAACCAGCCGCGCAGGTCGGCTTCTTCCTGCGCGAGCTCCTGGTGCTGCGCAATGATCTCGTTCTCGCACCATTCCAGCGCGCGGTCGAGCTCGTCGATCACGGTCACGCCCTCGGTGATGAAATCGCTGGAACGCAACACCTGCTCGGCTTTGGCCGACAGCTGTACCAGCACCAGCTCGACGCCGACCTCGTGCGCGCTGCGCTTGATCTGCGCGAAGCTGTAGGCCGCCGATGAATCCACGCCGGTGACGAGCTTGAAGTCGAACAGCAGATAGCGGCACTCCGGGTGCTCGCGCAGCAGCGCCTTGACGTGCTGGTAGAGCCTGTTGGCGGAACCGAAGAACAGATAGCTTTGCAGTGTCAGCCCCTGGATCTTGCCGCCATGGGCCGACAACACGTCGCGGTCGTCGCGCGAGCGATCCAGCGAGCTGCGATATTCCGAGCCGTCAAAGCCGTATTTGATCGCCTCGACCCGCGCCGCGCTGAGCGCAAAGGTGGCGCAGCCGATGATGACGCCGATCAGGATGCCGGGCACAAAGCCCCAGGTCACGATGATCACGATGATCGCGAGCAACGACACGTACTCGGTTTGCGACAGCCGCTTGCGCGACTCGATCATCCATTTGTGGAGCTGGTCGGCGCCGAGATAGAGCAGCAGCCCGCCGAGCACGAATTTCGGCATGTAGCCGAGCAGCTGCGGTGCCACTGCCAGCATCAGCAGCGAGATCGCCGCGACGGTGAGTCCCGACAGCCGGCCGCGCCCGCCGCTGGAGAAATTCAGGATCGAACGGCTGACCGAAATGCAGCCGGCATAGCCGGCCAGCGCGCCGGTGAGGATGTTGGCGAAGCCGGTGATGTTGAGCTCGCGCTCGAGATTGGCCTCGCGATGTACCGCGACCTCGATGCCGGTGGTGTTGAACAACGTGCTCGCCGCCGTGACGAACACCACGGCGATCAGATTGCCGAGCAGGTCCGGCACCGCCGACCACGGATAATGCGCAAGCTCGGACGCGTGCCACGGCAGCATGAAGGTCGAGGCCGGCGGCGGCTCGAGAGTCCAGCCCGTCAGGTGAGCTTCCTCGGGCGTGATGCCGATGATCCAGAACGTGAGATGCGCCACGATCACGCCGCCGACCAGGATGATCGGCAGGCCGAACGGGGTGCGCGACCGATGCCAGGTCAGATACAGCACCAGCGCCATCGCGCAGGCGGCGCTGAGTTCGGAGATCGTGATCATGTTCGCGAAGCGGTACAGGGTGCTGAGCTGCACCGGGTAACCGGTGATCACCCTGATTGCGCCCAGCACGATCAGCAGGCCGGTGGCCCCGAGGAATCCGCCCACCACGGGGTATGGCACGTAGCGGATGGCGCGGCCGAGCCGCGTCAGCCCGAGACAGCACAGCACGATGCCCGTGACGACGGTCGAGAGCCCGAGCGTGATCAGCACCGGCGACAGCAGTGGCGCGGTCGGCTCGGCGGTGCCGATGCGTTCGACCAGCGTGGCCATCAGGATTCCCGTCACCGCCGACGTGGACGTGTCCGGGCCGGCGACCGCGAAAGGCAGCGAGCTGCCCAAGGCAATGAAGGTCGCGAGCACCGCCGACGAAATGAATGTCGCTGCGATGCCATACGACAGATAGGGCGCCAATGGGCCTGCGAAGATCAAGAGCGCATAGGACAGGCCGAACGTGATGCCGAGCACGCTGGCCGCGCTGCCGCCGAGAATGTCATGCATGGCCCGCCGCGCGCGCGAGCCGAAATAAAGCGACCGACTGATCACGTTGAAAAATGTCCTAAACTATCGCCGCTAGTCGTAGACGACCCCGGCGCAGGACGACAACATGATTCTTGTGACAACGCTGCTCGGCCCGCGCATTCTGGCCTCTCCGCCGCACGGGTAGGGCTATCGCATATGCGCTCGATTTCCCCCACAAAGTCCGTCATGCGCGGCCTTGTGCCGGGCATCCACGTCTTAGTTTCCGCGTGAGAAAGACGTCGACGGCCGGGACAAGCCCGGCCATGACGAATGTGGGGACAGCAAAGCAAAGCCGCTCCGCTCCCTGCCATAGGCGATTGCCCTACCCGCACGGGGGAGGGGCAGCGTGCCGGTTCCGCCTGGTCCGATCGTGTCTAGCGGAGGCTGTCCATGAACGTGCGCAGCCGCGGCGCCCATTTGTGCGCGTCGCGGCCCGATGCCGAGTGGCCGTAGTCGCTGTCGAGCAGGAAATAGTCGGCGTCGACGCCGGCGGCCTCGAGCGCCGGCATTACCTGTTGCGCGAGCTCCGGCGGAAATAGTCTGTCGGTCCGCGACAGCACGTAGAGCACCTTGGCCTTGATCCGCCCGAACTGCGCCGTCATGTCGAAGCCGCGCAATGCCCTGGCGAGGGTCAGCAGCGAATTGGCGTCGAACCCCTTGGCCCACTCCGTTGCCTCGGCGCGGATCGCGGCCTCGATCTCGGCGGGATCGCTCAGCGTGTCACGCAGCCGCGTCTCGATGCCGTAGGTCTTCAGCGTCGCGGTGCGGATCTGGATCATGCTTTCGAGCACGCCGTCGTGATCGTAGTAATCACCGCCATTCCAGTTCGGATCCTGCGACAGCGTCGCCATCAAGCGTGCGACATTGCCTTCGGAACGCTCGCGCGGCACCAGCGGCGCGGTGACCACAGCGGCGATGCCGCGCATGGCGTCGGGATAGTCCACCGCCCATTGCAGGGCCTGGAATCCGCCATAGGACGGACCGACGATCGCGACCAGCTTTTCGATGCCGAGCTCATCGAGCAGCGCGCGCTGGGTGGCGACGATGTCGCCGACGGTGATATCAGGAAAGCGCGGCCCGTAGCGTCGGCCCGTCCGCGGGTCGATGCTTGCCGCATTGGTCGAGCCGTAGGACGAGCCCAGCATGTTCGGGCAGATCGCGAAGTAGCGGTTGGTGTCGACGGCCTTGCCAGGGCCGACGATCTCGCACCAGCTGCCTTCGCCAGTCGATCCGCCGGGGTCGATCATCTGCGGGCCGCTAGTGTTGCCGTGGGTGATCAGCACGGCGTTGTCACGGTCGGGCGACAGCGTGCCGACGGTGCGATACGCGATCGTGACGTCCGGCAGCACGGTGCCGTTCTGCAGGCGGACATCCGATGTGGTGAAGGTCTTCAGCTCGGTTGCGATCACTTGTGCGGGCATGTTCTTACTTCCGGAATGGGTGCAGCAGGTCAGCACGTCCGCGGCGCGAACGCAAAGGCTGATGCTGCGGGACTATCCGCCTCCGCCCTCACCTCCGAAAGCGCCATGACGGCCGGTTCCGGAGGCGAATCGCGTCGCGCCGGACAGCGTCTCGCCTGATGCGATCACATCGAGCCCGCCGCGCATCTCGTTCCTGATGGCTTCCTCCTCCTCGAGGTCCCACTGCCGCAGCGCCGACAGGCGGTCGGCGCGCAGG
>CALRXG020000146.1:0-14019 GCA_943372075.1 Bordetella parapertussis | reverse complement strand
CGTGCCTGAAGCGGAGCCCGCGCAACTGCCGGTGCCGGTCGATACGCCGCTGCTGCCAGAGCGCCGCGGCTTCCGCTGGGGCACGTTGTTCTGGAGCGCGGTCGCGGGTCTCGTGCTGCTTGGCTCCGGGCTCGGCATCCTCAACCTGGTCGAGGATCTGTTCGCGCGCAATGAAGGCCTCGGCTTCCTCGGGCTGGCGCTCGCCGTCATCGCCGTCGTGGCGCTCGCGGTCGTCACCATGCGCGAGCTGGTCGGGCTGGCACGGCTCGCGACCATCGAGAAGCTGCATCTGCGCGCCGCCGAAGTGCTGATCAGCGACGACCGCGCCGCGAGCCGCACTGTTGTCGCCGACCTGCTCAAGCTCGCGCACCGGACCCCGCAACTCGCCCGCGCCCGCAGCGCGTTGCAGAGCCACACCGACGACATCATCGACGGCGCCGACATGATCCGGCTCGCCGAGCGCGAGCTGATGACGCCGCTCGACGAGGAAGCGCGGCGCCTGGTGTCTTCCGCCGCACAGCGCGTCTCGGTCGTCACCGCGGTCAGCCCGCGCGCGCTGTTCGACGTGCTGTTCGTGTTCGTGGCGAGCTTGCGGATGATCCGCCAGCTGGCGCGGCTCTATGGCGGCCGGCCCGGCGCGCTCGGCATGATCCGCCTGCTGCGCCATGTGATCGCGCATCTCGCCATCACCGGCGGCATGGCCGCGAGCGACAGCCTGATCCAGCAGATGCTCGGCCACGGCATCGCCGCAAAACTCTCGCAGCGGCTCGGCGAAGGCATGCTCAATGGCCTCTTGACCGCGCGTCTCGGCCTCGCCGCGATCGACGTCACCCGCCCGCTTCCCTTCAACGCCCTGCCGCGCCCGGCGCTGACCGATCTGGCGAAGGATTTGATCCGCAAGCGTGAGGAAGCGGAATAGCGTTTCCTCGGTTCAACGCGGAACCGCGCCCGTCATTGCGCCCTCTCCCCTTGTGGGAGAGGGCAGCTCAGGCAGTCGTCACGAACTCGCTTGGGTGAGGGGTATTTATCCACACGCACTTCACGCGCGGAGAGAGACCCCTCATCCGGCGCGCAAGTGCGCGCCACCTTCTCCCACAAGGGGAGAAGGAAGACGCATCGCCAGCACGCGCCAGCGGAAGAACGTCGTATCCGGCGGCGGCGACAGATCTGGCGTCCAGCCCGAGATCTTCTCCAGCGCATAGGTGTCCATCACCATGCCGCGCCAGCTCCGTGTCACGCGCTCCAGCGGCTGGCGCACCGCAGATGTTTCACTCCACAGCGGCAGATTGTTCTCCGGCTCGCGCCCGACATAGATGCCGACATGATCGGGGATCTTGTCCATGCCGGGATCGGCAAAGCCCTGGAAGCGGCCGCGCTCGTTGATCTCGATCACAGGCACCCGGCCGCGCAGCATCCAGCGCAGCATCGCATAGGTGCGGTAGTCGGTGGTCGCGACCCAAGTCGCGCCGGTGGCCTGCACCTGCGCCAGGGTATGCGCGGCGACCAATTCATAGCCCGCTTCGGTGCCGATCGGATCGGTGCGACCGATCAGATTCCATGGCGCGAACATGTAGTAGAGGAACACGCAGAGCACGAAAGCGATGCCTGTCGAGATCGCGGTCCTGGCCCAATAGACCGTCGATTTGACGAGCCCGGCCGACCAGCCCTCGAACGGCATTCGCGTGACATTGATGGCGACTGCCGCAAAGCCTGCCGGCCACAGGAACATCGGCCAGGTGTCGCCGACCCGCAAGGTCAACGACTTCCAGAGAAAGTACATGAACGGCACCAGCACCGCCGTTGCCAGCAGGATCGCCACCGGCTCGCGCCTGCTATAGCCGCGCCACGCCGTCAGCCCTGTCGCGAACAACGTCACCGGCAACAGCACGAAGCCGACCAGGCCGAACTGCATGCCGATGAACTCGCCAAGGGTACGGAACGTCAGGTCGCGCTCGACGGTGGCGCGCACCGCCTGGAAGCGGAACGAGGCCCAGTCATGCTCCGCATTCCAGATCAGCACCGGCGAGAACACGACGATCGCGATCAGCACCGCGAGGTAAGGGTACGGGCTGCGCAGCCAGCGCCAGCGCCAATCCGGCACCAGTGCGAAGGCGAGCACCGCCGGTGCGAACATGATCGCGGTGAATTTCGAGAGCAGCGCAAGCCCCGCGAACAACCCTGCAGCCAGCCACCAGCGTCCGTCATGGCTTTGCGCGAGCCGCACGAGCGACCACAGCATCGCCACCGAGAACGGGATCAGCGCCGTGTCGGGCGCCACCTTGGCCATTAACAACCCGTAATAAAGCGCGGCCTCCGGCAGCAGCAGCGCCAGCATCACCGCGCGGACATTGTTCGATGTCACGCGGCGGACGATGTCGGCAAGCAGGAGCTGGGTCACCAGCATCGCCACGATGCCACCGAGGCGCACGCCGAGATTGGTGTCGCCGAGAACGGCGGTGCCGCAGCGGATGAGCCAAGCGACCATCGGCGGATGGTCAAGGAAGGACAGCACGTTTTCCTTCGACCAGGTCCAGTAGTAAGCCTCGTCGGTGCGCAGATCGAGCGCATGGGCATAAACCAGCCGCATCGCGGTCATGGCAACGATCACGGCGATCACGCCACGCCAATCCGGCGCCCGCGAACGGGCCGGCTTAACGCTGATGTTACCGGCTCCGGGCTTAGGTTCGGCTTGGGCTATCGTCACGCGGGCTTTTTGTTCGACTCTTAACGGAGTGTCAACGTTCCGCAGCGCCGGTGACAACCTTGAGACTGGACCTGCGGTAGTGTTCAGCGCGGGAATTAAACACTAGAATTGCCGATCATGAATCACATGGCCTCCCCCTCGCGCGAGCACCTGCAGGACATGGCCCGCGGCGTCGGCTTGCGGCAGGTCCGCCTCGTCACAGGGGCGATCATGTTCGCCTACCTGGTCAGCCATTTCCTCAACCACGCGCTCGGCAATATCTCGACGGAGGCGCTGGCGATCGGGGTGCACTACCACACCGAGTTCTGGCAATTCCTGCCAGTCGCCATCGTGTTCTACACCGCCTGCCTGGTGCACACGGCGCTCGGCATCTGGGCACTGTTTCAGCGCCGCGAGTTCCACTGGAAGGCGGTCGAGCCGCTACAG
Organism: Bordetella parapertussis; assembly: GCA_943372075.1. Lineage (GTDB taxonomy): Bacteria > Pseudomonadota > Alphaproteobacteria > Rhizobiales > Xanthobacteraceae > Bradyrhizobium. The sequence goes on along the minus strand of CALRXG020000146.1, from coordinate 10,889 downwards.
CTCGCGCTCGGCCTCAGTATCCCGATGCTGATCGTCGTGCACGTCGTCGGTGTCCGGCTCGGCCAGACCTTGTACGGGCACGAGAAGCTCTATCCGCAGGAGCTGTACACCTTCTTCATCGCCTCTCCGGTCCGGCTGTGGCTGATGCTCGCGGTGCTGGTGATCGCCTGGGTGCATGGCTGCATCGGCCTGTATTTCTGGCTGCGGATGCGTCCATTCTTCCAGCGCACGGCCCCGTTCCTGCTCGCCGCAGCCGTGCTGATCCCGACGCTGGCGATGCTCGGCATCTATCAGGCCGGCCGCGCCACGATCGCGGATTATCAGGACCCCGACTGGCGGCGCGAGGAGCTGTCGGTGCAGAAGCTCGGCACGGCGGCCCAGGCGACCACCCTCGAGAACATCACGAATGGCCTGACGATCGGCTATCTCGGCCTGCTCGGCCTGGTCCTGCTCGCGCGCGGCGCCCGTGCCCTGCTTGAACGCCGCGGCGGCATGATCGCGCTGTCCTACGGCAACGGCCGCACGCTGCGGGTGCCGAAAGGATTGAGCGTGCTGGAAGCGAGCCTGCGCTACAACGTGCCGCATGCGAGCGTCTGCGGCGGCCGTGCGCGCTGCTCGACCTGCCGCATCCGCATCATCGGCGATCACGTCACCCTGCCCGAGCCTTCGCCGCGCGAGGCCTTCGTGCTGCACCGGGTCGGCAATGACGATCCGTCGATCCGGCTCGCCTGCCAACTCCGGCCGACCGGCGACCTGACTTTCTTCCAGCTGTTCCTGCCCCACACGATGTCGGCCAACGCCCATGCCGGCAATCCGACGCGGGTCGGCCAGGAGCGTTATCTCGTCAGCATGTTCGTCGACATGCGTGGCTCGACGCAGCTTGCCGAGAAGCGTCTGCCGTTCGACACCGTGTTCATCGTCAACCGCTTCCTCGGCGCGGTTTCGCAGGCGGTGCTGGAGGCCGGCGGACGGCCCAACCAGTTCATCGGCGACGGCATGCTGGCGCTGTTCGGGCTTAGCACCGACCGGCACGAGGCCTGCCGCCAGGCCTTGCGCGCGGCGGCGCTGATCGCGGCCAACATCGAAGAGCTGAACCAGTTCCTCAGCCACGACTTGCGCGAGCCGATCCGCTTCGGTATCGGCATCCATGGCGGCGAGGTGATCGTCGGCGATATCGGCTATCGCGACCACATGGTGTTCACCGCGCTCGGCGATGCCGTCAACGTCGCGGCAAGGCTGCAGGACATGACCAAGGCGCTGGCCTGCGAGACCGTCATCTCCGACGAGGTCCGCGTCACCGCAGGACTCGCCGACGATGCCCTGCCGGCGCAGCAGGTCGTGATCCGCGGCCGCAACGAGCCGATGATCGTGCGCACCGTCGAGGCGACACGCATCCTGGCCGCGCTGGTCGACGACCAGCAAGCGGTCGCGGCCTGACCACCTCTCCTCCGCCTTCCCCCGAGTGTGATCTTCCGCACAGCTGAAGCTGCACTCAGCAGCGATGCTCGAACGCGTCCCAAGCCGGATACGACTGACTGGCGATGGGCGACACCGCAACCGCGCCGCGACCGAGTTCGAGGCGCATCTGGAGGAGAACACCATGCTTCGCAAGATCACGCTCGCTTTCGCCACTGCCGCAATCGTCGGCGCCGCCGCGCTGGCGCCGACCTCTGCTTCCGCCAAGCCGTTCTTCTGGCATCCGCATCACCACTTCTGGGGCGGCCCGGGCATCGCCGTCGGCTTCGTCGACTCCGGCTGCTATGTCACCCGCCTGGTGATGACGCCCTACGGTTATCGCTATCGCACCGTGAACGTCTGCTACTGATCGACACTTCCACCTGGAATCGAAATGCCCCGGTCGTCCGCGCGACCGGGGCTTCTCGTTGTTGCGATGCAATGCCGGTGAACGCTGCGAAAGCTCAATTGACTCGCGGTTCCCTGATGCGACATTTGTGACCACGCGCAGTCCATGATGCGAAGGCGCGCAAGGCAATCTGAGCCTGGTGATGACCAGCTCATGACAGAACAGCTTCGGAGGAAGCGGAATGCTCGATCGACGAGACTTGATGAAGCGCGCCGGGTTGGCCGCTTTGGTGACGGGGTTGGGATCAAGGGGCGCATCCGCCCTCGACACCGTGACGCTGCCCTTCGGCAATGGCGAACGGCCGCTGGTGCGCTATCCGCAAAAGCGCCCGATGATCGGCCTCACCAGCCGGCCGCCGCAGCTCGAAACGCCATTCGCGATCTTCAACGATGGTCCGCTGACGCCGAACAACGCCTTCTTCGTCCGCTATCACCTTGCCGGCGTCCCCTACGATCTCGACCCGGACAAGTTCACGCTCGAGATCAAGGGCAAGGTCGACAAGCCGCTGAAACTGTCGCTGAAGGACATCCGGAATCTAAAGGCAACTGAGCTCGTCGCCGTCAACCAGTGCTCCGGCAACAGCCGCGGCTTCTTCAATCCGCGCGTCGCCGGCGGCCAGCTTGGCAATGGCGCGATGGGTTGCGCGCGCTGGCACGGCGTGCCGCTGAAGACCGTGCTCGACATGGCCGGCGTGCAGACCGGCGCCAAGCAGGTCACCTTCAACGGCATGGACGGCCCGGTGATGGAGACGACGCCAGATTTCGTCAAGGCGCTCGACATCGACCACGCCCGCGACGGCGAGGTGATGCTGGCCTGGGGCATGAACGGCGAAGAGCTGCCGTTCCTCAACGGCTTCCCGCTGCGCCTCGTGGTGCCGGGCTATTACGGTACTTACTGGGTGAAGCACCTCAACGAGATCACCGTGATCGACAGCGTGTTCGACGGCTTCTGGATGAAGTCGGCCTACCGGATTCCGGACACGCCGAACAACGCGGTCGAGCCCGGCACCGCGCCGAAGGCGACGATTCCGATCAACCGCTTCACGGTGCGTTCGTTCATCACCAGCGTCGCCGACGGCGCCAGACTGAAGGCCGGCCGCACCATGCTGCGCGGCATCGCCTTCGACGGCGGAAAGGGCATCAAGGAGGTTGCGGTCTCGATCGACGGCGGCAAGAGCTGGACACCGGCCAAGCTCGGCAAGGACCTCGGCAGATACGCATTCCGCGAATGGAAGCTGAAGGTCGCGCTCCCGGCCGGCGCCTCGGAGCTGAAGGTGCGCGCCACCAACAATGCCGGCGACACCCAGCCGATGGATCCGTTGTGGAATCCGGCCGGCTATCTGCGCAATGTCGTCGAAACCGTGCGCGTCACCGCGGCGTGAGGAGCAGCATCATGATCAGCAAGCCGCTCGCCTCCCTCGCCGCGATCGCCGCGCTCTCGATCGGCGCTGCGATCGCCGCGCCCGTCAACTACACGCTTCCCGAGGAGACGGCGGCGTTCAAGCCGGGTCCCAACCTCGACGTGGTGCAGAACAATTGCTCCGGCTGCCACTCGGCGGACTACATCAAGACCCAGCCACAGGGCGAGAAGTTCAAGAAGGACTTCTGGCAGGCCGAAGTGACCAAGATGATCAAGGTCTACGGCGCGCCGATCGACCAGGCCGACGTCAGCAAGATCGTCGACTATCTCAGCGCGACCTATTGAGGCGGACTGCGCGATCCCTTGCGCGTCGGTGGAAATGCCGGCGCGTAAGGACAACGAAGTCATTCAGTTCGCTGGAACCAATTCATTTTGCAGCGCATCAATTGACCATGAAACAGGCAATCCGGCGCCAAATTCCTGCAAAGCGGGTTGTTTCCGGTCAAAAACACACCGTCGTTTGATCTACCCAGCTTTTTTCAAACTGCTATCCTGTCCGGTACGGACAAGTCGGTTGGTGCGGGGGCCGGCTGGTCTGTTTTCGATTGATTCCGCGGAGACGACTGGAATGCCCAAAGGTACAGTGAAGTGGTTCAACCCGACCAAGGGTTACGGATTCATCCAGCCCGCATCGGGCGGCAAGGACATTTTCGTGCATATTTCGGCGGTTCAGAAGGCTGGTCTCCAGTCCCTGAACGAAGGCCAATCGGTTGAATACGAAGAGATCGCAAATCGCGGCAAGACGTCAGCCGAGAATCTCAAGGTCTAGCGCAACAGCGCCAGATCCGGCGGCGCACTCTCGGACGCCATCCGGGAGTGGGAGCCGATCCACATAGCAGATCACGTGAAGTTCGGCGGGGCGGGCACGGCGCCCGCGCCACGATATTGATTTTTTGACGGGCGCCGATCGCGCGCCGACGATCATTATTTGCTCCGCGACGTCCCGCGGCGCCCTATTGATCTCGAGCCAGTTCCGTATTGCAAGAGCGCGAACGAGCTGCCGGATTGCGGTATCGCAATCGCGTCAGGAAAGCGGGAGCCTTGCATGAATCTGGCCGACAATTGGGAAGCGGAGTCCGGCCGATGGATCGCATGGGCGCGGCATCCCGAACATGACAGCTACTGGCGATTTCACCGCGACCAGTTCCTCGCCTTGCTGCCTCCGCCCGGCCTGCGGACGATCGACATCGGTTGCGGCGAAGGACGATTGACACGGCACCTCCAAGGGCTCGGGCATCGCATCGTCGGTATCGATGCGTCGCCCTCGATGGTCGCGGCCGCCCGCGCCTCGGACCCGTCGATGGATCTGAGGGTCGCGGATGCCGCCGCGTTGCCGCTGCAAGACGCGAGCGCTGATCTCGCGGTCGCCTTCATGACCCTCCACGACATCGATGCGATGCCGCACGCCGTCGCCGAGATCGCGCGCGTGCTCATGCCCGGCGGACGATTGTGTTTCGCGATCGTCCATCCGATCAACTCGGCCGGCCAGTTCGAGCGCCCGGCAGCCGACGCGCCGTTCGTCATCAACGGTGGCTATCTTCGCCCGTTCACCTTTTCGGAAACGGTCGAGCGGGCCGGCCTGACGATGACGTTTCACAGCCGGCATCGCCCCCTGGAAGCCTACTTCGCGGCGCTTCAGGACGCGGGCTTGCTGGTCGAGGCGCTGCGTGAACCTGCCATTCCCGAGCATGCGATCGAGTCGGACAACAGCCGCCGCTGGCAGCGGCTGCCGCTGTTCCTGCATGTTCGCGCACGACGTCCGTGAAGCATCACGGGCAGGTGCTGCCCCGACCGTTCAATCTTCCGTCACCCATTGGGCAACCGTCATCACGTCGGGCGGCTGCAGATAGCCGCGCGGCCAGAGATCGACGGCCCATTCAACCTTGGTTGCGCGCTCGACCAGCACGGCGGTGTTGTGCGGCGTCTGCCCCAGCGAGAAACCTCGGTAGTGCGGGTCGCCGACATTGTGGAACTTGAACAGGTTCCACGCCTGCATCACCAGCATCAGGCTGGTGGTGTTGCGGGTGGTGTCCCAGCAATCGAAATTGTGCTTGTCGTCATTGGCGCGGAAGTCGGCCTTGGCCACGCGCTTGTCGGTGCCGAGGATCGGCCCCATGCGGCGGTCGAACCAGATCACCGCCTTCTGCGTCGCGGCCCGTTCCGCGGCCGCATTGGCACGACCCGCGCTCATGATCCTGGTCAGCGCCGCCTTGTCGGCGGCATTGAAGTCGAGCATCTCCCGGCGCCGGCAGACGAAGCCGTAGCAGACCGTCATCTCCGATGCCGACGGCGGATAGATCGAGACCGACGTGTAGAGCTGCATGACGCCCGCGCTGAGTTCAGCCGCGCGAACCGGGGCTGCTGCCGGCAACGACAACATGAGTGCCGTGAGCACGCCGGCAAATCCGGCGCGTAGCATTCGTATCGGCTGACTGGCGTCCTGCATGACCACTGCCCCAAACCGTCGACAGGATTATCGCGGGTGCGTCGCGATGCCAATACATCAGGCGCATGGCTGTGGATCAGTTCGGGGAACGTCAGCCAACGGGCAGCGGCGCGTCGCGCTTGACTTCCTCCATCACCGCGTAGGTTCGCGTCTCGCGCACGCCCGGCAGCGCCAGCAGGGTTTCGCCGAGAAACCGGCGATAGGCGCTCATATTGGCGACGCGCGCCTTGACCAGATAGTCGAAGCCGCCGGCCACCATATGACATTCCAGCACTTCCGGCGCGGTCTGCACCGCCTTGGCGAAGCGCTCGAACACGTCGGGCGTGGTCTTGTCGAGCAGCACCTCGACAAACACCAGCAGGCCAAGCCCGAGCCGGTGCGGATTGAGCCGCGCGCCGTAGCCCTCGACGAAGCCGTCGCGCTGCAACCGCTTCAGCCGCTCACCGACCGAGGTCGGCGACAGGCCGATCCTTTCCGCCAGTTCCACATTGGCAATCCGGCCATCCCCTTGCAGGATCGAAAGGATTTTACGGTCGATCTTATCTATCTCTGCCATATCCACGGCCATAGTATAATTTTGCCTGATTTTCTAAGGCAAATCTGCTATTTTGTCTATCGAACTACGGTGCATGCCCGCGTAGGAGTTGCCTCGCAACCTCCGCCCAAGGAACCATCATGCCAGACCCGCTCCCGCCCCCGTTCAGCGCACCCTACGCCCCCGACGATACGGCGATCGCCGGCCGCCTGCGCCAGGACGCCGAGCTGGGCGCGGCGGCGGAGGCCAGGGTCGACCGCACTGCGACCCGCCTGATCGAGGCAATCAGGGCCAATGACGATCCGCTCGGCGGCGTCGAGGACATGCTGCGGGAGTTTGCGCTGTCGACCAAGGAGGGCCTGGCGCTAATGGTGCTGGCGGAGGCGCTGCTCCGGGTGCCCGACGCGCGCACTGCCGACCAGTTCATCGAGGACAAGCTCGGCCAGGGCGACTTCGTCAACCACGAGACCAAATCCAGCGCGTTCCTGGTCAACGCTTCGGCCTGGGCGCTCGGCATGTCAGCGCGCGTGATCCAGCCCGGCGAGACACCGCTGGGCACGATCGGCCGGCTCACCAAGCGGCTCGGCGCCCCCGCGGTGCGCGCCGCGACGCGGCAGGCGATGCGGCTGATGGGCAGTCATTTCGTGCTCGGCGAGACCATCGAGGCGGCGCTGGCGCGTGCGCAATCTCACGCGACGCGAGGCTCGCGCTATTCGTTCGACATGCTTGGCGAGGGCGCGCGCACCGCCGACGACGCAAGCCGCTATTTCGAATCCTACGCCCGCGCGATCGATGCGATCGGCAAGGCCGCCGGCAATCAGCCCCTGCCCGACCGGCCCGGCATCTCGGTCAAGCTGTCCGCGCTGCACCCGCGCTTCGAGGCGGTCGGCCACGTGCGCGTGATGAGCGAGTTGGTGCCGCAACTGATCGATCTGGCGCGCCGCGCCAAGGCGTTCGACCTCAACTTCACCGTCGATGCCGAGGAGGCGGACCGGCTGGAGCTGTCGCTCGACGTCATCGCCGCCGCCTTCGCCGACCCGTCGCTGGCCGGCTGGGGCGGCTTCGGGCTTGCGATCCAGGCCTATCAGAAGCGCGCCGCTGAGGTGATCGACTATGTTGATGCGCTGACGCGCGCACTCGACCGCAGGATGATGGTGCGCCTCGTGAAGGGCGCCTATTGGGATACCGAGATCAAGCGCGCGCAGGAGCGCGGGCTCGATGGTTATCCGGTGTTCACCCGCAAGGCGATGACCGACCTGAACTACATCGCCTGCGCGCGCAAGCTGCTGGCGCTGCGGCCGCGGCTGTACCCGCAATTCGCCACCCACAACGCGCTAACGGTCGCGACCATCCTCGAAATGTCGGGCGATCCCGCGAGCTTCGAATTCCAGCGGCTGCATGGCATGGGCGAAGCGCTCTATGCGCAGCTCGGCCATGATCGTCCTGACATCGCTCACCGCACCTATGCGCCGGTCGGCAGCCATCGCGACCTGCTCGCCTATCTGGTGCGGCGCCTGCTCGAGAACGGCGCCAACTCGTCGTTCGTGGCGCTGGCGGCGGACAACCGCGTGCCGATCGCGGATCTGTTGCGCCGTCCGGCCGAGATCATCGGCCATGACGGCAATGCCTCTCACGCCGGAATTCCGCTGCCGGCCGACCTCTATCGGCCGCAGCGCGCGAATTCGCACGGCATCGAATTCGGCGAACGCACGGCGCTCCGCGCGCTGACATCGGCGATCGCGGCTGCGCGCAACCCTGCGCCCGGCACAGTCCCGACGTCGACGACCGAGCAGGCCGATGCCGCCGTCGCCGCAGCACGACGAGGCTTCAGGGCCTGGAACAGCACGCCGGCCGCACAACGTGCGGCCATCCTGAACAAGGCCGCCGATCTGCTCGAACAGCGCCACGCCCAGTTCCTCGCTTTGCTGCAAGACGAAGGCGGCAAGACGCTCGACGACGCGCTGTCGGAGGTGCGCGAGGCGATCGATTTCTGCCGCTATTATGCGGCGCTCGGCCAACAGCTGTTCGGGAAGGGTGAGACGATGCCGGGGCCGACCGGCGAGAGCAATGCGCTGGAGCTGCACGGCCGCGGCGCGTTCGTTGCGATCTCGCCGTGGAATTTTCCGCTTGCGATCTTCCTCGGCCAGGTCACGGCGGCGCTGATGGCCGGCAACGCTGTGATCGCAAAGCCGGCCGAGCAGACGCCGCGGATCGCGGCCCAGGCCGTCGCTTTATTGCATCAGGCCGGCGTGCCACAGGCGGCGCTGCATCTGGTCCAGGGTGACGGCGCGATCGGTGCCGCGCTGGTCAAGCATCCCGCCATCGCCGGCGTCGTCTTCACCGGCTCGACCGAGGTGGCGCGATCGATCAACCGGACGCTCGCCGCCAAGGATGGCCCGATCGTACCGCTGATCGCCGAGACCGGCGGCATCAATGCGATGATCGTCGACGCCACCGCGTTGCCCGAGCAGGTCGCCGACGACGTCGTAACCTCGGCATTCCGCTCCGCCGGCCAGCGCTGCTCGGCGCTGCGGCTCCTGTTCGTGCAGGACGACGTCGCCGACCGCATGATCGAGATGATCGCCGGCGCCGCGCGCGAACTGAAGATCGGCGATCCCGCCGACGTGTCGACGCATATCGGTCCCGTGATCGATGCCGAGGCCAAGCAGCGGCTGGACGCGCATATCGCGACGATGAAGCAGCAGGCCCGGGTGCATCTCGCCGGCGAGGCGCCGGCCGGCACTTTCGTCGCGCCGCACATCTTCGAACTGTCGGCGGCGAGCGAGCTGCGTGAGGAGGTGTTCGGCCCGATCCTCCATGTCGTGCGCTATCGCGCCGAACGGCTCGGCGACGTGCTGGCCGCGATCGAGGCCACCGGCTTCGGACTGACGCTCGGCATCCATTCCCGCATCGACGACACCATCGAGCAGATCATCGACCGTCTTCAGGTCGGCAACATCTATGTCAACCGCAACATGATCGGCGCGGTGGTCGGCGTGCAGCCATTCGGCGGCAGCGGCCTCTCCGGCACCGGCCCCAAGGCCGGCGGCCCGCACTACCTGACGCGGTTCGCGAGCGAGCAGACGATCACGATCAACACCGCCGCCGCGGGCGGCAATGCCGCGCTGATGGCGGGGGTGGAGTAGCCGCCTCCGTCATTGCGGGCGAAGCGACGCAATCCATACCCCCGCTTGCGGAGACGTGGATTGCTTCGTCGCTCCGCTCCTCGCAATGACGCCCAACAAGCCGTTGCATCGTGCCCCCGAGATAGGTCAAATGGCGATCCGATCGGAATGATCGCGCGCGATAATTCCAGCTACCGGAAAAACATCAACAAGCGCCACGGGAGCGACGGCACGATGGAAAAAGGCATTTTTGACGGGCTCAAGGTCCTGGACTGCGCGAGCTTCATCGCGGCGCCCGCGGCCGCCACCGTGCTGTCCGACTTCGGGGCCGATGTCATCAAGATCGAGCCGCCCGGCGCCGGCGATCCCTACCGGAACCTGCCCAATCTGCCCGGCTATCCCGCCAGCGAACACAATTTCGCGTGGATGCTGGAGGCCCGCAACAAGAAGAGCCTGGCGCTCGACCTCACCAAGCCGGAGGCGCGCGAGGTGCTCTACAAGCTGGTCGCCGAGGCCGACGTCTTCATCACCAACATGCCGCCGCAGGTGCGCGAAAAGCTCGGCATCACCCATGACCATCTCGGCCATCTCAACGACCGGCTGATCTACGCCTCCTTCACCGGCTATGGCGAAAAGGGCGAGGAAGCCAACAAGCCCGGCTTCGACTCCAACGCCTATTGGGCCCGCTCCGGCCTGATGGACCTGGTGCGCGCCGACGAGGACACCACGCCGGCCCGTTCGGTCGCCGGCATGGGCGATCACCCCTGTGCGATGGCGTTCTACGGCGCGATCGTCACCGCGCTGTTCCAGCGCGAGAAGACCGGCAAGGGCTCGCATGTCTCGACCAATCTGATGGCCAACGGCATCTGGGCCAACGGCGTGCTGGCGCAGGCCAAGCTGGTCGGCGCCAAATTCAAGAAGCGGAAGCCGCGCGAAGAGGCGCTCAATGCGGTGACCAATCACTACAAGTGCAAGGACGGTCGCTGGCTGATCCTGTCGCTGCTCAACGAAGACCGGCAATGGCCGACGCTGGCACGCTGCATGGGCCGCGACGACCTGGTCGCCGATGCCCGCTTCGCCACCAAGGCCGACCGCCACGCGCGTTCGGTCGAGTTGATCAAGATCTTCGACGAGGTGTTCGCCAGCAAGGATCTCGCCGAATGGCGCAAGATCCTCGACGGCAACGGCCTGGTGTTCGGCGTCGTCGGTATCCTCGACGACATCCCGAACGACAAGCAGATGATCGAGAACGAGGTGCTGGTGCGCTTCGAGAACGACACCATGCTGACCGTCAACAGCCCGATCTTCATCGACGGCGCGAAGAAGGTGCAGCCGCGCAAGCCGCCGGAAGTCGGCGAGCATTCCGACGAGATCCTGCGCCAGGCCGGTTACGACGAGGCCACGATCCAGAAGCTGCGCGCGTCCGGCGCGGTGGCGTAGCTCGACTTCACGCTGTCTCCTCTCCCTCGCCCCGCTCTTGCGGGGAGAGGGTTGGGGTGA
>CALRXG020000145.1:0-14046 GCA_943372075.1 Bordetella parapertussis | reverse complement strand
CGATCCGCGCGTCGCGCAGCACCGAGGGATCAAGCTTGTGCTCGGAGACGCAACGCACCCACGACTGATGAATGACGGCATCGCGCGCACTGGTCTGGCCGACCGCAACGCGAACCAATTCGTCGATATGCGCAGCGCGCTCGATGGTCACGGCTGATGCTCCTGAATGTTTCCTCGCACGTTCTTGTTGTTGCGCCGAGTGTCACTCGGATCATGCCGCCGATCAAGTTTGTTGCGTGCAACACCTGTTGCACGGCGCAACAGTGACGCGGCACATCGCCCGGCATTAACACGAGGAAATATCTGATATTTTCGAGATGTGCCCGCGTGGCATGGGGCTTGCTGACCTCGCGGCAGAGGCAAACTCGACCTCGCCAACAACACGCCGGCCCCGCGACGCCAAGGCGATCGGCCCCGGCAAAAGGGAGAATGAAACCATGCTCACGAAGGCCCCGGACGGAAAGGTCACCGCACTGCTTGACGAGCTCAACGCCGCGTTATCGTCGGGCGACATCGAACGCGCGCTCGCGCTGTTCCAGAGCGATTGCTACTGGCGCGACCTGGTCACCTTCACCTGGAACATCAAGACCATGGAAGGCAAGGACCATATCCGCGACATGCTCCAGGCGCGGCTTGCCGACACCAGGCCATCGGGATGGCGCATTGCCGACGGCGAAACCGCAAGCGAGGCCGACGGCATCGTCGAGAGTTGGATCCAGTTCGAGACCGATGTCGCGCGCGGCTATGGTCATTTGCGCATGAAGGATGGCCGCATCTGGACGCTGCTCACCACGATGGCCGAACTGAAGGGCCACGAAGAGAAATCCGGCTTCACCCGACCGCTCGGCGCCAAGCATGGCCATGGCAAGGATCGCAAGAGCTGGCGCGAGGAACGCGAGCAGGAAATCGCCGAACTCGGTTATGCGAAGCAGCCCCAGGTGCTGATCATCGGTGGCGGACAGGGCGGCATCGCGCTCGGTGCGCGGCTTCGGCAACTGAACGTGCCGACCATCATCATCGAGAAGAATGAGCGCGCCGGCGATTCCTGGCGCAAGCGTTACAAGTCGCTCTGCCTGCACGATCCGGTCTGGTACGACCACCTGCCGTACATCGACTTCCCGAAGAACTGGCCGGTGTTTGCGCCAAAGGACAAGATCGGCGACTGGCTCGAGATGTACACCAAGGTCATGGAGCTCAACTACTGGAGCTCGACCACCGCCAAATCCGCCAGCTATGACGAGACGAAGAAGGAATGGACCGTCGTGGTCGAGCGCGACGGCAAGCAAATCACGCTGAAGCCGAAGCAACTGGTGCTGGCCACCGGCATGTCGGGCAAGGCGAACTGGCCGACCTACAAGGGACAAGATATCTTCAAGGGCGAGCAGCAACATTCCTCGACCCATCCGGGCCCCGAGAAATATCGCGGCAAGAAAGTGGTGGTGATCGGCTCCAACAATTCCGCTCACGACATTTGCGCGGCGCTGTGGGAGGGGGGCGCTGACGTCACCATGGTGCAGCGCTCATCCACGCATATCGTGAAATCCGACACGCTGATGGATATCGGGCTCGGCGCGCTCTATTCGGAGCAGGCGGTCACGAACGGGATGACGACACGCAAGGCTGATCTGATCTTCGCCTCGCTGCCCTACAGGATCATGCATCAGTTCCAGATTCCGCTCTATGAGCAGATGCGCGAGCGCGACAAGGATTTCTATGCCGCGCTGGAGAAGGTCGGCTTCATGCATGATTGGGGTGACGACGGTTCCGGCCTGTTCATGAAGTATCTGCGCCGCGGCTCGGGCTATTACATCGATGTCGGCGCCTGTGATCTCGTCATCGACGGCTCGATCAAGCTCAAGAGCGGCAAGGGCGCGGCGGTGCAGGAACTGACCGAGACCGGTGTCAAATTCGTCGACGGCACCGAACTCCCCGCCGATCTCGTCGTTTATGCCACCGGCTACGGCTCGATGAACGGTTGGGCCGCCGATCTGATCTCGAAGGATGTCGCGGAGAAGGTCGGCAAGGTCTGGGGTCTTGGATCCAACACGACCAAGGACCCCGGCCCGTGGGAGGGCGAGCAGCGCAACATGTGGAAGCCGACCCAGCAGAATGCATTGTGGTTCCACGGCGGTAATCTGCACCAGTCGCGGCATTACTCCCAGTATCTGGCGCTGCAACTGAAGGCGCGAATGGAAGGCATCCCGACGCCGGTCTACGGCCTCGAGAAGGCGCATCACGTCAGTTAATCGGCAGAGAGAGATCGATACGCGGGGCGGATCATGGTGCGATCCGCCCTGCTGGAAGTCTTGCGTCGACTGAACCCGTCGATCACAACTCCGCGGCCTTCGCCGATCCTGCAGCGGAGAAAAGCTGCCGGCACGTCGCGCGAAACAGCTACGTCGCGCGCTCATGTTTCACGCAATGCTCGAACATTTGTTCGTGCGATCGCGTTCCATCCTGACACCGAGCTGAATTGCATTAGCCGCGGCGAACAATCTCTGCGTCACGCGATCTCGTGATCGGTTGTCCCCAGTCAAATTCACAACGGGTTCATGTCGGCACGCCTATTCGACTCCACGAGCTGGGGGAAGAAGATTGGAGTATGTGCCATGCGCCGCATCGCCGGACTGCCTTTCGCCTTAGCTCTCAGCCTCTGCTGTCTCTCGCCGCCTTACGCCGCCCGCGCGCAGATCGCGATCGGCATCGGCATCAGCGTCGATGTGGCCCCGCCGCCATTGCCGGTCTACGAGCAGCCGCCGATTCCCGGCGATGGCTACATCTGGACTCCGGGCTATTGGGCATGGAGCGATGACACCGGTTACTACTGGGTGCCCGGCACGTGGGTGCTGCCGCCCGCGCCTGAATTGCTATGGACGCCCGGCTACTGGGCTGGAACGATGGCGTCTACGCCTTCCACGCCGGATACTGGGGAGCAACCGTCGGCTTCTACGGCGGCATCTCCTATGGCTTCGGCTACACCGGCCTCGGCTATGACGGCGGTTACTGGCGCGGCGGCAGCTTCTTCTACAACCGCACCGTCAACAACATCACCAATGTCTCGGTCACCAACGTCTACAACAAGACCGTCATCAACAACACGACCAACATCAGCTACAATGGCGGCACCGGCGGCACCACCTTGAGGCCGACGCCGCAGCAGCTCGCCGCGATGAACGAGCATCACGTGGCTCCGACCGGCGAGCAGACGCGGCACGCGGAAGCAGCGATGAAGGACCCGGCGCTGGCGCTCGCCAACAACCATGGTCATCCGGCAGTCGCGGCGACCGCGCACGCCGCACGGTTCAGCGGCGCCGGCGTGATCGCCGCGCATCCGGGCAAACCGATCGCGGCGCCGCTGCCGCGACATGCGCAACCCACGACAGCGCACGCGCTGCCGACGGGGAATGCCGTACCGCCGGGACACGCTCTGCCGTCGGGAAACGCGCTGCCGGCCGTGCACGCTCCATCGACAGAGCACGCACCAACAACGGGGAACGCTGCGCCGGCAGGACACGCTCTTCCGACCGGAAACGCGCTGCCAGCGGTGCACGCTCCACCGACAAACCACGCTCAAATGACGGGCCACGCTCCTCCGGCAGGACACGCGCTCCCGACAGCTCCCGGCGCGGGCAGCCATCCCGCGCCGTCGCCACACGTCGCCACGCCCGCCGTGCATGCGCTGAGACCGCAAGTCGCACAGCATGCACCGCCACCGGCACGCCCGGTCGTGCACCCGCCGGCGCCGCGCGTCGCGCAACAGGCTGTGCACCGTCCGCCACCACCTCCCCGGCCTGCGCCGCATGTGTCACGGCCAGCACCGCGGCCCCATCCAGCGCCACGCCCGCATCCTGCGGCAGCGAGGCCACACCCGGCGCCACACAAGCATGCATGATCCCGCGCATCGGCGTGCCCGCAACGGCACGCCGGTTTTCGGATGAGAGCCTATCGGGAGCAGAGCGGCGCGCGAGATGCGCGCTCAGGTCAGTTCATCCGCTGCGTCGCTGATCCCCGCATAGATTTCTGCAAGATCCGCCTCGGTCACGCAGTAAGGCGGCATGACGTAGATCGTGTTGCCGAGCGGGCGCAGCAGCAGGTTTCGGCGTTCGAAGAAGGCCAGGAGCCTGGGGCCGATGCCGGCGAGATAGCCGGCATCGCTGGCCTTCAGGTCGAGCGCGGTGATGGTCCCGGTGCGGCGAACGTTTTCGAAACGTGCATCGGCGCGGAACGGCGCGATCAGATGCTCCTGCATCGCGGCGACCGACGCAACACGCTCGCCGGCGCCGCGTTGCCAGAGCTCGAGATTCGCGCGCGCCGCCGCGCACGCAACAGGGTTTGCCGTGTAGGAGCTGGAATGGAAGAACATCCGCGAACGGTCGCTGGAGTAATGCGCGTCGTAGATCTCGGCACGGCACAGCGTCACCGCGAGCGGCAATGATCCGCCGGTCAGCCCCTTGGAGTAGCAGGCGATATCCGGCCTGACGTCGGCCTGCTCGCATGCGAACAAGGTGCCGGTGCGGCCCCAGCCGGTCATCACCTCATCGGCGACGAACAGCACATTCGAGGCTTCGCAGATGCGCTTCATCTCCTTGAGCACCCAGGCGGGATACATCAGCATGCCGCCCGCGCCCAGGATCAGCGGTTCGACGATGAAGGCTGCCGCGGCTTCGTCCTTGCACGCGGCTTCGAGCGCATCGAGTGTCGCCTGCTCGTGCCCCTCAACCGGAAACGGCACCGATGCGACATCGAACAGCAGCGGCTCATAGGCCTTGTTGAACACCCCGCGCGCACCGACCGACATCGTCCCGACCGTGTCGCCGTGGTAGGAGTGCTGCATCACGATGATCCGCGTGCGCGGCACGCCGATATTGTGCCAATAGCCGAGCGCCATTTTCAGCGCCACTTCGACGCTGGTCGAGCCAGAGTCGGAGAAGAACACGTGGTCTAGTCCTTCAGGCGTCAGCTTCAGCAGTTGCGCGGCCACCTGCTCGGCCGGGTCGTGGGTATAGCCGGCGAAGATGATCTGGTTGAGCTGCTCGGCCTGCTGCTGGATCGCGCGTACGATATGCGGATGGCAATGGCCATGGGTCACCACCCACCAGGACGCGATCGCATCGATGATGCGGCGATCATCCGCGGTGTAGAGATAGGCGCCCTCGCCGCGCACGATCTTCGTCATTGCGCCATGCAGCGCATGCTGGGTGAACGGGTGCCAGATCGGCGACATCGACGAACGCATCATGAGTTGAAATCTTCGCGCCGGAATGAATCGCTGAATGCCGCCTGCAGCGTGTCTGCCGTGAGCGGCGACAGCAGCGGCAACCGGCCGAGCCGGCGCGCCTGTCCGAACGCGCAGATCGCGCGCTCGCTCTCGGGATTGCTCTCTCCGATGAATGCGATCCCGAGGATGTCGATCCGGCGCTCGCGCAGCGCTTCGACCGACAACAGCGAGTGATTGATGGTGCCGAGCGCGGTGCGGGCACAGAGCACGACTGGAAGCCGCCATCGCTCGAACATGTCGATGTAGAGCGTGTCGTCGTTCAGCGGCACCATCAGCCCGCCGGCCCCCTCGATCACCAGCCGCCGATCTCCCGACGTCGGCACGTCGAGCGCGGCGGGATCGATGCGCACGCCGTCGAGCGCGGCGGACTGATGCGGCGACGCCGGCGTTCGAAGCCGGTAGCGCTCCGGCACGATGCGATCGGACGGGATGCCGCCAAGCCGTGCAACCAATTGCGCATCGGTTTCTTCGTCGAGGCCCGACTGGACCGGCTTCCAGTAGCTCGCGCCGAGGAAGCCAACGAGACCTGCGGAGAAGATGCTCTTTCCAATACCGGTATCGGTGCCGGTCACCACGATCGCGTTGCTCATTGCGGCCATCCATTGGTCTCCGCGACGAGCGCGTCGAGCAGCGC
Source organism: Bordetella parapertussis (assembly GCA_943372075.1). Taxonomy (GTDB): domain Bacteria; phylum Pseudomonadota; class Alphaproteobacteria; order Rhizobiales; family Xanthobacteraceae; genus Bradyrhizobium. The sequence continues at coordinate 8,134 of CALRXG020000145.1, read as the reverse complement.
GCGCACATCGTCCTCGTCGACATTGAGGGTCAGCGCAATCCGTAGTCGCGCGGTGCCCGCCGGCACGGTTGGCGGCCGGATGCCCCTGATATCGAAGCCGCGCGCCTGTAGCGCGGAGGCGAGTTGCATCGCGCGTGCATTGTCGCCGACGATATAGGGCACGATCTGCGAGCCCGACGGGCTGCGCCAGCCGCGCGCTTCGAGCTCGCGATGGGTGAACGCAACAAGGCTAGCCAGGCGCTGTTGACGCTCGGGCTCCTGTTGCAGGATCAGCAGCGCCTCGCGCACGGCCACGGCGGTCAGCGGCGACGGCGCGGTGGCGAAGATGAACGGGCGGCAGCGATTGACCATGAAGTCGCGCAGCACGGTCGGGGCCGTGACCAGCGCCCCCGCCGCGCCCAGCGCCTTGCCGCAGGTATGGACGATCACGAGGTTCTCGCGGCCTTCATAGGGAGCCGTGAGCCCACGCCCTTGTTCGCCATAGACGCCGGTGCCGTGCGCCTCGTCGACCATCAGGAAGGCGTCGTGCCGGTCGGCGATGGCGATGAGCTCGTCGAGCGGCGCGATGTCGCCATCCATGCTGTAGACGCTCTCGACCACGATCCAGACCCGGCCCGTTCCACCCTCGGCGCGCCAGCCGCGAATGGTGTCCTCGACCGACTGCGGATCATTGTGGCCGCTGAAGCGGAATTCGGCCCGGCCGGCCCGCGCGCCCTCGTGGATGCTGGCATGCACCAAGGCGTCGAGTACGAGCAGGTCGCCACGCTGCGGCAACGTCGTCAGCACCGCGAAATTGGCGACATAGCCGCCGCCGAAGAACAAAGCGGTCTCGGCGCGGAAGAACGCAGCGGCTTCAGTCTCCAGCCTCTCGTGCTCCGCGCAATTGCCGCGCAGCAGCCGCGAGCCGCCGGCGCCGATCGGCGTGCCGGCCCCGAGCGCGACCGCAACCGCCTGCTTGATGCGCGGCGCCGTCGCCAGCGCCAGATAATCGTTCGAGACGAAATCAATGCCCGCGCGCGGCTTCAGGCCGCGCAGCCGATCGTCCTTGCTGAGGGCGTGCAGGGCCGCGGCGTAATCAGCGGCGTTGGCCGCATGGATTGCGCTCATGCTTCACTCACAGATTTGGAGTTGGTTGCGCGGCGAATGACGCCGCGCGCGTGCCGGAAACTGCGATCAGGCGAGGCGAGAGGTGATGCCGAGCCGGTCCAGCAGGTCGGCGTCGCGATCGCGCTGCGGGTTCTTGGTGGTCAGCAGCACGTCGCCGATGAAGATCGAGTTCGCGCCGGCCAGAAAGCACATCGCCTGCAACTCGTCGGTCATGTACTGCCGACCCGCCGACAGCCGCACCACGCTCTGCGGCATCATGATCCGGGCGGTCGCGACCAGCCGCACCAGCGCGATCGGATCGGGACGCTCGGCGGTGTCGTTGACCGGCACGCCCTTGACCTCGTTCCACAGATTGATCGGCACGCTTTCCGGATGGCTGGGGAGATTGGCGAGCAGCATCAGCATGCCGAGCCGGTCCTCGACCTGTTCACCCATGCCGATGATGCCGCCACAGCAGACTTTGATGCCGGCGTCGCGCACATGCGCGAGCGTATCGATGCGGTCCTGCAAGGTGCGGGTGGTGATGATCTTGTCGTAGAACTCCGGCGAGGTATCGACATTGTGGTTGTAGAAGTCGAGCCCGGCGTCGGAGAGGCGCTCGGCCTGGCTTGGCGTCAGCATGCCGAGCGTGACGCAGGTCTCCATGCCGAGCCCCTTCACCGCGCTGACCATGTCGCAGACCTGATCGAGATCGCGGTCCTTGGGAGTGCGCCAGGCCGCGGCCATGCAGAAGCGGGTAGCGCCGGCATCCTTGGCGCGCTGCGCGACCGCGACCACCTCGCTCCGCGGCATCAAGCGGGTGGCTTTCAGGCCGGTGTCGTAATGGGCGCTCTGGGAGCAGTAGCCGCAGTCTTCCGGGCAACCGCCGGTCTTGATGCTGAGCAGGCTGGCGGTCTCGACGTGGTTCGGATTGAAGTTGGCGCGATGGACGCCCTGCGCCTGGAACATCAGGTCCGCGAACGGCAAATTATAGAGCGCCTCGGCCTCGGCGCGCTGCCAGGCCTTGCGCGGCGCCGCACCGATGCGGCTTTCGGAGCGTTCGATCTCAACGACATCAACCATCGGGCTTGCTTTCTCGCTTGCGAAGGATCATAGATAATCTGTCGTATTATCTATGATTTTTGGATTTAGAGCGATGCTAGCCGACGCTGAGCACGAGCGCATCCGTTTTTGTGATAGATAATCTATGATGAGCGAAAGCGAGAATACGACCACCGCCGGACGCATCGCCGAGGCGATCGGCGAGCGCATCATCAGCGGCGCGCTGCCGCCGGATGCACCGCTCCGTCAGGACCATGTCGCGCGGGAATTCCATTCCAGCCACGTCCCGGTGCGCGAGGCCTTCAGGCAATTGGAGGCGCAGCATCTCGTCGTCGCCGTGCCCCGCCGTGGCGTCCGGGTCGCTCCGCTCGACACCAAATCGGTGAAGGAGATCGCCGAAATGCGCGCCGCGCTGGAGGTGGTCGCGCTGCGCAACGCGGCGCCGAAGTTTACGTCGGCTCATCTGGCGCGGATCGAAGTCGCGCTGGTCGAAGGCGACAATGCCGAGACGGTCGAGGAATTCGAGATGGCCAATCGCGCCTTTCATCACGCGCTGGTGGCGCCGTGTGCGATGCCGCGGCTGCTCGCCAGCCTCGACGGGTTGCAACTGGCGAATTCGCGCCTGGTGTTCGCGATGGCGCGCAACGCCGGCTGGCGGCCGCGGCCGAGCCAGGATCATCGCGTGATCCTGCAGGCGCTGCGCGCGCGCAACATCGAGCAAGCCTGCAGCCTGCTGGCGCGGCATATTCAAACCATCGAGCGCCTTGCCCTGCCGGCGGCGTGATCGAAGGACGCGCTAAAGCATGATCTGGAAGAGCGCGAAGCGGTTCTCCGAAAGACCATGCCAACAAGAAGCGAGATGAGATGACGATTCGACCTCATCTCATCTCGCTTCAGGCGATCGCCACGATCTCCAGTTCCTGATCGCCTGATCCGACGACATCTCCCACCGCCTTACCGAGCAGCGACCTCGCCACCGGCGAGACAAAGGAAATCGTGCCGGCTTTCGGATCCGCCTCATCCTCTCCGACAATGCGGTAGGTCTGCACCCGGCCATCGGCGCGGCTGAACGTCACAGTGCTTCCGAAAGCAACCGCTTCGGACGACGCAGGATCGGGCATCACCTGTGCCGTGCGCAACCGTTCCGCAAAATAACGCGCATCGCGCAACGGCGCTGCCGACTGGCGCCGTCGCTCGTTGACGTCCTCGACCAGCTGCGCGGCCTCGTAGGCCGCGCGCGCCTCCCCGAGCTGCTGCTCCAGCGCCTTGCGTCCGGCTCCCGTCACCAGATTGGGATGCGACGAGATCGGACGGTCCGGCAATTGCGTCTCGGACGCGGTCTCGGCACTGTCTTCCTTGGTGAACGCAACGCTCAATCTCGAACTCCTTTTGGATCGAATGGAAATCGGCTCAGGGCCTGAGGTCTCCAGCTCCCTTGTATCAAACTAGCTCCTGCGGGGCGGCCAGGAAAAGGCATCAGCACGGCAGCAGAGCGGCCCCCGAATGGTGCCCGACTGGAACTTTCCAAGGCATGAGCCGTTCAACACCAGATCGATGTGACGACGCAAGGAGGCGGCCGAACAGCCGCCTTTTTTGATTGCCGCAACGGCGGCTCGCCGCTCCTCCGCGGCGTCGGAGCCCATGCCCTTGACCAATACGATTGATCGCTCGCAGCTTCAGAAGATCATAGCCGGCTTGAGCGAAGGCGTAATCATCATCGAGCCTGACCAGAGCATCACATGGGCGAACGAATCCGCACTGCTGATGCATGGTGTCGAAACACTGGACCAGCTCGGCACGACGGTTGACGACTATCGCAACAACTTCGTGCTGCGCTACCGGAACAATCATCTGCTGACTGAAAATCAGTATCCTGCCGAGCGAGTGGTCGCCGGCGAGGCCTTCGTGGATGTCGTGGTGGTCGTCGCGCCGCGCGAGCATGACGGACAGAACGGCGAGAAGCCGGAATGGGTGCACCAGATCCGCAGTCTGGTCATCACCGATACCAAAGGCAACCCCGACTGCCTGGTGCTGGTGATCGCCAATGTTACCGAACGTTTTGCCGCCGAGGCACGCTTCGAACGCACCTTCAATGCCAACCCGGCACCTGCCTTCATCTGCCGGCAGTCCGACCAGCTCCTTGTCAAGGTCAACCAGGGCTTCCTCGACATGATGAGCTACGCCCGGGATGACGTGCTTGGTCATTCGATCGACGACATGGACCTGCTTGCAGAGGCGAAAGATCCGGAAACGACGCGCGAGCGCGTTGCCGAGGGCAAGACAATTCCGCAGACGGAGACTCTGCTGCCACTGCCTGCCGGCGGACGCAAACTCGTCATCATGGCTGGGCAACCGATCGAGGTCGGCGAGGAGGCCTGCATGCTCTTCACGTTTGCCGATCTCGATGCGCGCGAGAAAGCGGAATCCGCATTGCGCCAGAGCGAGCAACGCTTTGCCAAGGCGTTCCAGCTTTCACCGGTACCGACCGCGCTGATGAAGATAGACGGCCAGGCTTTCATCAACATCAACGACGCGTTTGCCGGACAGTTCGGTTACGCCGAGGCCGAACTGATCGGTCGCAGTCCAAGGGACATGAAGCTGTGGGCGCGGCCGGAGAGCCGGCACCAGTTCGAGACGGGCATCGTCGAGTCCGGCCACGTCCACAAGCTCGAAGCTTGCTTGACGTGCAAGAACGGCAACGACCTCGACTGCATCGTTTCCGCCGAAACCGTCACAATCGCCGACCAGCTGTGCGTGCTGACCACATTCCTCGATATCACCGACCGCAAGCGTACGGAGCGCGAGCTGGTGCAGGCGATCGACGCCGTCATGACCGATGCGTCCTGGTTGAGCAAGGGCATTATGGAGAAGCTCGCTGCGCTCCGCCGGCCGAGCAATACCCCGATCGAAATCCCCGCTGCCAAGCTGACCGCACGCGAAAGCGAAGTGCTCGGCTTGATCTGCCACGGCGTGAGCGACGCAGCGATCAGCAAGCGCCTTTCGCTATCGTCCAACACGGTACGCAACCATGTGTCGGCGCTATACCGGAAACTCGGCGTTCATCGCCGCAGCGAAGCGGTGATCTGGGGCCGCGAGCACGGCTACATCTCAAAAAAGTAGCCCAACTAGTACAATTTCATCAGCGAACTAGTGCAACCCGTTCATTGCCGCAGGCCGGGCATTCCCTACGTTTCCCGGGCGCAAAACGCGCGGCCATAACGCAGGAGTTTCAGATGGACAAGGATCGGATCAAGGGCACCGCCGAACAGGTCAAGGGCTCGATCAAGGAAGCCGTCGGCAAAGTCACTGGCAACGACAGACTGGAGATCGAGGGCAAGGCCGAGCAGATTTCCGGCAAGGCCCAGGCAGGGATCGGCAAGGCGAAGGACGCCGCGCGCGACGCCCTGAAGAAATAAGCACACACCACCACGCGAGCATTCCATGCCTCGATGCCGGAGATTCCGGCATCGACCGGCGTCGAGGAGAAAGAGACGATGGATTCGGATCGTATCAAGGGCGCCGCCAAGGACGTTGGCGGCAGGATCGAGGAAACGTTCGGCCATGCTACCGGCAACCAGCAGACCCGAGCCGAAGGCGTAGCGCGGCAGATCGAAGGCAAGGGACAGAGTCTCTACGGCCAGGCGAAGGATGGCATGCGCGACGCGGGCGATCTTGCCGGCAAGGCCTACGACGAGGGAAGCCATTATGTGAAACAGACCGCGCAGAGCGCGGGCGACACCGTCGGACGCTATCCGCTCTCCTCTCTCGTATTGGCAGGAGCTGTCGGCTTTGTCGCCGGCATGCTGTTTCGCCGCGGCTAATCGGGAGCAAAACGACATGATGAATAATGCCAACGCGGCACAATCTGCCGCGGGTTCGGTTGCGCCGACGCGAAGAAGCTCAGGTCCGAGTTCGAACGCGTCCTTCTCGGGTGTGTCTTGCTCAGGCGTGTCTTGGGGTGCGATCTTCGCCGGCTCCGTTACCGCGCTGGTGACGCAGATCACCTTGTCGATGCTGGGCCTTGGGCTCGGCTTTGCGAGCATCGATCCGGCATCGACCGGCTCGCCGAGCGCCGGTACGCTGTCGCTCGCCGCAGCGCTCTGGTGGATCGGGGCCGGGCTGCTTGCCTCATTGGCGGGAGGCTACGTCGCGGGCCGCTTGTGCGGCTGGGCGTTCGCGTCGAGAGGCGGCTACCACGGCTTGGTCTCATGGGCCGCGGCAACCCTTGTCATGCTCTTTCTGCTTGGCTCGGCCGTGGGCGGAGTGGTCGGTGGCGCCTTTGGCGCGATGGGCGGCATCCTCGGCGGCGCCGGACGTGTCGTTGATAGCGCGGTCCACGCCGCCGTCCCCGTACTGGCCGGGTCCGACAACCCGATGTCCGACATCGAGCGCCAGATCAAGTCGTCCGGCGCCAACCAGGACCCGGCGCAACTTCGCGACAGCGCTCTCAACGCGATCCGCGCGGCCTTGACCGGGGATCCCGCGCAGCAGCAGCAAGCGACCGATCAGGCGGCCCAGGCCCTGGCGCAGATGGAGGGCATCCCGGTCGACCAGGCCAAAGCCAAGGTGCAGGACTATCAGCGGCAGTACACGCAAACCGTTGCCAACGCCAAGCTGAAAGCAACCCAATTTGCCGATGCGGCAGCCAAGGCGACGTCTCGCGTCGCGCTGATCGCGTTCTTCGCACTGCTTCTCAGTGCCGTTGCAAGTGCCGCAGGCGGCCGCTTCGGCGCCGTGAAAACACGCGATGAGGAGTACGATCGAACAATTATTCGTTGAACAACGATATCGCGCGCAGGTCGCCTCGGCCTGCTCGCATCCGGGCGCAATCGCCTGCGGGAATTTCAGCGGTGAGCAACACCCGTCATCGCGCATCAGGAAGGAAATGAAGGAAGATGGGTATCATCTGGACGATCATCATCGGCTTTGTTGCCGGCGTCATCGCGAAGTTCATCATGCCGGGTCCGAACGAGCCCAGCGGCTTCATCATGACCACTGTGCTCGGTATCGTCGGGGCGGTGGTCGCCAACTTTCTCGGGCAGGCGCTCGGTTGGTACGGGCCCGGTCAGGGCGCGGGACTTGTCGGAGCCGTGGTCGGCGCGATCATCATCCTGTTCGTCTGGGGCGCGATCTCGAACCGGCGCGCCTATTGAGGCCGAAGCCCAACGGGCACGCGCAGATCGAGCGCTGTCTTCCTTGACGGATACAGCGCTCGAACTCCATTGAACTGAACGGCCGTTTAATTGGGTTGCCGCGGCGTCGGGCCGCTATTCGTCGGGGCTGCGACCGTGGATCATGCACCGTCTGGTGCGGGCATCGCCACGATAGACGAGAATGATCTGGAAAAGTGCGAAGCGTCCTTCCGCAAGGATCGCGCGGAAACAAGAATCCAAAGCGCCATGACGATTCGAACGCATCTCATCGCGCCTTAGCCGTCGAACGGCACGTGCACCCAACCCTGCATCGGTATGCTCGCGTCCCTCGCATCTGCCGGTTACGAATGCGTCGCCGATCCCGAAGCAGGCCCCTTGCGGCCGAACCGGTTCTTGACCCCTTCGCGCCAGCCCTGAAAGGTAACGAACAGCATCGGCACCAGGAAGATGCCGATCGAGCTCGCGGCCAGCATGCCGCCGAACACCGCGGTGCCGACCGCGCGGCGACTGATTTGCGCGGCTCCGGTCGCGACCACCAGCGGCAGCAGGCCGAGGATGAAGGCGATCGAGGTCATCATGACCGCACGGAAGCGCATCTGCGCGCCAGTCATCGCGGCTTCCACGATCGGCTTGCCGGCCTCGCGCTGCTCCTTGGCGAACTCGACGATCAGGATGCCGTTCTTGGCGGCCAGCGCGATCAGCACCACCAGGCCGATCTGGCCATAGAGATCGAGGTTCAGCCCCGCCAGCTTGATCGCAAGATAGGAGCCGAAGACGCCGACCGTGACCGACAGCAGCACTGGAATCGGAATCGTCCAGCTTTCATACAGCGC
>CALRXG020000144.1:0-14079 GCA_943372075.1 Bordetella parapertussis | reverse complement strand
TCCGGCTCGGCAAACAGCCGAATGTCGGCGCCGCGCTCGCCGACAGCAAGGGCAAGCCGATCGTCACCGTCATGCCGGTGATGTCCAAGACCGCCACCGGCCGCCAGCTCCGCATCCCCAAGGAAGCGGGCTACGACGGCGAGGTGTTCGACGTCGGCGCGATGGGGTAGGTGCGTCCCCTCGAGAGATCGCGGACGGCCAGACGCATTCGATGTCGTCCCGGCGAAAGCCTGGCAATCTCGCATCGCTCCTCCAGGGAGAGCTGCCTGTAAGTCCGCCCCATGGCAACACCTCCAGATGGAAGTGTTGCACTTCGTTTGTGAACTCAGGGGACCCATAACCACCGATCTTCAGTATTGTGCGCCGCTGGGACACTGGTTCTCCACATTTCGACCTATGTCGAAATATCATCACCCCGCAGCACTGTAGATTCCGCCTTCTCCATCGAGACGGAATCCTGAGCCCATGACCACCACCCCGCGGCCGCCCAATATGGCCTTCGAGCTCGCCTTGCTGCTGGCGCTCGCCACCCTCTGGGGCGGCTCCTACACCTTCATCAAGCTCGGGGTTGCCACCATCCCGCCGATCACGCTGATCGCGGCGCGGACCGCGATCGCGGGCCTGCTGCTCCTCGTCATCATGTGGATGCGCGGCGTGACGATGCCGACCGACGGGGCGACCTGGCGGCGCTTCATCTTCCAGGCCTGCCTCAACAGCGTGATCCCCTGGACCTTGATCGCCTGGGGCGAGCGCTTCGTCGACGCCGGGCTGGCGACGATCCTCAATTCGGCCTCGCCGATCTTCACCTTCCTGTTCACGGTCGCGATCACCCGCCATGAGGCCGCCAGCCCGCGAAAACTGTTCGGGGTGATATCGGGGATGGCCGGCATCTGCCTGATCGTCGGGGTCGACGCATTCCGCGATGTCGGGCAGGGGATCCTGGCCGAGGTCGCGATCGTCGTCGCCACCATTAGCTACGCCTGCGCCGCGATCTTCAGCCGCGGTTTCAAGGGGCTCGATCCGATGGCGCCGGCGGCGGGCTCGCTGCTCGCGGGCGCCGCGATCCTGATTCCGCTCAGCCTCGCCGTCGAGCGGCCCTGGGCGCTGTCGCCGTCGGCCAGCTCGCTAGCCGCCTTGCTGGCGCTTGCGGTGTTCTCCACCGCGATCGCCTTCGTGATCTACTTCCGCCTGATCCAGACCCTCGGCTCGGTCGGCACCACGGCGCAGGCCTATCTGCGGGTGCCGATCGGCGTTGCGCTCAGCGTCACCTTCCTGGGCGAACGGCTGGGCCCGACGGCGTGGATCGGGCTCGCCTGCGTCGTGGTCGGCGTCGCCGCGATGACGATTCCCGCGCGCAGGGTCGCGACGGCCTGAGGTCACCGCCGCGATGGCGCTTCCGGCACGGAAGGCCGCCGCGGCCTGATGTTTTGCGAGCGGTGACCGGCCGCCCTGTCGGGCGTGCCGGAAATCGGCCGTTAACGTTGCCGGGTGACACAGGTCACATCACCGACCGTCCAAGGCCTGTAGCATGTTTTCCCAAGGCCCGTAATTTCCCGTATATTGGGGTGCATTGGACCCCGGCCTAGATGACATGACCGCTGACTTGCCGCCGAATTCGCATCCGCCGCGTGCGTTCTCCCTTTCGATCGGCCAGCTCACGTTCGGCAGCTTCCTGCTGGTGCTGGCTGTGATCATCATCACGTCCACGGCCAGTGTCATCGCAATCCGCCACATCGACACCACTTTCGCCGAGCTGCAGCGACTGCAGAGCGTCGGCGATATCGCCGAGGACATTGACCGCCGCACCAACGAACTGCGGCTGGCGGCACGGGACTTCGTCACCGAGCCCGGCACCCAGTCCGCCCAGGTCGCGGAGGCGGCCCAGTCGCTCAGCGAGATCCTGAAGAAGACCCGCATCGAGCTGGCGCCCGAGCAGCAGGACATGATCGACGGCGTCACCCAGCGGCTGGCGACCTATCGCAGCGGGATCGAACGCATCTCGGCGCTGCTCAGCCGCCGCGCGGAGATCGTCGCCGCGCTGCCGCCGCTGCGCGACGCCTTCGACAAGGCGGTCGCAGAGAGCAGCGATGCGACGCTGGCGAACACGCTGTCGCAGATCCAGAGCCGCATCGCCACCGCGCTGCTGGCGCACAACACCTCCGCCGCCGAGCAGGCCGCGCAAAGCATGCGCGCGATGAGCATCGCCGATCCGGCACTGCGCAGCGCCGTCGACAATTATGCCGAGGCGATGATCGCGGTTTCGGTCCGCGAGGGCCAGATCGCTGACATCGACCGCGAGGTGCTCGGCGCCGAGGGCCGGCTGATCCAGAAGGTGACCGAGCTGCTCCGCGAGCTGTCGAGCCGCCGCGGCCATGTGCTGTCGCGCGATTTTGCCCGGACGCTCGCCGAGGCGAAATGGCAGAGCATCGTGCTCGGGACGGCGGGCGTGCTGATCGGCCTGTTCGCCTCGGTGCTGGTGGTTCGCCGCACCGTCCGCCCGCTCGCACGGATCGCAGGATCGATCCGCAGGGTCGCCGGCGGCGAGAAGAACGCATTCATCCCCGGCGCCGATCTGGACAACGAGATCGGCGACATCGCGCGCGCCGCCGAGGTGTTCCGGCAGACCCTGGTCGACGCCGACAGTGCGCGCGAGGCCGCGCTGCGCGCGCTGGCCGAGCAGCGGCTCGCCGAGGAGAGCTATCACAAGCTGTTCGAGGCATCGGTCGAGGGCATCTACGTCACGACGCCGGGCGGTGCGCTGCTCAACGCCAATCCGGCGCTGGCGCGGATGATGGGCTATGCCACGCCACAGGACCTGATCAAGGGCATCGACGACATCGCTTCCACCGTCTATGTCGATCCCGCGGCACGGGAGCAGTACCAGCAGCTGATGCAGCGCGACGGCACGGTGCGCGACTACGAATACCAGGTGCGCTCGCGTGACGGCACAGTGCTGTGGCTGTCGGATTCCGCGACCGTCGTCCGCAACGACGACGGCGAAGTGGTGCGCTACGAGGGCACCGTGCGCGACATCACCGACCAGAAGCGGGCCGAGGACGCCATCGCCGAAGGCCGCCGCATGCTGCAGATGGTCATCGACACGGTGCCCGCCGTCATCAACGTCAAGAACAACGCGCTGCGCTACGTGATGATGAACCGCTACATGGCGGGCATCTTCGGCGTCGATCCGCAGGACGCGATCGGCCGGACCACCGCCGAACTGATGCAGCGCTACGGCGCCGCCAAGACCGACGAGAACGACAAGCGCGTGCTGTCGGTGCGGCGCGAGCTCGGCTTCTATGAAGAGGAGTACAAGGACGCCGCCGGCAACATGCGGCAATGGCTGGTCAACAAGCTGCCGATCCTGGACCAGCAGGGCGAGATCGAGAACATCGTCACGGTCGCGCTCGACATCGGCGAGCGCAAGCGCTCCGAGCAGGAGATGCGCAAGGCCAAGGATTCCGCCGAGGCCGCGCTGCGCAACCTGCGCGAGACGCAGAATTCCCTGATCGAGGCCGAGAAGCTCGCCGCGCTCGGCCGCCTGGTCGCCGGCGTCGCCCATGAGGTCAACAATCCGGTCGGCATCAGCCTGACCGTGGCCTCCGCGCTGGAGCGCAAGACCGCGATCTTCGGAGCCCAGGTCGAACGCGGCGATCTGCGCCGTTCCAGCCTCAACGATTTCCTGAACACAGCGCGGGATGCGTCGTCGCAACTCGTCGCCAATCTCAACCGCGCGGCGGAACTGATCCAGTCGTTCAAGCAGGTCGCGGCCGACCGCAACTATTCGGACCAGCGCACCTTCGATCTCGGCGATCTCACCGAGCAGGTGGTGATGAGTCTGCGGCCCGGACTGCGCAAGCACAATCTGACGCTCAACGTCGATTGCGAGCCGAACCTGATGATGAACTCCTATCCCGGACCGTATGGCCAGGTGCTAACCAATTTATTCCTCAACGCGGTGGCGCATGCGTTCCCGGACGGCAAGCCGGGCGAGGTCGAGATCAAGGTTCACGCCGCCGGCGGCGACAATGTCGAGGTGATCTTCGCCGACAATGGCTGCGGCATGAGCCTCGACGTGCGCCGCCGCGCGTTCGATCCGTTCTTCACGACACGGCGGGACCAGGGCGGCACCGGGCTCGGCCTGCACATCGTCTATAGCATCGTCACCACGCGGCTCGGCGGCCGGCTCTCACTCGATTCCGCGCCGGGCAACGGCACGCGCATCCAGATGATCCTGCCGCGCGTCGCGCCGCTGGAGCAGGCCGCGGAATAGACTCGAGAGTCTGACAGCTCCACGAAAGCTAATTGATATCCGCGAGCCAATGCAGCGTTGCACCGAAGATCAGGCTCGCCTTGCCGACCAGCGCGGTTCCGCTCATGTTGCCGCGGGTGTCGGTGAAGGTGCCGGAGACGCCGATGCCGACCGGCGCCGGCCCGCCGAACAGCGGATTGTCGGTCTCGCGCGGCGTGGTGTGGCGCTGCACCAGCACCTCGCCCTTGAAGGTGTCGCCCTTCACCGTGTAGCTGCCGGTGTAATACAGATAGGCATCGCCGCCGAGAATCTGTCCGTCGCGAAACAGAATCACGCCGCTGCCCTTGCCGACACGCCCATCCAGCAGGGTGACGTGGATTGAGTACAGCCCGTTCTTCATAACGTCCCATGGTCCGGCTGCCGCGCCCGCAGCAATCCGGATTGGTTTTTTATGCCAAAGCGAGCAACCTCGTGCAATGCGGCAGGTTGATTCCGGGGTGTCCGGACAGGCCGTGAACCCTCGGTTCCTGCCAGGCGGTGTGACGGCGCGATGACAGCGGACCGTGCGCGCGAATCGAACTGGCCCGCGAAATGCATAGCTCTGGTTGCACTGGCCGGTGAGTGCTGGAGCAACACACATGACAGACAGGTTGGAAGCCGGCGGCCGCTTGGCAGGCCGGAATAACGATCCCGGAACCCCGGTTGGCCGTCGCCGCGGCCGGACGAGCGTGTTTCTGTCGCTTGGTCTGGTCGCCCTCATATCGGTCGCAGCCGTGCAGCTTGCGCAGGCGCGCGATCCTGACGGCCGCTACGCCAATTCGCCGCTCAAGGAATGGTTCGACAGTCTGCGCAGCGGCAAGGGACCGTGTTGCTCGGACGCCGACGGCAGCGCCGTCAGCGATGTTGATTGGGAATCGAAGAACGGCCACTATCGCGTGCGTCTCGACGGTGCGTGGATCGATGTCCCCGACGAGGCCGTGGTGACCGAGCCGAACCGGGCCGGCCGGGCCATGGTGTGGCCGATCAAGAGCTACATGGGCGTGACCATCCGCTGCTTCATGCCGGGCAGCATGACGTAGCGCGGCACGCCACTCACGCGTATTTCTTGTCGCGCTCGAGCAGCTCGATCGAGATGCCCTGCGGGCCGCGGATGAAGCAGATCCGCACGCCGGGGCGGATCGTGGTCGGCTCCTTGGTGAATTCGACGCCTTTGGCCTTCATCTCGGCCGCGACGGCGTCGATGTCCTTCACCGCCAACCCGAAATGATCGAGCCCCTGATAGGGCGTCACCGGCGGGGCATTGACGCCGTCGCCTTGCGCCACCTCCGCGATGAACACCCTGGCGCCGCCGAGCTGAACGTCGATGCGGCCGGGGCCGCGTATGATCTCGCCGCCGAGAATGTCGCGCAGCCAGGTCGCGGTGGCCTCGGGATCGGGACTGCGCAGATGGACGTGGTCCCAGGTGACGACAGGCATTGTGAACTCCTTGTTGTTCTCGTGCCGCTCGGCTGCGCGGCACTCGCGCTCGAGCGGCGCAAATCTAGGGCATGATCCGGAAAAGTGCGAAGCGGATTTCCGAAAGCACCATGTCTGAACATGCCTGAGCGGGGAGTCCAGGGCGCGATGGCGTTTCAACCTGATCGCATCGCCTTGGCGAGTGATCGACTGGGATGCCAGCCCAGGACGTGCCCGCAAGATTGTGATCCCGAAACGAAACCATTCCGGCGGTGAGCGGTTGTTCTCGCGTGGCCGCAGGGCCTGCGGTCATCACGAAGGCTGCAAGGTGCGTGGTGGCGTGATTGGGCTGCCAGGGCGAGGGCTCGACGATGAGGACCGGATTGTCGTCGTTTCGGAGGTCTGCCGCTGGACGTTTCGGTGAGCGCGGCTTTTATGCCGGCCTGCTTTTGCCGGTGATCGCGATCGCCGGCACCACCGCATGGTTCATGCTCCCGGACCCGAGCGACGCCGGAGATCAGGATGTCTGGCCGGTGTCCTCCACTGTCATCCAGCCCGCGCAAGACACCTCGATCGGGACGCAGCCTGCCGAGGCGAGAAAGGATACTCCGGCTGTGCCGGCGGATGAGCCGGCCACGGTCGGTGTGGCTACCGCTTCGCAGTCGACGGGGGAGGTCAGGTCGTCCGAGCCGAGCTCCGAGCCGCCTCCGCTGAACAAGCTGCGGATCGCCTCACAATCGTGGCGGCGCGGCGGCCTGGGTTCGAAGGTTCTGGTCACCCTGACGCTGCGCAACGCCAACCATTTCGCGGTGAAAGATATCGAGATCGCCTGCGCCTTCATCCGCCGCGATGGCAGTCCTGTGACCGAGCGCAAGCGGCTGATCCCCGACACCATCGCGATGAAGAGCCGCAAGACCTATTCGAGCATGCTAATCGGGTTCGTAAACGTTAATGCAAACAAGGCGAAATGTTCCGTCGTGACCGCCAGCCGGGTCTAAACCCTTCATCTCGAAAAAGTGACCGGGAATTGACCGGCCGGGTGAACCGTAACGGGGAGGCAGGAACTAACTACTAAGCCGACCGTTAGTGAATGACCGGAAGAGCGCGGATGGTGACCTTCCGGCTGATCATGCGCAGACGATGAATTCGATGCGCGATGACTTGCGTCGTCGCGCCGAGATGAACCGTGCCCGTGGCGCGGGGGGAGCTTCCAAGATGCCTGTGGCGCGTTATTTCCTGTTCGTTGGTGGAGTGCTGCTCGCGCTGCTCTTCGTCGTTAACGCCATTGTGCCGCAGGATGCGGTCGTCCCCAGCCAGACCCAGAGCCTGTCGTCGCCCGGAGTCGACAAGACGATGGTGCGCATCAGGTCGACCCAGAAACTGCCGGAACGGGTGGTGTATGACACCAGCCTGCCGACCATCGTTCCCCCGCAGGTGAATGCGGTGGCGGCTGCGGTTTCGTCGGCCCCGCATGAGGCGTCGGCGCAGTCCCGCGTCCGCGATACATTTGCCCAGTTCATCCCGCCGGAGAAAGCGGCTGACGCACAGAAGGGTCCGGTGGTGGCCGAGGCGAAGTCGGCCGAGCAGCCGGCACTGGTCCCGCCGCCGGCGCCGAAGAAGCGCAAGGTTGCGCGCAGCCACCCCTATCAGCAGCAGCCGATGCGGCTAGTGCAGCCCGGAATGTATCAGCCCTACCGTGTCGCGCAGCAGCAGCCGCGCATGGGCTTCTTCAGTGGCTTCGGGACCTGGTAAGCAGGCGCCCGCAGGCCACATCGCGACGCCGCCGCAACTCGGTTGCGGCGGCCTTTTCATGTTCGAGGTGCTAGGCCGGAGAAGACCGCGTGATGGCGCCAACGCGGCTCTGATTCAATCAGAACCCGGCAATGCGCTTCAGCGCGGCAGGCGCGGAATCTTGTCGGCGAAACCGTTGTAGCAGGTCAGCCGCTCGTCCTCTTCCTTGACGAAACGGCACTCGTTGACCCCCTTGGCGGGAGCGGCCTTCGGCTTCGGCTGCGGCTTGAAAATCTCGTCGTAGCAGTTCAAGCGTTCCTTGGTGGCGTCGTCGATGTCTCCGCAGGCCTGCAGCTTCTGCGCGACCGATTGCGGCTTGCCCGGCGTCGGCTTTTCGCCCTTCTTCGTCGCGTGCTTCTTGCCGACCTGGACCAGCGGCTTGTCGCCGACCATCGGCTGCGGGGCCGCCGCCGGCTTGTCCGCGGCTGGGGGTGGGGTGGTGCCTTGAGCAAGCGCGGCCGCCGGGCACAGGAGCGCCAGCGCGAGGATGATATGCTTCATGTCGAAAATGTCCGAAATGGCGTGATGACCGGAAGGATGGCGCCGGGGATCGGAAAAGCCCGGCAAGCGCCGAGGCTTATCGCAAGTCTTGCCCGAATCCTACCCCTAGCGGCGGCCCGCTTGGCCGCGATCCACCGGCAAAAATACGGGCAATTCGCTGCCGCTGGATCGCCGTGGGTGTGATTTGCCTTTGCCGCGCCGGGCGGCTATGACCACGGCATCTGCGCGACTGGCGCTTGGATGGACCACCATCGGGGAACGCAGAGACTGACGCCGCGCGCCTGGGCACCGCTTCGAAACGGAGGTGCCATGACGGCGAATATTCTCGATGGGCATGTGCATGCCCAGATTGTCATCGACAAGGTTGCCAGCGAACTGGACCGGCTGCCCCGCGCGCCGGGACTTGCGGTCGTGCTGGTCGGATGTGACCCCGCGAGCCAGATCTACGTCCAGAGCAAGGTCAGGATGGCCGAGCGGCTCGGCCTGCGCGGCGAGGTCGAACGCCTGCCGGACGATGCCGGCGAGGCCGACCTCCTTGCCAGGATCGAGGCGCTCAATGCCCGCAACGATATCGACGGCATCCTGATCCAGCTGCCGTTGCCGGCGCATATCGACGCCCTGCGCGTGATGGCCGCGGTCGATCCGGCCAAGGATGTCGACGGCCTGCACGCCCTCAACGCTGGCCGGCTGTTTCACGGCGACGATGCGCTGGTGCCATGTACGCCGCTCGGTTGCCTCAGGCTGATCAAATCGATTCGCCCGGATCTCACCGGCGCTCATGCCGTGGTGATCGGCAGCTCCAACATCGTGGGCAAGCCGATGGCCGCGCTGCTGCTGCAGCAGCGGGCGACCGTGACGCAGACCCACATCCACACCCGCGGTATCAGCGCCATCTGCCGGCAGGCCGATATTCTGGTGAGCGCGGTGGGCAAGGCCGGCCTCGTCCGCGGCGACTGGATCAGGCCGCAGGCGATCGTGATCGATGTCGGCACCACGCGGGTGGAAAAGCCGGACGGCAGTTACGAGGTGCGTGGCGATGTCTCGTTCGACGAGGCGCTGCAGGTCGCCGGTGCGATCACGCCGGTGCCGCGCGGCGTCGGCCCGATGACGATCGCCTGCCTGATGGAGAACACGGTGAAGGCTGCCAAGGCCAGGGCGGCGCGGCTGCAATAGCGCGGGATGCGGGACGCGCGCGGCCGGTGCCGTGCGCGTCGCTCGCTCGCACGCACATGGCGGTCGTCCGTGCGAGGTTGATGACCTTTGAGGTAATGGAAACCCCGCAGCGTTCGGCTATCGTCGCGCGGCAGATGGAGGCGCGTGATGCTGTATGCGGAAGATCTCACCGAGGGCCAGACATTCAAGCTTGGCACCTACACGATCGGGGAGGCGGAGATTCTGGCGTTCGCCGGAAAGTATGATCCGGTGCCGATCCATACCGATCCCGCCGCGGCGGCCGTGGGGCCGTTCGGTGGCCTGATCGCAAGCGGCTTCAACACCATGGCAATCTATCAGCGCCTCGTCGTGGAGGCGATCTGGACCAAGGTGGCGGGCATCGTCGGCCGCAGCTTCGAGATACGGCTTCCCAGTCCGGTTCGGCCGGGAGCGACACTCACCGGCCAATCGGAAATCCAGAAGATCACCCTCAGGCCGGAGCGGCGCGACGCCGTGGTGATCTTCAAGACCGAACTCGTCAACGACGAGCAGCGGCCTGTTCTCGTGCTCGTGCTCGACGCATTGATCCATATGCGGCCCGCCAAGCAGGCGTAAGCGTAACGAAGCGGCACCGACTCCCACTCGTCATTCCGAGCGAAGCAATCCAATCTTCCGTAGACGGGGCATGGATTGCTTCGTCGCTGTCACTCCTCGCAATGACGGACAATGAGCGTGAGACTTCTCCGATCGGGTCCCATCATTTCCAAGGTACCTTGTATTGCATGGTACCTTGCTATATACAGCTCCTGTGACGAGCAGGAGTTCGATGGCGGAATCGACGATCCAGGTTCAGCTCAAGAAGGGAGCGCTCGAGATGTGCGTGCTGGCGCTGCTGGCCCGTGGGGAAAGCTATGCCTATGAGATCGCGAGCACGCTCGCCGCGGGCATCGGGATGGGCGAGGGCACGATCTACCCGTTGATGCGCCGCATGCAGGATGACGGGCTGGTCGATACGCGGCTTGTCGAGTCCAGCAGCGGGCCGCCGCGGAAATACTACCGGCTGACAGCAGCCGGCCGCGCCGCGCTCGCCGCTCAGAAGCGCGAATGGCAGGCGTTCACGGCCGCAGTCGATCAGCTACTCGGAGAGCGCAAATGAACAGGGCGGCCTTCCTGCGACATCTCTCGGATGGACTGGCGGGTCTCCCGGCTCGCGAGGCCGAGGACATCCTCGACGACTATAATGCGTATTTCGACGAAGGCCTCGCCGACGGACGCAGCGAAGAGGATGTCGCGGCTGCGCTCGGCGATCCGGCACGGCTGGCGCGCGAGCTGCGTGCCGAGACCGGCCTGAAGCGCTGGGAGCACGATCACAGCCTGCGCAACTCGGCCTCCGTGCTGCTCGCGCTTGGAGGTCTCGCCGCCGTCGACATCGTCGTGCTGTTGCCGCTGTTGTTCGCGGCGCTGATCACCGTGCTGGTTCTCGGTCTCGTGATGTTCGTGCTCGGGATCGTCGGGATCGGGTTGCTCATCAGCGTCTTCAAGCTCGCCGCGGTCGCGTCGATTGCGAAGCTGGTGCTGCGCACCGTAGCCGGCATCGGACTGTTGTCCGCCAGCGGTGGCATCGCGCTACTGCTGTTGTTCGCCGTCAATGCCGCGGTCGGCAGGCTCGGCAGCTACGCGCGGCTGCATTACCGATTGCTCAAGCCCGAGCAGCACGCCGGCTGAATGCCGGAGGAGGGTGATCATGCGTGTGCCTCAGATTTCAAGGATCGGGATCGATCGGCGTCGCGTTCTGGCCGGGCTGGGGGCGAGCCTGCTCATGCCATCGGCCGCGTCGGCGCTGCCGTCGGCGGAGGACATCGCCCACCGTCTCGCGCAGGCCGAGAGCGCAGGCCGGATCAGCGGGCTGCACGCACTGCTGGTGAGCCGGGGCGACCGGCTGCTGTTCGAGCACTATGGCAAGGGCGACGACGAATCCGAAATCGGGGGACCGCTTCGCGATGTCGTGTTCGGTCCCGATGTTCCGCATGATCTGCGTTCGGTATCGAAGAGCGTGGTCGGTCTCGTCTATGGCATCGCGCTCGCCGCCGGCAAGGTGCCGCCGCCCGAGGCGAAGCTGTACGACCAGTTTCCAGAATATGCCGATCTCGCGCGCCAGCCGGGCCGCGACCGCGTCACTATCCATCATGTGCTGTCGATGACGCTCGGAATCGAATGGGACGAGCTCACCGTCCCCTATGGAAGCGACCTGCGTAATTCGGAGATCGCGATGGAGGCCGCGCCCGATCGCTTCCGTTTCATCCTGGAGCGGCCGATCATCGCCGAACCTGGCACCAGATGGAGCTATTGCGGCGGCGCGACCGCGCTGTTGGGACACCTCATCTCGCGCGGCACCGGCGAGCCGCTGCTTGCCTATTGCCGCCGCGTGCTGTTCGATCCGCTGAGCTTCGGTCGCGTCGATTGGGCGAAGGGCGTGGGCGATAGCCAGTATCGCGCGGCGTCGGGGCTGCGACTGCTGCCGCGCGATCTGCTCAAGATCGGTCAGCTCGTGCGCGCTGGTGGTGCGTGGGGCGGCCGGCAGATCGTGCCGCGCGACTGGCTGACGCGCATGCTCGCGCCGGCGGTCATGATCGAAGATGGCCGCCGCTACGGCTACCAATGGTATCTCGGCGCGTCGTTCGCCGCCGCCTTGCCGCATCCGGAGCGCTGGGCCGGAGGCATCGGTTGGGGCGGCCAGCGCCTCTATCTGTTCCCGGCGCTCGACCTCGTCGTCGCACAGTGCTGCGGCAACTACGACAGGCCGGCGGCGGAACAGCGGCGCATCAATGACGCCGTTGTCGACGAGGTCGTGCTGCCCGGCTTGGCCTGAGTTGCTGCGAGAGGAACGCAGTACGCCTGTCGCGCTTTCACCCATCGACTGGTCATCACCACGATCACATGTGGAACCTGCAACGCGTGCACTCAAACTTGCGCGCCTATGCGGTCAATGCGTCGCATTCGGGGAACGTTTCGGTGCCGGATCGGTTCGAGGACTCGAGGCCCTGACGACAAGGGCGCGGGCGGGGAGGAACCAGCCAACATCAAGGCCGGAACCAACACGAAGGAGCAGCGGATGAAGCTGAATTCGACTCAAGTCAAACAGACCATGACGCAACTCAACGCCCAGGTGCTTCCGGACGATCATCCGGCCGTGCCGCAATTGAACAGCGTGTTCGGCGACCACACCTTCTTTGTCGACACCAGCGGACTGAAGGTCCTCGAACCCGCGCAGACCTCCGACATGCCGGGGCAGACCGGTGAGGTGGTGAGTCTCGCCGAGTGGAGCGATCCGGAGTTGACCTCGCTTCGGCCGCACGAGCCCGAGCCGACCGGCGTGCTGATCGCGCTCGAACCCAGCAAGCATTGACTCCAACCCACCAAGCATTGAGACGGCTTTGGAGAGCCGCATCGCTCACCGTGATCGGACCTCTTGATGGCGACAGCCCCAACGTCACCGCAAGAGGTGCCGAAAGTCACATGGCAAATCGGCGCCGCCTGCGTATCCATCGGTTCGAGGTGGGTATCCAGGCGGTGGGGGGCAGATGGGAATCGTGCGGCGCTGGAGCTCTGACGAGGACGACAAGCTCAGAGAGCTCGCGAAGGCCGGCAAGAATGCGCTCGAGATCAGCAACGAGTTGACCCGCAGTGCGTCCGCGGTGCGCCGCCGCGCCGAGCTCCTGTCGGTCCTGCTGATCGCCAAGGCGTTTCGCGCCCGCCCGTCCCACGTCGCTACTCATCTTGAACGGGTCGCGATCGATGCAATCCGGAATCGCCGATCGTTTCCCGCGGGTGTCGGCCCCAGTACCATTGCCGGAATGATCGAGAAGGGCTGGATCGTCGCGGAGCTGGGGCGGCGATACCGCGTCACCGACGCGGGCGTGGAGGCGGTGCGGCGGAAGATTCCGAGCAGCTGACAATCCGGGCGGCCTCGGTCAGGAAGCCGCCACTCGATGGCGCAGGTTCAGCTTGCTCTTGTCGCCACCGGCCCAGGCCAGCGCCTTCGGGTCCATCACGCGGAACCAGAGCGGCGGGATCGCAGCGAGCCCGAACATGCCGGTATAGCCGTTCGGCAGCCGCGGGATATCGTCGAAGTCGCGCAGCGACTGGTAGGGGCGCATCGGGTTGGCGTGGTGGTCGGAGTGCCGCTGCAAATGCAGCGTCATCAGGTTCGAGACGATGTGGTTGGTGTTCCAGGAGTGGCGCGGCTCGACCGCCTGGTAGCGGCCGTTCGGCAGTTTCTCGCGCAGCAGACCGTAATGCTCGACATAGTTGGCCTGGGTCAGCGCGTACCAGCCGAGGAAATGATGCGCGACGATGAACGGCGCGACCTTCCAGCCGAACAGCGCGATCAATCCGGCCGCCACCACCAGCGTCAGCGCGAAGCCTTGCAGGATCTCGTTATTGACCGACCAGACCGGCTCACCGCGCCGGGTCAGCCGCTCGGCCTCGTTGCGCCAGCCGCGCTTGAACGCGCCCGGCAGCTCGCGCAGGGCGAATGCATAGATCGATTCCCCGAACCGCGCGCTGGCCGGATCCTCCGGCGTTGCGACCCAGGTGTGGTGGCCGCGATTATGCTCGATGCGGAAATGGGCGTAACCCACCGCGCAATTGGCGAGGGTGCCGAACAGGATGTTGAGCCGGTCCGACTTGTGGCCGAGTTCGTGCCCGATCAGCAATGTGCCGCCGTTGATGGTGCCGACGCCGAGCAGCAGCACGATGTAGGACCACCACGGCAGCTCCTGAGTGCCGAAGAAGGCGATCAGCGCGATGTAGTTGATCCAGGGAAACGCCACGCTGAAGCGCGCCAGCCGCAGATAATACGGATCGGCCTCCATCGCGGCGACCACTTCGGCGGGCGGATTGTGGGTGTCCTCGCCGAACACGACGTC
>CALRXG020000143.1:0-14133 GCA_943372075.1 Bordetella parapertussis | reverse complement strand
GACCCGAAAGCCGGGCTTTTGAATCGTATCGACGAGGCGATCCTCCTTGACGGATTTGGGATCGTAGAGGATGCGTGCCGACCCCTCGTCGAACGACACCTCGGCCACTCGTACCCCAGGTTCCTTTTCCACGAGCTTCTTGATCGTGTTGGCGCAGGCGTCGCAGTTCATGCCTTCGATTTTGAATGTTGTCGTTTTCATCCGATGCTCCAATTTGAGATATCGCGGTATTGGAGCGATGCTAACCCCTGGAGTTACCTCCTAGGTCAAGTCGCTGAGTCTCGAATCTTTTCGCTAGGCCCGCCCTCCGTCCTTTGGGTCGCTGCGCTTGACCAAATGACGACCTTAAAAATTAAACGGCGGCCACATCTGGCAACTCGTCGGTCGACTTCTCCATTTGTGAGCTCTTGCAACGGCAGGCATCAGCCGCTTGGATCGGGCTACGCTGCAGCTCCATAGTCTTCAAACGGATCAAAGCGCTTGGCCGCGTCGATCTAGGTTTGCCGCTGCAGGCGTCGCAAGGCGGCCGGCGCTGCAGTTGGCTGGCCGATGACGCGCAAGCGAGGCGCTCTCGCGCCAAGCGGGCTTCGGATCATTTGCTCTTCGAGCTTCTCTCAGCGCGAACTCTTGCATAGCCCGTTTCGTAGGCGCCGGGCCGCATCTCGAAGAGTGCATCGATGATCGGACACTCCGGTACCAGATCCCGCGTGCACTGCGCTGCCATATCCGACATCACTCGTTCCAGGCGCCGAAGATCTTTAATTTTCTGACGAATATCGGCGAGATGCTGGACTGTGAGTTCGTGCACCTCTCGGCAACTGCAGGTATGGCCGTCGACAACAAGCAGCAGCCCCCGCAGTTCGTCGAGACTAAAGCCCAATTCCCGGCCGCGACGCACGAAATGCAATCGTCTCGCGTGCTCCAGCCGATAGACGCGGTAGCCGCTTGCGCTACGTACCGGCGACGGCATGATTCCGATCTTCTCATAGTAGCGGATCGTTTCGACGTTCACGCCGCTGCGTTCTGAGAGAACTCCAATCGAAAACCCATCAATCTGTTTGATCATCGACGTCACGCATTCGTGAGAGATTTCGCTTGACCCTGTAGTCGCTACAGACTCTAGGGTCACCATAGACCGATTGCGAGAGAATGCTCAATGGTGGTACGCGACGAGACCTCGGCCCTACCACCAGCGCCAAAGCGCTTGGACGGCGTTGCGTTGCTGTCGGTTGGCGGCATCGTGGCGGCACTCGGTGCCGCTACGTGCTGCGTGGTGCCGTTCGGTTTGTTTCTCGCTGGCGTTAGCGGGGCGTGGATCGGCAATCTGACCGCGCTCAAGCCATATCAGCCCCTGTTCGTCGGACTCGCGGTCGCTTGTCTTGGATGGGGCTATTATATCGTTTACCGCAATTCGAAAGCGAATGATTGCGTCGAAGGCTCCTACTGCGCCCGTCCATCGTCCAGCAGAAACGCGAAGATCGGGTTGTGGGTGGCGACGCTCTTGATCGTCATCGCCGTGGGCTTTCCTTACATCGCTCGTCTTTTCCTCGACACCTGAAAATAGGGAGATCATCCGTGAAGATTCTACCGCTCGTCGTACTGATTGCTGTCCTTGTGTCATCCGGAGCAGCAGTCGCCACCGAGCAAACCGTGACGCTCAACGTCGCCAACGCTACCTGTGAGCTTTGCGGTCCGATCGTGAAGCGCTCGCTCAGCAGCGTATCTGGCGTGCTTGATGTACAGATATCGGAGGCTGAGGGGGCTGTCATTGCAAAGGTGCGCTTCGAGGATAGTCGCACGGATGTTCCCGCGCTGATCACCGCGACCACCAATGCCGGCTATCCCTCGCACATCTTGCAGTAAGGCCGCATCAGAACGATCATCGGGATGGATTCTATCGAAGTAACAATTTCATTCCGTCTGCCACCGCAGATTCCTGCAGGCGATCTAAACATACGAAAGTCGAAGCGATGACCGACTCCCGCAACCCGAGTGCCAACAACGGCAATGGCCGGTACGACCTTATTGTCGTCGGCGCCGGCTCGGCCGGCTTCTCGGCCGCGATCACCGCTGCCGAGCAGGGCGCGCAGGTCGCGCTCGTCGGGCACGGCACGATCGGTGGCACCTGCGTCAATTTCGGTTGCGTACCCTCGAAAACGTTGATCCGGGCAACCGAGGCAGTGCATCACGCCAATATTGCATCGACCAGGTTCGACGGCATCGAAAGCGGCGCGCGCGTCACCGACTGGGCTGCGCAGGTCGCGCAGAAGGACGCGCTGGTCGCGAGCCTGCGTCAGGCGAAGTATGCCGACTTGCTCTCGGAATATAACAACGTTGCCTACCATGAAGGTCGGGCACGGCTCGTCGAGGGAGGCGTCGATGTGGGGGCGCGGCTTCTCGCGTCGGAGCGCATCATCATTGCAACTGGTGCACGTCCCGCGCTGCCTTCAATTCCAGGGATCGGCGAAGTGTCGCCGCTCGACAGCACGATGGCGCTTGCCCTGACAGAGCTGCCGCGCTCCTTGATCGTGATGGGCGGGGGCTACGTAGGGGCCGAACTTGCGCAGACCTTCGCTCGCGCCGGGGTCGCGGTGACACTGGTCTTCCGCAGTCGCCTTCTGCCAGAGGCCGAGCCGGAGATTGGGCAAGCGCTCGCGGACTATCTGACCGATGAGGGGGTCACGATCGTGAGAGGCGTGACCTACGATTTCGTCCGCAAGACCGATGACGGCGGCGTCGCGCTCGCGATCACTCGGAATGGCGGCCTCGAGGTATTGACCGCCGAGCAGATTCTTGTCGCTACGGGGCGCACCCCGAACACCCAAGGCCTGGGACTTTCCGAAGCAGGCGTCGCGCAGACATCGTCCGGCGCGGTCGTCATCGACGACCGTATGGGCACTTCGAAGGCAGGCGTCTATGCGGCTGGTGACGTGACGGGCAAGGACCAGTTCGTCTACATGGCGGCCTATGGCGCAAAGCTCGCGGCCAGGAACGCACTGAATGGCAACAGCCTGCGCTACGACAACACTGTCATGCCCGCAGTTGTCTTCACCGACCCTCAGGTCGCCAGCGTCGGGGTCACCGAAGCGCAAGCTCGTGCTGCCGGGCACGCCGTGCGTACCTCAGTGCTCTCGCTCGACAACGTGCCACGCGCGCTCGCGGCCCGCGACACTCGGGGTCTGATCAAGCTTGTCGCGGATGGGGCGACCCGCAAGCTTCTTGGGGCGCACATTCTTTCTCCGGAAGGAGCCGACAGCATCCAGACGGCGGCGCTTGCAATCCGCTGTGGGCTGTCGATCGACGATTTGGCAGAAATGATCTTTCCCTACCTGACAACCGTCGAGGGCTTGAAGCTTGCGGCGCAGACGTTCGACCGGGATGTGAAGAAACTCTCCTGCTGCGCTGGGTAATGGCGGGGATTGTGCCATCTTCACGTCGGTCCCCAGTCCTTACACTGCCTGATCGAGATTCAATCGCTTCGCGAGTTTTTTGGCCGCTTCTTTGCGCTCGCTGTAACGATCCGTGAGATATCCGGATACGCCGCGCGTCAACAGCGTGAACTTCATAAGCTCTTCCATGACGTCGACGATCCGGTCGTGGTAAGGCGACGGCTTCATGCGCCCGGTTTCTTCGAACTGTTCGTATGCCTTGGCGACCGACGACTGATTGGGAATCGTAATCATTCGCATCCATCGACCGAGAACGCGGAGTTGGTTGACGGCATTGAACGATTGAGAACCGCCGCACACCTGCATCACGGCCAGCGTTTTGCCTTGCGTCGGCCGCACCGCGCCGATTGACAACGGAATCCAGTCGATCTGCGCTTTCATGATCCCAGTCATCGCGCCGTGGCGTTCCGGACTGCACCAGACTTGACCTTCCGACCACGCCGACAATTCGCGAAGCTCCTGGACCTTCTCGTGGGTCGCAGGTGCGTCGTCCGGAAGAGGGAGGCCGGAGGGATCGAAAATCCTGGTTTCCGCACCGAAAGCTTGAAGGAGACGGGCCGCTTCCACCGTAGCGAAACGGCTGAACGACCGTTCGCGCAGTGATCCGTACAGCAGAAGAATGCGCGGACGGTGAGTTGGCATTGGACGATGCAGCAATTCAGGATCGTGAAGGGCGAAAGCTTCGTCATTGACGTTTGGCAAATCTTGCATCTCAGTCCGCATTTATGATCTCACCGTCTTCCTTCACGAACCGTCCGATATGAGGATTCGAAAGAATGGACAGCACTTCTTCGGACGGGCGACAGAGCTTGACGCCCTTGTGCGTCACGACGACAGGGCGGTTAATCAGAATGGGATGCGCAATCATGAAGTCGATCAGTTCGTCGTCGGTCCACTTGGGATCGGCCAGTTCGAGAGCGTCGTAGGGCGTACCCTTTTGGCGAAGCAGGTCACGAGGGGAGATACCCATTCGGGTCATCAACTCGATCAGATTTTCGCGCGACGGCGGTTGCTTCAGGTATTCAATGATTTCCGGCTCGACGCCGCTTTGACGGATCATCGCCAAAGTATTGCGGGACGTTCCGCAATCTGGATTGTGATAGATAGTGACGCTCATGAGTGAATCTCAACGCTTTTGGCTTTGTCCGGATCGCGGGATTCATACCAGCCGCGAGACATCTGCACGATCTTCACGACCGAGAGCATCACGGGCACTTCGACGAGGACGCCGACGACCGTCGCCAGTGCCGCTCCGGAATTGACGCCGAATAGGCTGATGGCCGCCGCCACGGCGAGTTCGAAGAAGTTGCTGGCGCCGATCAGCGCAGCGGGCGCGGCCACGCACCAGGCCACTCCGAAACGGCGACTGAGCCAATAGGCGAGGCCTGCATTGAAGTAGACCTGGATCAGGATCGGGACCGCGAGAATGGCGATGACGGCGGGCTGTGCGACGATCTGCTCGCCCTGGAAGGCAAACAGGAGGATCAAGGTGGCGAGGAGGGCGATCAGGGACAGCGGCTGAAGTCGGCTCAGGGCCCGGGTGAATGCGGCCGAGCCGATGTTGAGCAGGGCCCGCCGCCACACCTGCGCAATGATGACCGGTGCGACGATGTAAAGCGCGACGGACAGCAACAGCGTTTCCCATGGCACCGTAATCGACGCCACACCGAGGAGCAACCCGACCAGCGGCGCGAACAGGAACACCATCAGGACGTCATTGAGGGCGACCTGGCCAAGGGTGTAGTGAGGTTCGCCGCCAACGAGGTTGGACCAGACGAAAACCATCGCGGTGCAGGGTGCCGCCGCCAGCAAGATGAGTCCGGCGATATAGGACTGAATTTGGTCGGCCGGGAGCATCGGCGCGAATACATGGCCGATCAACAGCGTCCCGAGCAGCGCCATCGAGAAGGGTTTGACCGCCCAGTTGATGAAGAGTGTCACGCCAACCCCGCGGGCATGCTCTGTGACTTTCCGCATGGCGGTGAAGTCGATCTTCAAGAGCATCGGGATGATCATCAGCCAGATCAGAACTGCGATCGGCAGGTTGACCTTCGCGATTTCCGCGCCTGAAACCGCGACAAAGAAACCTGGCATCAGATGGCCGAGACTGATCCCGACCACGATGCAGAGCACAACCCATAGAGACAGATATCGTTCGAATGCGCTCATGTCATGCCACGCGCGGTCGGCCCAACGTCGAGCCCTCTGAATTTCCGATGTCGCGAAGCTTGGTGCCTAGCGCCATCGCATCGATCGAGCCGAGCGGCAGGGCGAGGAATGGCGCAATGCGGTTTTGCATGTAGCGAAAGGCGGAAACGAAGGCGGCCTCCTTCTGGAGGTCGGTGCCTTCGACGGCCGCGGGATCTTCGATGCCCCAGTGCGCGGTCATTGGCTGTTCCGGCCAGACAGGGCAACTCTCCCCCGCTGCGCTGTCGCAAACCGTAAAGACGAAGTCCATGACGGGTGCATCTGGAGTGGCGAATTCTTGCCAACTCTTCGAACGCAAACCGCCGGTAGGATAGTCGAGGCTCGACAGCACACGCAATGCAATCGGATTGACCTCTCCTTTGGGCTGACTGCCCGCCGAGAAGGCGTGGAAACGGCTATCGCCGTCCTTGCGCAGGATGGATTCGGCCAGAATTGAGCGTGCGGAATTCCCCGTACATAGGAACAGGACGTTGTAGATGCGGTCAGGCACGGGATTTCTCCTTCTTCCTCGGAGGCGGACAGCAAGGGACGAGGCTTTCGAAAATAGGAGCGCAAATTTCCTGACGGCCGCCGCAACAGTCCTGCAGCAGGAAGACGGTGATTGCCTGAAAGGTGGTTAGGTTTGCCCGATACACGATCGAACGGCTGTGCCGCTCGGATGTCACCAGATCGGCTCGCGTCAGCACGGAAAGGTGGGCCGAGAGCGTATTCTGCGGCACCTCCAGCAATCGCGCGAGATCGCCGGCGGCCAATCCATCGGGTTCATGTTGTATCAGGACCCGGAAGGCCTGGAGGCGGGTTTGCTGCGCGAGGGCGCCCAGCGCGAGGATGGCTTGTTCGTTTTCCATATATCCAGATGTATGGAAATACAGAGATTTGTCAATCCGTTTCAGAGAAATCGCGGGTATCGGCGGTGGTTTCCCTCATCGTGCCGGGCTTGATGTTCGCGACCAGCATGCCGCTTATGTATGCAATCGGCACTTCGCTCGTCGCCGTCACCGCCTTCGGCGCAGCCACGGCGGCAAGCTACGCGGCTTCCGGACTGATCGACTGGAGGATCGCGGCACTTTTCATCCTCGGCGGCGTTGTGGGAGGAGCAATTGGTGTTGCGCTTTGCCGCGTGCTGGCGTGGCGAAAACGCGTGTTCGCCTTTCTCTTCGCAAGCGTTGTTCTGAGTGTCGGCGTTTACGTGGTGGCACGCAGCATCATCGCACTCGCGTGAGTCCGGTCTGGCAAAGGAGAAAAGCAGATGATGAACGACATGATGGGCGTTGGGATGTGGGGCATGGGGTTCGTGTGGCTCCTTATCCTGGTCCTCGTGGTCCTCGGGATTGTGGCTCTCACCAAATACATCCGGCGATGACGCTTCAGGCCCGCTTAGCCTCTCACATAGGAGAATGGGACAATGAGCTACTACTTCGCGCAAACACTCCAGTCAT
Source organism: Bordetella parapertussis (assembly GCA_943372075.1). GTDB lineage: Bacteria > Pseudomonadota > Alphaproteobacteria > Rhizobiales > Xanthobacteraceae > Bradyrhizobium. Next base: position 7,037 of record CALRXG020000143.1, on the reverse strand, counting down.
CCTTCGATGACGCAGTCGCCAACACCACTACTGCACTGGAGGAGGGCTTCGGCATCATCACCGATGATCGACGTGAAAGCGCTCAAGCGCAAGCTCGACGTCGATTTCCGCCGCTACAAAACCCTTGGGGCGTGCAATCCGAAGCTGGCAGACGAGGCGCTGAAGCTGGAGGACAAGGTTGGTACGATGTTCAGGAGTCGGGGTCGACGCCGCGACGGGCAGGTGCTCGAAAACGAGATCGAAGGGCCTCTTCCGGATTGACGCCAGTCCGGGATGCGGCATCCCGATGCTGACCAAGCCGATCGCGTCCGAGGCGGGTTTCGATTTTGAAAGGCAGCGTATTGCCTCCGCAGGAGTGCAGGGACAAATGATAAAATCTCTTTAAAATCAGTTTCCGTGGTTGGTCGGCGTCAAGTTTACCAACTGATTTGCGTAACGTAATAGTATTCTCAAATTCGATCTGCTATTTCTGAATCATGGAACGCCGACCGCTCCAGGGTTTGTCGAAGCTGAAAGCGCCCTACCTTCGTAGGGCGACGCTGCTTTTGCTTGCCCTGATGTATCTATTCGTCGGCTTGGGCAATGTCGCTTTTTGCACCGAGGAAACGGTCGCCGCGACTGTTTTCTCGCAAGTTGGCACCGTAACCGGCACTGCGTCGGATGAGGGCGATTCCACGAAAGCGCCCATTCTTGCAGAGCATTGCCCTGTTTGTACACCGGTCGTGATGCCGACGTCCATGCCCCTGGCCTCGCCAATGGAGCATCCGGTCAAGATCGCCTTCGTCGCGCCTCAACGCTTGCTTGAGGACCCTCCCAAGCTCGACACGCCGCCCCCCAAGCACCTGACCTGAAGACCGCCATCACGCGCGCCAGGCCGCGCGTCGTCTTTACGCGTTTCAGGTTGATTTCATGCATCGATTCAATGGGGCAGTGCGCGTTGCGTGCGCATGGCTTATCCTCACAATTCCAGCGATTGCTGCGGAACGGTCGCGACCGATCTCATTGCCGCAAGCCTTACAGCGCGCGTTGGCTGCAAACCCGCGCCTCACCGCCGCCGAGCGGGACGTCGGCATCGCCGGCGGGTTGCGGATTCAGTCAGGCGCGTTGCCAAATCCTGAAGCCTCGTTCGAATTGGACAACGCGCTGGGATCTGGGCCCTACAGGGGAACGCGTTCCGCGGAAACTAATCTGCAACTCAGTCAGCTAGTCGAACTCGGCGGCAAGCGCGAAGCCCGCATTGCCGCAGGCCAGGCCGGTGTCGGTTCCGCGGTCTGGCAGCGGCGGGCGACACGGCTGGAGGTGCTGTCCGAGACCGCGATCGCCTTCATTACCGTCATCAGCGCGCAACGCCGGATCGAAATCTTCGACGAACAGATTGCGAGCTTCGATCAATTGATACCGCAATTGCAGAAGCGCGTGGAGGAAGGCGCGTCGTCGCCCGCGGAAACCGAGCGCGCCCAGGTGGCCGCCGACCTGTTCCGGGTCGAGCGGGAGCGCGCCAAGACGCAATTGGCGACCGCCCGGCGGGATCTCGCTATTCTAATGGGCGAAAGTATTCCCCATTTCGGCAAAGCGATTGGTCGGCTGGCCCTTGTCGGGCAGCCCCCATCGTTCCAGTCGGTCCTCAAGGCGATCGAAGCCAATCCGCAGTTGATGCGCTGGACCGCCGTGACCGCGCAGCGCAATGCCGAGTTGCTGATCGCGCGTTTGAAAATCATTCCGGACGTCCGCCTGTCTGCGGGATGGCGTCACTTCCAGGACACCAACGACAACGCGGTACGGCTGGGAATATCGATTCCGTTACCCGTGTTCGACCAGAACAGGGGCAACGTCATCGCGGCTCAGGAAACCCTCGCCAAGACCGCAGCCGAACGTTCGATCAACAAACTGGTTCTCATCAGCATCGCCGGACGAGCCTACGATTCGATCAACGGGGCACTGGCGGAAATTAAACTGTTGCGCTCCTCGGTCATTCCGAAAGCCCGTAGCGCCGCCGCAACCATCCAGAGCGGCTATGCCCAGGGCCGCTTCACCCTGCTTGAATTACTCGACGTCAAGGGCTCGGTCCTTCAGGCCCTGGTGCGCGAGCAGGAAGCCCTGCAAAACTTCCATATCGCTGTCGCGACCATCGAAGGTCTCGTCGGCAATCCGTTTTCGCTTACCCATCAGAGTTCAAGATGATCAAGGCATTCGCCCGCTATTTCGTATTTCTCCTGGTCGCCGCCGGACTGGTCTATGGCGGCTACCGGCTGTTGAAGCCCGCCACGTCGACGCCGACGCCAACCGAAGCCTCGGAAAGCGAGCACTCCGACAGCGTGGCTCTCAGCGACGCCAAAGTTGAGGCGTCGGGCATTGAGCTTGCCAAGGCGTCGTCTGGCGTGTTGCGCAACAGCATGTTCTTGAACGGAATCGTGCAACCCAACCAGGAATTGCTGGTGCAGGTGACGCCGCGGTTTGCCGGGATCGTCCGCGATGTTCGCAAGCGCATCGGCGACAAGGTCCAGAAGGGCGACATTCTCGCGATCATCGAGAGCAATCAGAGCTTGACGCCTTACGAATTGAAGGCGTCGCTGGCTGGAACTGTGATCGATCGCCAGATCACGCTGGGTGAATACGCCTCCGAGCAGAAGCCAGCGTTCGTCGTTGCGGACCTGTCGACGGTGTGGGTCGATTTTTCGGTGTATCGGCGTGACCTGAACCGGGTCAGCGTCGGCGACGAAGTGCTGATCGACCCCGCCGATGGCGGGACGCCAATCGGCGCCAAGATTTCCTATCTGTCGCCGGTCGGTAGCAGCGACACCCAGAGCGCCATCGCCCGGGCCGTGGTCCCGAACACCGGACAGCGGTTGCGTCCGGGCCTGTTCGTCACCGGGCGGTTGACGCTGTCGGCAAAGAAGGTCGGCGTCGCGGTGAAATCGTCGGCGCTTCAGACTGTCGAGAACCGCACGGTGGTGTTCGTGCGCAACGGCGACAAGTTCGAGGCGCGCGACGTCGAAGTCGGCCAACGCGATCCGCAACTCGTCGAGATCACCTTCGGCGTCCTTGAGGGCGACGTCTACGCGGCACAGAACAGTTTCATCGTGAAGGCGGAAATGACCAAGGGAGCGGGCGGCGATGAGCACTGACAATGGAATGATTTTGATCACCGCGTTGATCAGGCCTCATATGGAAGGTCACGTCGTCCGCGCGCTTCACGATCTGGCGGATTTTCCAGGCTTCACCTTCGATGAGGTTCGCGGCCAGGGCCGCGGGCGGGGACAAGGCGGGACCTACGTCGCGAGCGACGAGGACATCACCTATCACCAGTGCCTCGAATTGAGATTGGTGTGCCGGACGGATCAGGCCGACGGGATTTGCCGCCGGATCGAAGCGGCGGCTTGGACAGGACGAAAGGGCGACGGCGTGGTCTACACGATGCCGGTCAACACCTTCGCCCGGATCAGGGAAGCGGGAGCAAAGGAGCACCGCAATGATTGATGCGATCCTTTCATTTTCCATTCGGCAGCGGTGGCTGGTGATGATCGGCGTGTTGCTGATGGCCGCGTTCGGCGCATGGAATTTCACTCGCCTGCCGATAGATGCCGTTCCGGATATCACTAACGTTCAGGTCCAGATCAACAGTAGCGCGCCCGGCTATTCGCCGCTCGAAGTCGAACAGCGAATCACGTTTCCGATCGAGACCGCCATGGGGGGCCTACCGCATCTCGAGAGTACGCGCTCGCAGTCCCGCTACGGCCTGAGCCAGGTGACCGTCATCTTCAAGGACGGCACGGATATCTATTTCGCACGCCAACTGGTCAACGAACGAATTCAACAGGTCAAGGACCAGCTTCCCACAGGCGTCGAAACCGGGATGGGGCCGATCTCGACCGGTCTTGGAGAGATCTATCTGTTCACGGTGGAAGCCAAGCCCGGCGCGCGCAAGGCCGGGGGCGGAGAGTATACCCCGAGCGACCTGAGGACCATCCAGGACTGGATCATCAAACCGCAATTGCGCAACGTGCCGGGCGTCATCGAAGTCAACACCATCGGTGGTTTCGAACGGCAGTTCCAGGTGCTGCCGGATCCGGCGCAGTTGATGGCCTACAAGCTCAACTTTCGTGACGTAATGACGGCGCTGGCCGCGAACAACGCCAACGTCGGCGCCGGCTACATCGAACGCAACGGCGAGCAGTACCTGGTCCGGACGCCCGGTCAAGTGGCTAACGTCGAGGAAATCAAGGAGATCGTCATCGGGTCGCATAACGGTGTGCCCATCCGAATCTCCGACGTCGCGGAAGTTACCGAAGGCAAGGATCTGCGGACGGGCGCGGCAACCATCAACGGCAAGGAAACCGTGCTCGGCACCGCCATGCTGCTGATCGGCGAGAACAGCCGCGCCGTGGCGCAAAGCGTGGCCGCCAAGCTCAAGGAGATCGGCAAGTCATTGCCGGACGGCGTGATTGCGCACACGGTCTACGACCGCACGCACCTGGTCGAGGCGACGGTCGCGACCGTCGAAAAGAACCTCGTGGAAGGCGCCCTGCTGGTGATCGTGATCCTGTTCCTGATCCTCGGGAACTTCAAAGCGGCAATTGCCACGGCCTGCGTCATACCGCTCGCCATGCTGTTCACCATTACGGGCATGGTGGAGAACAAGGTCAGCGCCAATCTGATGAGTCTTGGCGCGATCGATTTCGGCATCATCATTGATGGCGCCGTCATCATCGTCGAGAACTGCTTGAGGCTGCTCGCAGCGGAGCAACACCGCTTGGGTCGTCTGCTCAGTCGCGAAGAGCGTTTCGAAACCATTCTCGCGGGCTCGCGCGAAGTCATCGGCCCCAGCCTGTTCGGAACGCTGATCATTGCCGTGGTCTATCTGCCGATCCTGACCCTCACCGGCGTGGAAGGAAAGATGTTCACGCCGATGGCGCTGACCGTGCTGATGGCGCTGACCGGCGCTGCCATCCTGTCGATGACGTTCGTGCCCGCTGCCGTGGCGCTGTTGGTGACGGGCAAGATATCGGAGCACGAGAACTGGTTCATGCGCGGCGCGCGCCACCTCTATACGCCGCTGCTCAACGCGTCGATCCGCAACCGCTTCGGCGTCGCGGCGATCGCGGCATTGTTCGTGATGGTCTGCGGCATCGGAGCCACGCGCATGGGCTTTGAATTCATTCCGAGTCTCGACGAGGGCGACGTGGCGCTCCAGGCCATCCGGATTCCGGGAACGAGCCTGACGCAATCGCTTGAAATGGAAGCAATGCTCGAAAAGCGCTTGCTCAAGATCCCGGAGGTCAAGGAGGTGTTCGCGCGAACCGGAACGGCGGAAGTCGCGACCGACCTCATGCCGCCTTCGACCTCGGACGGGTATGTCATGCTGAAGCCACGGAAGGAATGGCCCGACCCGGAAAAATCGAAGGCGGTCGTGGTTTCGGAAATCCAGGAGGCGGCCGAGGAAATTCCCGGCAACGTTTACGAAATATCGCAGCCCATCGAGCAGCGTTTCAACGAGTTGATCTCGGGTGTCCGCAGCGACGTCGGCGTCAAGATTTTCGGAGACGATCTCGACCTGCTCGTCCAATCCGCCGCCAAGGTGCAGGCCGTGTTGCAGAACGTTCAGGGCGCTGCTGACGTCAAGACCGAGCAGGCGTCCGGGTTGCCGGTGCTGACGGTCAAGCTTAACCGCCAGGCGTTGTCGCGCTACGGCATCAGCGTCGGCGACGTCCAGAACCTCGTCGAGATTGCGGTCGGCGGCAAGAAGTCAGGCCAGGTCTTCGAGGGCGACCGCCGGTTCGACATCGTGGTCCGGCTCCCGGAACATCTGCGCCTGGACATCGAGGCGATCAAGGCGCTCCCGGTGCCGCTGCCACCGCTCGACAATCAAACCAAGGCCACGCCTGCGGTATGGAACAACTCTGCGCTCGCCCAGATCCGGTACGTGCCGCTTTCTGAACTCGCGCAAATCGATGTGGCACCCGGGCCGAACCAGATCAGCCGCGAGCAGGGTAAACGTCGCATCGTCGTCACTGCCAACGTGCGCGGGCGCGATCTCGGTTCGTTCGTCGCCGACGCGGAGCAGCAAATCGAGGCCAAGGTCAAGCTGCCGGCCGGCTACTGGATCGGATGGGGTGGCCAGTTCGAACAACTGGTTTCGGCGACGCAGCGGCTGACTATCGTGGTGCCGATCGCGCTGCTACTGATCTTCCTCCTGCTGTTCATGAGCTTGGGCTCGATGGCAGACGCTCTGCTGGTGTTTAGCGGGGTCCCGCTGGCCCTCACCGGTGGCATCATTGCGTTGCTGTTGCGCGGCATTCCACTGTCGATCAGCGCCGGAATCGGTTTCATCGCACTGTCCGGCGTCGCGGTGCTCAACGGCCTCGTCATCATCACGTTCATAGAGCGCCTCCGCAGGGAAGGACACGCCCTTGTGGATGCGGTGCGTGAGGGCGCGCTGACCCGGCTGCGGCCCGTCCTGATGACTGCGCTTGTCGCTTCCCTCGGGTTCGTGCCGATGGCGATCGCGACAGGCGCCGGAGCGGAGGTGCAGCGGCCGCTGGCTACGGTCGTCATCGGAGGAATCATCTCGTCAACCATTCTTACGCTGCTTGTGCTGCCCGCTCTCTATGTCCTGTTCCGGCGCGAGGACCTTGAGAACGGTGAATTGAAAACGTCGGAACCGAACGGAGTGAAATCATGAAATACGTTCTCCTGCTTATCGCCGCTTTGACGTTCGCCGCCCCGGCTTCGGCCGAAGAATACGAAAAAGGACCAAACGGCGGCCTCATGCTCGACGTCGCCGGCATCGACGCTGAGCTTCTTACCGCCGGGACTACCGTCACCATCAACGTCTTCGTCCCAAACACCCCAAAGCCGGTATCTACAAAGGGCTTTACTGCAGCAGTGCTCATCGCGGGCGGCAGCGGACGGGAGACGGTCACGCTCTCTCCTCAGGGCGAGAATTCCCTCAAGGGTGACGCGAAGGCAGCGATACCGGCGGGTGCCACGATCACTTTGACCATCAAGACCGCGGAAGGAAAATCCGGACAGGCAAAATT